>CAYRNA010000067.1:0-7801 GCA_964425555.1 uncultured Spirochaetales bacterium
TCTCTTTGGGTTCACCCCAGACAGAAACTTTGCTCACTCCATCGACGAGCAAGAGCTTTTTTTGAAAATCACGGACAAATTCATAAAGCTCTCGCTGAGAGAATCCTTCGCCAGTGATGGCATAATAGATGCCGTAGACATCTTTAAAGTCGTCGTTGACCACAATGGGGCCTGCACCAGGGGGAAGATAGGGCTGCGCATCGCTCATTTTACGACGCAGTTCATCGTAGAGCTGGCGATATTCTTCGCCACTATAACCCTTCTTATAATCGGCTGTGATGATGGCAAGACCGTCGTTTGAGGTTGAGGTGACTCTTTCTATTTGTGGCAAACGCTGAATGTATTCTTCTATCAGATCTGTCACTTCCAGCTCTACCTCTTCGGCAGTCGCACCAGTATAAGGCACAAGTATTTTTACTTTTGTGATGGTAAAATCGGGGTCTTCAAGACGGCCTATTTTTCCTAAAAAGTAAGTTCCCCCTAGCAGGAAAAGTATACAAAAAAGGTAGGTGACGATTTTCTTTTCAATAGCAATTTCAGATAGATTCATCAGACTTATTCCACCTCGTCATATAAGGTAACAAGCTGTCCTTCGTGGAGGAGGCTCGCGCCAGCGGTTACAACGTGTTGACCCGATTCAAGTCCTGCGGTTATTTCTATTTCATCATTGAGTAAGGCGCCAGCGGTGACTAACTGTTGGTGTACCTGCATGGTCTCTTTGTCGACTATCCAGACCGCACTTCCTTCGCTTTCTGCATCAAAAAAGACAGCGTTAGAAGGAAGGTAAAAGTTGCCGTCGGTGCGGTCTTTTTCTGTTTGGACTACGACTTCACCCGTCATTCCCGAAAGCAACAAAAAGCCTTTGGGGCGTTGCATGATAAATTTGACTTCGTAAGTTTGCGTCAGCGGGGAAATTGCGGTGCTGAATTCATCGAGCGTCAAGGTATAGGGTGTTGTGGGATCTTGATCAAAGAAGGCCTGAGCAGTGATTTTCCCGCTACTATACATAGAAATATAGCGTTGAGGAATATCAATGGCAACGCTAATAAAATCAGAGTTTTGTAGTACGGCCAAGGTCTGACCAGCCGCCACGGTTTGACCTATGTCGGCGGTGAGGCGAGCAACAATACCATCAAAAGGCGCTAATATTTTGGCATCGGCGACCTTTTTATTGGTAATGTCGAGGTTGGCTTGAGCGACTTCGGCGGCGGTTTTAAATTGTTCAAATTCTGAAAGGGAAACCGCGCCAAGAGGATAAAGGTTTTTGTAGCGTTGATAATCGGCATCGGCTTTCTTGAAGCTGACTTCTGCTGATTCATAGGCGGAGAGTTGATCGCTGTCGTTGATTTTGGCAATCAGCGTGCCTTTTGTGACTTGCTGACCTTCTTTGACGGGAAGGGCAATGAGCGTGCCGCCCAGAGTAAAGGAAAGTTCAACGGATTCTTTGGCACTAATGCGACCAATAAAATCTAGCTGACGGATATTGCCCCCTTCGCCAAGAAGACGTGTTTTTACAGGGCGAATAAGCTCGGTTTGCTTGACTGGCGCGGTGTGGATTTTCCTAAAAATAACCCAACCTCCAAAGGCAATAATAGCCACGATGGCGGTATAAATTGCAATTCTGGTAGGAGTTTTCAGGAGAGAAAGTTGTTGTCGCAGTTTACTTATCATTGCTGACCTCTTCGTTATGTGGATTCAATATATGTATTTTAGATATTATAGAATATTTATGGTTTATCGCATAGCATAAAGATTGAGATTCCTAATAAAATGATTTTTTAGCAATGTGAATAGAAATAATATGGTCTTAGAGACTTGATTATTATCGTTTTAAAGTTATGATTCTCTCCGTTGTTGAATAGAATTTGATTTCTTAGATGAAAGAAAGAGGTGCAATATGCGCATAGAAGACGGTATCAAACTTGATTTTAAAGATGTATTGATTAGACCAAAGCGTTCAGAGCTTGTCTCGCGCAAAGATGTGGAATTAGAGCGAAGCTATACTTTCGTCAATAAAAACGCATCGCCTTACAAAGGCATTCCTATTATGGCGAGCAATATGGATGGCGTCGGTACTTTAGAAGTAGCGAAAACCTTGGGCGAATTGGGTCTTTTTACCTGCCTTGTCAAAACCTATACGAATGAAGAGCTTGTCGATTTTTTTGGTAGCGTGTCCGAAAAAGTGCGCAACAATACAGCTGTGACTATAGGCATAAGCGACAAAGATATAGAAGAGTTTGAAAAACTTTATGCAAAAATCAAAGGTCAATGCAGTTATTTGTGCGTTGAAGTGGCCAATGGCTATACAGAACGTTTTGCTCTGGTTATAGCAAGAGTCCGCAAATTATTTCCTAACATTGTCATTATTGCGGGCAATGTGGTGACCGCTGATCAAACGCAAGAATTGATTCTCAGTGGAGCGGATATTATTAAGGTTGGTATTGGACCGGGAAGTGTTTGTACGACACGTATCAAAACGGGTGTGGGTTATCCGCAGTTGAGTGCCATCATAGAATGTGCCGATGCGGCGCACGGATTGAACGGACGTATTATTGCTGACGGTGGCTGTACTTCTGCGGGAGACGTTGCCAAGGCCTTTGCGGCGGGCAGTGATTTTGTCATGCTCGGTGGCTTATTTGCAGGCCATGAAGAAGGCGGCGGCGACATCATTACACGTTATTTGCGTTCTGATTACCTTTCAAAAAATGCTGATGGTGAATTTGAAAATGTCATAGAAGAAAGAAAGTTTATAGAATTTTATGGCATGAGTTCTCACAAGGCCAATGAAAAACATTTTGGCGGGCTCAAAGATTATCGCAGTTCTGAAGGACGTGAGGTCGTTGTTCCTTTTAGGGGAAAAATCAAAGACACGGTGCAAGATATTTGTGGAGGATTGCGTTCTGCCTGTACTTACGTCGGTGCGTCCAATCTCAAGCAACTTTCAAAATGCACGACCTTTATTCGTGTGAGCCAACAGTACAATCCCATTTTTGAGAAGTCAAAGTAAGTTTCTTTTGAGCTAAGTTCCAAGCGTTTGAATTATAATTTATTTCTTCTATTTTATTTTTATTTGTTAACAATAATGAAAAAGAGACGTTAAAGTGAGTAAATCTGTGTGATTACATAAAAAGTATTGGGCAGATGAAAATTTTTGTTGATAAACGATTAAAGATGAAAAGTCATCATTTAGAAGGAATTAATTATGCGAAATAAAAGTGTACTTACCATTGTTTCTTGCATTTTTTTAGTTGGCGTTGGGGTTTTTTTCACGTTAGGGAAAAATAAAAAGGAAAATATGAAAATAGATCTCTTTGATACTCAAGTATCGGGAGCTCAATATGACGGTTACGCTGACGGTGGTTACGGTGGCTACGATGCTGGCGGTTATGGTGACGGTGGTTATGGCGCTGACGGTGGTTACGGTGGTTACGGCGCTGACGGTGGTTACGATGCTGGCGGTTACGGCGACGGTGGTTATGGCGCTGACGGTGGTTATGGCGCTGACGGTGGTTACGGTGGTTACGATGCTGGCGGTACTGGCGGTACTGATGTGGCAGCGGATACAGCAGCTCCCGCAGAGGCAGCTCCAGCAGAAGCTCCCGCTGTTGCAACAAATCCTATTCCAAGCAATAACACAGTTTCAAGCCCTAACTTTATTGGTAGCTTGCCCGTTACTAGTAGTTCTAGCATTACAAGCCTTTATCCCAGTGGTCGTCAAAACTTAGGCCGACAATGGAATATTGACGTCAAGGTCGATCCTATAGATGATGGTGTCGTGTTCTTGTTCAGTGTAAAATCAGAAGTATTATTCGCCAACGAAAAGCCCGCAACACTTGTTTTACGCATGGTTAACGGTAAACCCGAAGTATTCACTTATTGGGGACAAGACGTCGGAAGCACCAATACTGTCATGATACGACGTGATAAAACACCGTCTTACAAAGATTATTGGTTGGTCAGCACAAACAGACAAGCATCTTTTAGCAAGGCTCCGCAGCAATTTTTGGCCGAAATATTATCAGCCAAAACTATTACCCTGCGAATATCTCCTGCCAATGGTGTACCTATCACCGCAACATTTGATGTCAGCGGCTTAGAAAATGCTATCTACTCAGCTGAGCAGTTCGCACGAAATCCTTAGAGTGAGATAGTATTGTTCTTCTTTTAGGACTTTTGTTCAGTCCACAAGGCTTAGACTTTGTGGGCTTTCTTTGTCTATAAGAGCAAGAAACCTTTGAATATTGGATTTTTTTATATTTTCTTTTATAACTATGAGTATTATATTGGATGAATTAGACTGAATAAATTGTTGAACTGGGGATTCTGTAAATGTTAGTATTTGTCATATTATTGTTGCTTGTTTCCTGCAACGTTGAATATGAAGGTTTCAATGCAGAACTACTCAATGAATCAGTGCCCAACATCATCGCCCATAATATCGTCGTAACCGATGTTACCAGCAATAATGAAAAGCGTATTTTAAAAGCAGAACGAGTTGATTTATTTGAAGATCAGGGCTTGTCCGTTATTTACAACCTTTCTTATCAAGAAACAAAAGATGGAGATCCTGTTGCATCAGGAAATGTTAGTGTGGCACGACTCACTTCTAATAGAGAAATAATAGACTTAGAAAACGGCATAGATTTTTATTCTAATGAAAGAGAAACACGTGTGACGGGTGAAAATTTGCATTTTGATAGAAATGAAAAAATACTGAAAACTCTTTTTGACCAAGAAATCCGCATACAAGAAGATAACGGAACGGTATTGGTGGGCAATGGTTTCAATGGTGAAATCTTAAAGAATCGCTATAGCTTTATAGAAACTTCGGGTGTTCTTAAAACTGATTCTGATGACGAAAAACAAGATGAACCCGTGTTGTCTAAGACCAGCTTTTCAACCTTGTCCTATACCCTTTTAGAGAAAGCGCTGACGCCCCATGTCGCCCGCCGTCCTGCTACAGAAAGTCGCGATGACATCATTCTCGCTGCTCCACCTCCTCGCATCAAGCCTAAAGAAGTAGCGACAAAAGAAGAAGTACTGACAACAGACGCTGCTGCAAACGAGACCCAGAATTCAATCCCAAGCGAAACGGCAAACTATGATAAATAAGCAAGTTCGCCCTTATCTTTTCTTGCTCTTCCTGCTTTTGTTAAACTCCTTAGAGGCGCAGGATATTTTTATTACAGCCGATGAAATCGTAACTATTTTGGCTGAAGGCAGAGAAGAAACCGAGCTCAAAGGCAACGTGCGCATTGAAAGGGAAAGTAAAATCATCCTCGCTCATTCTGCCCTCATTCAGGGCAAAGACAATGATTTTATTACATTTACGGGCAATATACGCCTCAAAGATGCCGAAAACGAGTTCACCCTTCAGGCCGATGAATTGCAATTTGATACGGTCAAAAATGAGCTGCTCGGTCGTGGTAATATTATTATGGTCGATCAGAAAAACGAACTTTCCATTCAAGCCAAATATTTATTTTATAACGAAGATGAAGAGAAAATTATTTTGCAAAATGGCATACAAATAGTGCAGGATGATTTGTCTGTGACCAGCGAATACGCCATTTACTGGAAAGATTTGCAGAAATTGGAACTTTCGGGCTTGCCCAGAGTGGAGCAAAAACAAAATATCTTTGAGTCATTTTTTATTAGCGTAGATCTTGATACCGACGAAATTACCATGCAGGGTAAAATTACAGGAAGTCTCATTTCAGACGGAAAAGATGATCCTCCTCCAGCCGATGAAGGCGAGATAGCACCGCTCGATAACGGGGAGAGTGCACCGCTGGACAGTGCAACTGAAAATAGTGGTGACCAAACAAATCCAGAAATAAGCACAACCGAAGACACACCTCCCTTGGATGTTGGCAGTGAAGACAGCGTGAATCTTGCGAATGAGAGTGAGCCAGAACAAATTATAAACAACAACTTAGAGAGCGAAAGCACAGAGAGTGAATAAAAATGCGTGAAGAAAGAATGAGTGAAAACGTAGACGGTTTGCACGACGGTGTTTATCTTGCCGACACATTGACTGTTCAGTCTTTGTTCAAACAATTTGGCAAAAAAATAGCGGTGAGAAATATCAGTTTTTCCATGAATAGAGGCTCTATTGTGGGCTTGCTTGGTCCCAACGGTGCAGGGAAAACAACCACTTTCTATATGATTGCAGGGTTTCTTAACCCCGACAGAGGCGATGTTTTTCTCGATGATAAATCCATTCGTAACTTGCCCATGTTTGAAAGAGCGAGGCACGGTATTTCTTACCTGCCCCAAGAATCATCCATTTTTAGGAAGTTGACCGTAGAAAAAAACCTCTGGGCCATTTTAGAAACACGGGCAGAACTCACACTCGAACGCAAGAAAAGTTTGCTAGAAAATCTTATTGCACGCTTGGGCATAGAAAAAGTGCGCAAACAACCGGCCTATACACTTTCTGGTGGCGAAAGACGACGCACGGAAATCGCACGAGCGCTCGCAAGAGAGCCTTCCTTTTTGTTGTTGGACGAACCTTTTGCAGGGATAGATCCTCGCGCTATTTCTGAAATCAAATCCATCATTCGCCAACTCGCTGATTCGGGCATAGGTATTTTGATCACCGATCACAATGTACGAGACCTGCTGACTATCACAGAAACGTCTTATATCGTCAATCAGGGCGAAATTGTTGTGTCTGGAAATAAAAACGATATTCTCAATAACGATCTTGCTCGAGAGCATTTTCTTGGTCATGATTTTTCTATGTAAGGAGCAACTATGAAATATTTTTTAACTACATTATTCATCCTTTTAGTTTCTTGTGGGCAACAAAATGATGGCCCTTATAGAGAAGATTTTGTGCTGCTGGATACCGTTGTGCAGTTTTCTTTTTACACAAATAAAGATAAGCTCGCATCCGATACGGAGATTATGGCAGGGGCTGTTGAGTTGATAGACAGCATCAATAATGATATTAGTAACTACGGTCTTGGCTCAATTGCACAATTAAATGAAGCGGCTGGCTCTGGTGAATGGGTAGAGTTGAGTCCCAACGGAGAAGAAATTCTGACGGCTGGGAAAAGCTATTATGAATTGACAAAATCCAGACTCAATATTATGCTCAATCCCATCATCAAACTATGGGGCATAGGCACAGAACAGGAAAATGTACCCTCTAGCGACAAGATAGAACAGGCCCTTGATTTTACCCATTTTGATGACTTAGAATGGGATGTTGAGGAAGGTCGAGCGCGACTCAAGCAGGCAAAAAATAGCATCAACACGGGCGCTTTAGGCAAAGGTTATATTGCGGATAGACTGAAAACCTACCTTGCAAGCCAGAATATTGAAAATGCTATTATCGACCTTGGCGGAAATGTTGTTGTGCTCGGTGAAAAAGACGGCGGTTTACCCTTTAAAATAGGTTTGCAAACACCAGAAGTGACACCCGCTGAACCCATCATAGGCATTTTGACGCTTGCGGGTGGAACGAGCATTTCGACTGCAGGTGATTACCAGCGTTATTACGAAGAAGACGGCGTACGATACCATCATATTTTTGATCCTGCAACAGGCTCTCCTGCCCTCAGTCCTATGCATTCTGTCACTATTCTCAGCAACTCTTCGTTAGAAGCCGATGCCCTCGCTACAGCGCTTTTCGTACGTGGCGAAATCAGCTTGCCAGATTGGTTGCCTCATGATTTAGGCGTTATTATGGCGACTGAAGAAAACGGTGTATTCACATTGTACGTCAGTGAAAATATAGTGGATAAAGTTGAACCTAGAGAAGGTGTACAGCTGGAAATTTTATCTTGAGAGA
>CAYRNA010000068.1:0-7697 GCA_964425555.1 uncultured Spirochaetales bacterium
ATAGCAATGCTATTAAAAGGCAATTCGAGAAGCCCAAGCAAGAAAATAGACAAAAAAATAGACGCTTTATAAAAAACGTCTATTCTAGTAATATAAAATGTATAGGAGTGGGCCCACTAGGACTTGAACCTAGGACCACCTAATTATGAGTCAGGTGCTCTAACCAACTGAGCTATAGGCCCTTATACGATTAACATAATACAGAATAAGTATAAAATGTCAATATACTTTTAACTACTCTAGCAAGAAGAACTCCCTCAACGCAATATTGTTGAGAGAAGCTATCTTTATTTTTTCTTCTTTGCTCTTTTCTTGTGTTTTTCTTCTCTTTTCTTGCGTTTTTCTTCTGTGGCTGCTTTGATTTCTTCTGCCGTTTGCACTTTTAAAGTAACCGCTTTAGCCTGTTTAGGTGCAGACTTGTGCGTAGCCAAATGAAGATGACCGTGTTCTTTTCGTTGCTGCTTTTTCTCGTGTCTTTTCATCTCTTGCAGACGTAAAAACGTGAGAGTAGGATTAGCAATAAAAATAGACGAATACGTACCAATGACAATACCTATGATCATGTTTAAAGCAAACAATTGTGGTTGTCCTGTACTAAGTAGATACAGAGGCACAACGGCAACGAGCGTGGTTAACGATGTAATTAATGTTCGACTCAAGGTCTGATTCACCGATACATCTACCGTACCAATAAAAGTATGTTGCGCACCGTGATACTTGATGTTTTCACGTATCCTATCAAAAATAACCACCGTGTCATTCAACGAATAACCAATAATTGTCAGAATGGCGGCTATGGTGATGGAAGAAGTTTCCAGCTGGAAAGCACCGTTGATAGCTATCATAAATAAACTATCATGCACCAGTGCAACCAAGGCACCTATACCATAAATAAACTTAAATCTAATCGTGATATAAATGAGAATAACACTCAAGGTCAAAATAATGAGCCACACGGTATTGGTTGTCAGCGTTTTTGCATAACGAGATCCAACAAAGAGACTAGATTCTACTTCAACATTGTCTACAGCTAAGTTTTCTTTAAGCAGATCAACGACTCTGTTTATTTCTACATCATTCTTGCTCGTGTCAGCCAACACAAATCTTACAGAAAAGAGATTGCCCTCTGTTCCGCCTATGGCTTGTACCTGTAAACTGTCTAACTCACTGAGTGCAACACGAATAGACTCGGCATCGGTATTTTCTACTTTAATGCGTAAATCAAGACCCGAAGTAAAATCTATGCTCTTATTAAATCCACCGAATACAGCGTAAGTAATGGCAAAAAGACTGACGATTGCAACCAGAGAAACGATAGGGAAAATTTTATTTCCTTTTGAAAATTGTATCATAATGACTTTCTCTCCTATTTAGTCCAGCTAATGCTAACTTGCTTTTTATGGAATGTATCTGTACCGACATCAAACATTAAACGCACAACAAACAACGCAGTGAAAATAGTACATACTATGCCCACCGTTAGTACAACGGCAAACCCTTGTATGCTACCTTGTCCCAAAACAGAGAGGAAAACAGCCGCAATAAAGGTTGTGATGTTGGCATCAATAATTGTTGAAAATGCTCGTTTAAAACCAATGTCAACCGCAATAATACGTGCCTTACCTTCTCTCAATTCTTCTTTGATACGCTCAAAAATAATAACGTTAGCATCAACAGCCATACCGACTGTCAGTATCAAACTGGCAATACTTGTAAGGGTGAGTGTAAAGTTCATCACTGATAACAAGCTCAAAATCAAGAAGAAGTTGATAAGCAAAGCAATGCTCGCAAAAACTCCACTTTCTTTGTACCACACCAGCATAAATATAATGACGGCGATTAAGCCAATCAGAATGGCTTTAAGCCCTGTTTGAATTGTTTCTTCCCCTAAAGCAGGGCCAACGGTTTGTTGATTTTCTATAGTGAGGTCAATGGGTAAAGCGGCAGTTTGCAATAACAAAGCGAGATCGCTCGATTCTTGTTGCGACAAGCCACTAATACTGACATTGCTACGTAAAGCTTCACTGATATTAGCACTAGAACGAATTTTGTTATCAATAATAACAGAAAGACCTTCGTTGACATTGTCTTTGGTGAAGTTGTAAAAAATATCGCCACCTTCAGTATCAAGACGGAAAGTAGTATTCCAACCCGCATTGATAGTATCATAGTTAGCTCTCGCTTCTCTAATATAGTTACCGTCCAAAATAGGCTCTGATTCTACAGCGATATAACGTACAAGCTGATCAATACCATAACTATCTTTAGTGTAATATCCGCGCATAACAAGACCCGCTCTTAACAAAGCGTCTAATTCAGGATCAGTTGGTCTACCATCATCACCAATGTCTAAACCTCTACCAGTAACATCGCCTGTTTTCTCAATATAACGGTTAATAACACTCGCGCTACTCGCTCTATCTTCAAGATTAAAAGTCAAACGACCACGACCAAGCACATAAGTTTCTACTCTTTCGGCATTGCTTTCACCTGGAATCTCTAGGAGAATTTGATCATCACCTAGTCTTCTTACTTGTGGTTCCGTTACACCAAAGGAGTCAATACGATTAACAAGCGCATTACTGACACCATTCATCGCAATTTCAACTTCTTCTGGCGTAGGCTCTCGCCCCAACTTATCTTGTAAGCTCTCGGGATCACCTTGTAGAACAACGCTGATACCACCAAAAATGTCTAAACCTAAACGAATGATTCTATCAAAAATTCTTTGCTGTTCAAGGCTCGTTCTCGCATACTCATTTTCTATAGTTTGCTGTAAGACAGTCCTACTATAGACTTTCGCTACGTCAACAATTTTCAATGGAGAAGATGCCTCAAAGCCCGCTTCTTTCAAGCCTTTCTTCACTCCCGCTTTCAAATAGGAAAACCTGTCTGGAAGAACGGCGTTGTTATCAGCTTGGACAAGATCCATCAATTCGGCGATATCTTGTTCTGTTTTTGTTAAGTTATCACTTCTCATGCCATCGACAGTGCGATTAACCTGAGATTTTTGTTCATCATTAAATAAGAAATACCATTTCATCGTAGGATATGAAAAATACAAGCCTACACCAAGAGTGATTAATACAATAAAAAAACGAAGTTTTTTGTTCATGAGAGGAGCCTTCCTATAAATTTCATCATTCTTACTTAGTGGCTTTTTGTTGTTCTTCCGTTAGAACTGTACCAATGGCAGATTTATTAAATTCTAATAAAGCGTCTCCACACTTGATCACAATAGTTGTCTCATTGACTTTTTCAACGATGCCGTGTAGACCGCCAATAGTAATAAGAGCATCGCCTTTTTTGATGTTGCTTTGTTCTTCTTTAGTCTTTTTCGCCTTTTTTTGTTGGGGGCGAATAAAGAAAAAGTAAAACGCAACAATTATCAGTATCATTGGAAGAAACTGTACTAAAGGGTTAGCTGGTGCCTCTGAAGCGGCTTGTAGTAAAGGTAAGTAAAAACTCATAACATTCCTCATATATTACGAATGAATTCGCAAAAATTTAAATTCTCAAAATAGACATGTTCCCATTTCCCCATTATAAAAATAATACGAAAATGAATAAGATTCTATATTTTCTAGAAACTAAGTATACAAAATTCAAGCTATTCTCACTAGTAGTAAAATAATATAAATGAGAAAAAGAGCGTTTATCGCTTGTCAAAATCCTAAAATCTAGGCTCTTTCTCTATTACTTTTAACTTTATGACCTTGTTTTATGAGCGTTTGCATTATCATTTCTTCACTTTTTTTAAGCTCATCAGCATTCAAAGTTCCGTCTTCGGCTTGCAATGACGAGCGCAAAGTAATGCTTTTTTGGTGGTGATTATCGTGATAAACATCAGAGACAAAAACCGATTGCATAAAAGGAATGCGAGCTTTTTTGAGTAGCAGTACAAGATTTTCTGCTTCGCCATCTGAGGGTAAAACAACGGTACAATCAAACTTTGCATCGGGGTTTCTGTTGATTTTGCTGTATTTCGGTTTTACCCCTGACATTTTCGCATTCATGCCACTCAAATCGAGCAAGCCTATGGTCACATAACCTTTGACTTTGCGTTGAGCCAATAAGCTCGGATGCACAGAAAATACCATGCTCTTGAGTTTGCCTGCAATTGCAAACGCACTCTGTTCATAAGGGTGCAAGCCTTGCCATGCTTCGGGCAAAAAAGCATTGTCAGAGAAATTTTTTGCCGCTTTGAATGGAACCCGTAAACTCTTCAGCAATTTTTCCATCTGATTGAGTACGGTTAAAAAAGGTGTTTCTTGCTGAGAATATTGAGCAAAAACAAGATGCTCTGCCTCTGAAGGTGCGCCTTCACTTCTGTTATAAATACGCCCTATTTCAAACAATGAAAATTGCTCTAACTCTTTTGCGTTAAGCTCTACGCTCTGCAAAATAGACGGTATCATAGAAGGTCGCATTCTGTCAGTTTCTGGATTGAGTGCGTTGGCTAATCGTAAGTTTTCGTTTTTTTCGTCCCAAGCATAATTATCAAGCAAAGGCTCCCCTATCAGTGGATAGCTCATGATTTCTAGAGAGTTGGCGTTATAAACTAAAAAGTTGCGAATTTCACGGCTCATTTGCGAAACAGTTTGTAAGCGAACGGGTCGGAAGTCACTGACAGGACTGACAGCAGTGATATTATCATAGCCATAAATACGACCGATTTCTTCTATAATGTCAGCCTCTATAGCCACGTCTTTTGTCGCTCTAAAACTGGGGATCTGCAGTTTCCACGATGTCATACCTGTTGCATCCTGAGCTTTTTCAGCAAGCTCAAAAGCAAGGAATTGCAGGGTTTCTAGCATGGTTTCGTCACTGATATCAGCACCCAAAACTTTGCGTATATAATCGGGTCGTATGTCCACAAAAACAGGCTGTGGCAAAGTCTCTTTGTTGCTGCCAACAAGTCCACCGACAGCTTTTATGTTGGGGCAAGTTTCTTTGAGCAAGGTCAAAATACGACTGAGCGTAGTCTCGCACAAATGACTATCGAGAGCCTTTTCGTAGCGCTGTGACGCTTCTGTACGCAGAGCTAAACGGGTGGCTGTTCTCCGTATTTTATAGTCTGTCCAGTTGGCCACTTCAATAAAAAACTCTGTGCTATCATCTTGCACGGCACTGGCTTTTCCGCCCATAATTCCCGCAACGCCTATGGCACCACTCTCATCAAAAATCATAGTGTCATCGTTTTGAATGAGGCGTTCTGTAGCATCGAGCGTAGCAAACTTCAGCTGTTCGCCTGCATTTTTCACGCAGATATTTCCGCTAATATTCTTTCTGTCGTAAATATGGTTGGGTATGCCCAGTTCAAGCATAACATAATTAGAAACGTCAACGATATTATTGACGCTACGCATTCCTGCACTTTCTAAACGTTCAATCATCCACGCAGGACTTGTTGTTACAAAGGCAGAGTCTATGCTCACGCCCAAAAAGTGTAAACATGCTGTATCTTTTTCCACCACAACATCTATGGGAGCAGCGCCTTGTGACTGTTGCAACAGGGTATTTCCCGCGATTGTATCTAAGGCGTGCAAAGGCGTTCTGTAAATACAACTGAGTTCACGCGCCATGCCATAATGTCCCCACAAATCGGGTCGGTGTGTCAGTGATTTATTGTTGATGTCAATGATGCTATCGTTGCTAATCTGTAAATAATCGCCGAGCATTTGACCGAGGACAGCATCTGCAGGCAATTCCCACAAACCGTCATCGTCGTCGCCCAGCTCTAATTCGCTCTGGCTACAGAGCATGCCTTGCGACAGCACACCCCGAATTTTTTTGGCACTGAGCGTAAAACCACCCGGAAGCGTTGTACCCACAGACGCAAACGGCACCTTGATGCCTTCACGCACATTGGGCGCGCCGCAAACAACTTCTTGCGTTGCCGATCCCGTGTCAAAACTGACGATATTGAGTCTATCGCTATCGGGATGCTCTTTAACCGCAATCACCTGCACGATTATTATCTTCGTCAGGAATTCCCTCACAGGAATACATTCTTCGACCTCGCAGGTGTGAAGCGTTAGTTTATTTGCAATATCGTGACTCTCAACATCGTTTAAAGTCAAATATTCTTTCAGCCAGTTTATAGATAGTTTCATAAAAATCAGTATAACGACTCTTGTTTTTTTTAGCAATGTCTCCTTCTTTTCTTTTTCGCAAATTTTGACAAAACTGTGACATTTTCACAGCCCATTATATATACTATATGTCTAATTCTTTTGAGAAAATGCACAACGCAAGGATAGCCTGCCCTATGAAAAAAATATTTATTGCTCTCAGTTTATTGCTCTTCATGTCTTGCCAAAAACAAATTTTTGAAGTGCAGGAAATTGCGCCCCCACGCATCAATCCCAACGGCAATTATCTGACCGCCTTGCTCAGTTACAGCACAACTTTGCCCAGTATTTTAGTGGTGGAAAGAGAAGATTACGGCGTGGTCGCTCAATCGGGAAAAAGCAACACCCACCTCCTTCCTGTCATCAATCTGAATCCTGATACAAAAACAACGCTCACGCTCAAATTTCTTCCCGTCAAAACGCAAACCCTTGCCGACATAAAAGCCATGAGTCCAGAAGAACGGAACAAGCTCCCAAAAACAAAGACCATCAAGCTCAACATTCCCCCCGTCGGTTCTCCGCCCTTCGTCCCCGAGATCACCATTTTAAAGGAAGATGTCGCCAATAAAGAGGGTTTATATCTTATCACCAAACAGGGCTATAATTATTTGATAGACAAGCAAGGCTCAGTGCTTTGGGCCAATGATTCCATGAACTTTTTTCTCAGACAATTGCCTAACAATCACTTTTTAACGCTTGGAAAACCTGCCATTGAATACCAATCAAAAGTCATTTATGAAGTGGATTTGGCGGGTACAATATATAGAAAATGGGTTTGGCCCAACAGTTTTCACCACGATGTCATTTACCACGACGGTGGCCTGATCGCTCCCAGTAATAGTCAGCCTTTGCCCGGTTCGCTCAAGTCACCTTATATAGAAGACACGCTCATTTATTTGGATGAAAATGCCATTTTTAAGCAAGAAATTGATTTTAATGACATATTCACCAAAGACAGAAAATATGTGCGTCATTTCTCTTCGGCAGACGACTGGGTGCACACCAATGCCTTGGGCTATAGCCCGACATTGAATCAAATTTCCGTTTCCTTGCGCAATCAATCAGCAGTGGTTGGCTTGGATATTACCAAGGAAGGCAAGGACATGCTACAGTGGATTATTGCCCCTGAAAATTACCCCAGTCCATGGCCTGCGGAACTCGAAGCGAAACGCCTGAAGATAGCCGACGAAGACACCCCCCACGGCCCCCATGTGACACGGTGGATGCAAAACGGCAATTTGCTGATTTATGACAACGGCATAGAAAGGGAAAATGAATATTCACGGGCGGTTGAGTACAAGCTCGACCTTGACGCTGGCACGGCTGAAATTGTCAGACAATTCGACTACGACAAGCAGTTGTACTCCCCTATTACGGGCGATGTCCACGAACTGGATCAAGAAACATGGTCTGTCTTTTTCGCCTACGTGAAAGAGGGCAAGGCCTACCGCCCCTCTCGCTTAATGGAAGTGAATCCTAGCACTGACGAAGTACTGTGGGAAGTAGAAATAGCACGAGACAGCCCCAACGAAGTCTACTACAGAGCCTTGCCTGTTAATTAGG
>CAYRNA010000069.1:0-7093 GCA_964425555.1 uncultured Spirochaetales bacterium
TTGAGAGCTACGAATGCGTTATGTGTTCGTAGCTCTTTTTTTGTGCGCAAAACTTAGGCGTGGCGACGTCTTCGCCGATAAATTTTACGAGAAGTGTTATTACATTATTTTAACAGAATCTTTTGGGTAGCCTGTCTCACACAATGCAAAAAGATAGGGGCAGATATGAAAAATATCAAGATAACAAGTTATGAAATCAAAGAATTACTCTATGCTAATTCTGAGTTGTATGAAGACAAAAAACTAGAACTTTTAGCCGTGTGGGAAAAATCTGTGAGGGCTACGCACACCTTTATCACAGAAGAAGACATCATAAAATATAAGCCTCTGATATTGAAACATGTATTTAAAAGTTGTCGGGTATTCTATGTAGAAATAGACGCAGAAATTGGAGGATTTATAGGGATAGCAAAAGATAATATAGAGATGCTATTTGTCGCTCCCCTTTATTTTAGGCAAGGTATTGGGAGGGCTCTGTTAGATTATGTCGTAGAAAAACACGATGTGACCAAAGTTGATGTCAACGAAGAAAATCCAGAAGCATTAGCGTTTTATCAGAGTATGAATTTTGCAATTAAAAGCAGATCCCAATTAGACGAACAGGGTGATCCCCATCCTATATTGCACTTAGAATTGAAGTAAAATGATGGATTGCGTCTTTACTGAAATAACACAAGATATTCGCCGTATCCTTCTGCTGTGAGATCCTCAACGGGGATAAAATGCAGAGCCGCAGAATTCATGCAATAACGTAAGCCACCCTTGTCTTTGGGGCCATCTGTAAAAACGTGTCCAAGGTGAGAATTAGCGTTAGCACTGCGTATTTCTGTGCGGAGAACAAAGAAGGATCTGTCGTCTTTCTCGACAACACTGTTGGGGTCGATAGGCTTTGTAAAACTAGGCCAACCTGTGTTTGATTTGTATTTATCAAGAGAAGAAAACAGAGGAGTACCGTCGACAATATCAACATAAATGCCAGCCTTCTTGTTATCCCAATAGGCATTGCGATAGGCTGGTTCTGTAGCATCTTTTTGCGTGACCTGATATTGCATGGGTGTCAATAGAGACTTCAGTTCGGCGTCTGTTATTTTTGTAGACTGTTGTGCCCAAAGGCTCCAACTCCCAACGAGGGTCGCTACCAATAAGCTTGTGAGTAAAATCTTCATTTTCATGCTAAAATCCTTTTTGAAAGATATCTAGTATATTTCAAAAACAAGAGATGGGCGGTTAAATATATGTTAAGGCTTTATCGTAATCAAGTTCGGCAGACAACACCGTGGAAATTTCATAATAAAGTACCACATTGTTTTCATCAAGCACATAAACGCTACGGGCTAAAAGAGGCACTTGTTCTAGCTGTAGGTGAAATTTCTTGGCGAAATCATTGAGCAAATAATCAGAATAAAGCACTACTTGATTGGCCTTGAAAGCTTCGCAACCACGGGCCAAAGCAAAGGGGAGGTCGTTAGAAATGGTAATAACAGGCAAATTGCGTTGGCTCGCTTCTTGGTTGAAATGTTTCACCTGCAGGGCACACGTTCCCGTATCAATTGAAGGGAATGAGGTGATGATTTTTTTGCGGCCTTTAAACTGTTCGAGTACATTTTCCGCAGGGCCAAAAGGTGCAGCGATACTAGCGGCCTTAAAGTCCTCAACCGTATCATTTGTTTTGGGGAAATTGTCTGAAATCGTCAGTACTGAATCGTGGAGTTTAATTTGCATGATATCACCTTGTGTGTGTAAGAAATGCTTAATGCGTATCCGTGAGACGGTACACAAAAAACAAATAAATTATAGTATTCTTATCTATTGAAATGACGCAAGATAGTCTCCGTATCCTTCTGCTGCGAGATCCTTAACGGGAACAAAACGGAGAGCCGCAGAATTCATGCAGTAGCGCAAGCCACCTTTGTCTTTTGGGCCATCAGTAAAAACGTGTCCCAAATGGGAATCAGCGTTGGCACTTCTGACTTCTGTTCTCACTGCAAAGAAAGATCTGTCTTCTTTTTCTACAATGTTATTAATATCTATGGGTTTTGTAAAACTGGGCCAACCTGTCCCTGATTTATATTTATCAAGCGAAGAATAAAGAGGCGTGCCGTCGACAATATCAACGTAAATACCGGCTTCTTTGTTGTCCCAGTAGGCGTTTTTGAAAGGTTTTTCAGTGGCGTCTTTTTGAGTTACTTTATATTGTATGGGTGTCAAGCGAGCCTTGAGTTCGGCATCCGTTTCTTTTTTGTTTGTCTGCTGAGACCAAATGCTGGCACCCCAAAGGCAAAGACTCCCTAAAGCGGCTACTGTAAAAAATTTAAGTTTCATATGTAAAACTCCTCTTGTAAATGTGTATCTTCAATAATATATCATAAAAAAAAAATTGAGCAACTTTTTTTTATAAAAAGTTATCGGAAAGGGATTTCAAAGTGCATTTTTTCTTTCAAAAGAATGGTGTTTTTAAAAACGCTTTGCGCTTGTTGCTCTAGTTTTTTTAAATCATAGTTATTGTATCTAGGACTATAATGTGTCAAACCCAGTTGTTTGACGCCACCGGCATCCTTGGCAATGGTCGCAGCCTGAATCGCTGTCATGTGTTTTTTGTCTTGGGCTTGATCTAAGAGGTCGGCTTCAAACATGCTTTCACAAACAAATAGATCAGAATCACCGACTTCGGGGGCAATGGAATCCAAGTACAAGGTGTCTGTTACGTATGATATTTTGCGGCCTTGTCTGGCTTCGCCCAAGACTTCTTGCGGAGAGACGGAAACACCTTCTGCATTGAGGACGGATTCGCCACCCTGCAACTTCCCCCAATCGGGACCTTTTGTCACTTTCAAGTCCATGGCTTTTTGCGGATTGAAGATGCCAGGTCGTGGCTTTTCTTCAAAAATATAGCCGACGCATGGCTTG
Organism: uncultured Spirochaetales bacterium; assembly: GCA_964425555.1. GTDB lineage: Bacteria > Spirochaetota > Spirochaetia > SP-2023 > CAYRNA01 > CAYRNA01. The sequence goes on from CAYRNA010000069.1 coordinate 2,908, forward strand.
GGATGCTCCAGCTTAATCGCTTTGATTTTGTAGTCTGGTGCGTCCACGACATAGCCGAGATTGTTCATATCCAGCTCTTGAATGTGTATGGGATAATTGATGTACATGTCCAAGGCTCGTCTGTTGGCCTCTATGTATTCTTTTATTTTTGGCGGCCCAATAATTGTCAGCGGTGTTTCTCTGTCGACTTGCGAGCTCAGCATCAACAGGCCCGGTAGACCCGTGATGTGATCGGCGTGAGTGTGAGTGATGAGAACGTAGTCTATCTTCTTCCAGCTTAAATTTTGGCGACGGAGAGCGACTTGCGTGCCTTCTCCGCAATCAAAAAGAAAGAGCGAACCTTCGTAACGCAACATCGCCGAGGCTAAGAAGCGACCGGGGAGGGGCATCATCCCCCCCGTACCTAGTACAAAAAAATCCACTGTTTTAGGAAACTTTGAGCATCTTAAAGCCAAGACTGCTGATATCTTTATTGTCAAAATCACGATAAGTGACCAACACAAGATCGCCTGCAGTCAAGATCTTTTCGCCTTTCAATTGCTTGAAGAGATCCATGATATTTTGGTAAAGGCTGAGATTTTTATGGTCTGCGACAAATGAAAATTGGCGTGTACCTTTAAAGATACACGTTCGTCGAAGAGCGACATCGTCTTTGGAACATACGTAAATGGGAAGGTTTGATTCTATGCGTGACATGAGTCGTGCCGTATCGCCTTCATTGGCCAAACTGATAATGGCTTTAATGCCTTTAACATGGTTAGCCGCATACATTGCACTAAAAGCAACCGCTTCTTTAACGTTGTTAAAATCGGCACCCAATTTGTGATCAGAACTATAAGTCTCGGGATATTTTTCTGCGCCCAAACAAATTTCAGCCATTGCTTTTACGGTTTCTGCAGGGAAGGCACCGACGGCAGATTCCGCTGAAAGCATAACCGCATCCGTTCCGTCAATAACGGCGTTGGCAACGTCCATTACTTCGGCACGTGTAGGCATGGAGTTTGTAATCATAGATTCCATCATTTGAGTAGCAGTGATGACAGCTTTGTTGCAATCTCTTGCCATGCGTATCATTTTCTTTTGTACGCCAACAAGGTTGCTGTCGCCAATTTCTACGCCCAAATCACCACGAGCAACCATGATAACGTCACTCGCCATAATAATGCCTCTGAGTGTTTCATCGTCCGCAACCGCTTCGGCACGTTCAACTTTTGCCACAAGCTTGGCCTTCACTCCCGCTTCTTCTGCTTTTTTGCGAGCAAAGTTCATGTCATCAGCATTTTTAGGGAAACTAACAGCCATATAATCAAAATCAAGCGAAGCAATAATTTTAATGTCTTCAAGGTCTTTTTCTGTCAAAGCAGGAGCCGCAAGACCACCGCCCAACTTGTTAATACCTTTTTTGTTTGAAAGTTTGCCGGCAACAAGAACCGTGGTATGCACTTTGTTTTTGTCTATGCTTTGAACGGTCAGTTTTACTTTACCATCATCGAGCAAAAGAACGTCGCCTTTTGTAACGTATTTAGGCAAATCTTTATACACAAGACCAACTTGGTTTTTATCGCCTGTTTCAAGGTCAGCGTCTATATCTAAACAAAATTTATCGCCAAAAGCCAAATCAACAGAGCCGTCAACGAAACTTCCTATGCGGATTTTCGGGCCTTGTAAATCACCCAAAATGGCAACGTATTTACCGGCTTCTTTGGCCGCTTGACGAATCAAATTGACACGTCCCGCATATTCGGCCTCTGTTCCGTGAGAAAAATTGATTCGAGCAACCGTCAGGCCACTGTTGATCATTTCTTTGAGCACATCTAATTTTTCTGAAGCTGGGCCTATTGTCGCCACTATTTTAGTACGGGGCATATTCATATTTGTAAGATCTCCATCTTATTCTTTATTACAAATTTACTCAGAGAGAGTAAAATATTTATTTTTTGCAAGACCATTTTTTTCGTTAGAATGAAAAGACGGTTTGAGCTAATTATATCAAAATCAAAGCTCTAAAACAAGTCATTTTGCTAGGTATCACCTTCAACACTGATCAGAGCTTGTCGCTTTATGCTGAAATGAATGTTTGTTTGTGTAAAAATAAATTGCAAAATATCGTTGTTTTTTATATGATTAGAATGATACTAACGAAAACTGAGGTGAAGAATGGGACAAATTAAAGCTGGAGCTATAGAAAAAGGAAGTTTCTTATACGAAAAAGATGCGCCCTATTTGGTTGTTGAAAGAGAATTCGTAAATCCTGGTAAAGGTGCTGCGTTTGCTCGTATCAAAATGAAAAATTTACGAACAGGGCAAGTTTTACGAGAAACAAAAAAAACACAAGAGAGCGTCGAAGAAATAGATGTCGATGACGTTGCTTCTCAGTATCTCTACGAAGATGGCAACAGTTTTCACTTTATGAATAGCGAAACCTTTGAACAGTATGAAATTGCCATTGCGAGCATGGAAGAGAAACGCTACTTTTTGATAGAGGGCGAAACTTATCGTGTTGTACGCTGGGGCGACGAAAGTCTTGATATCAAGCTTCCTCCCAAAATTGACCTTGTTGTCACCGAAGCTTCCGAAGGCGTAAAAGGCGACACGGTCACGGGCGCAACGAAAATTGTTACGGTTGAAACAGGACTAGAATTGCGTGTTCCCATTTTTATCAAACAGGGTGAAAAAGTTAGAATCAACGTAGAAACAAAAGAATATCAAGAACGCATTAATAGCTAGTGAGTTCATAATTTGTTAGAAAGAAAAAGTGACAGCGTCGTTGAAGAAACGTCGTGCAAGCAAACGACGCTAGAATTTGCCCATAAAAAAATCAATTTCCATCTGAGTTTGGGGCTGTTTAGCAGTAACGAAATAGACAGGGGCAGCCGTAGTTTGCTGACGTCTTTGCGTAAACCGCATTATCCTGCCAGTAATATCTGGGACATTGGTTGTGGAACGGGTGCGCTGGCGGTGACCTTGGCGACGAGTTTATACCCCACCGCTCGTTATTTGGTACAAGATAGAAACCATCTCGCTTTGGATTATACACGGTTTAATGCGCAAAAAAACAGTGTTTCTGCGCCTTTTCAATATCAACATTCTTTGCTCCTGCAAGCACCTGCGAGCGACCAAGCTTTTGATCTCATCGTGTCTAATTTACCTGCCAAAGCGGGCAATAATATTCTGAAGACATTTTTTCCTTGGGTGAGTACCTACCTCACAATAGGTGGTGTTTTGGCCATAGTCATAGTAAAAACTTTGGCAGATTTAGCCCTCGAAGCGGCCACCAAAGCGGGTTATGATATCATTGATCAGCGAACAACGTCCCAGTATTTAATTTTACACCTTCAAAAGACGGCTGAAACATTGAGCTTTCAGTTTGACGAAAATAACTCTTGGTATGATATTTATTTAAGAGAGAGAGACCTCTTTTTTTCACCCTTTAAAAGGGTAGAATATTCTTTAGATACCTGCTATAGTTTGCCTTCTTTTGATACCATTTCGTATAAAGAAGCGGTGAGTTTTAGAAGCCTTTATGAAATCCCTTTTACGGGAGATGTGTTGAACGTAGAACCGCAACAAGGCCATCTTTTTGCTTATATTAATGCGTCAAAAAGACGGAACGAAGGTGATTGCTTTGACTTTGCGTCGCAAGATAGCCTTGTGTTACAGCACATGGAAAAGCAACGCATCAAAAAAGGTGTCGACGGCGAACAGTTTTGTTACGGTAGTTCTTCTGATTTGCTCAGCCTTGAGAAAAAGTATGCGAATGTATTGTTTTCTCTGGAACCCATTGCGAAAACACCGTGGAAATTTCAAGTGGCAGCCGCTCTCAATCATTTGGTTTTACCTGCGGGTTTAGCCGTTGTTACGGGTCGTAGCCAAGACGTGTTTCAACTGAACGAACAAATGAAAGGCTATAAGATAGTTGAAGACAATAAGCTCAACGGCTACCGATGCATCGTCTATAAAAAGAAAGGTGTAGCAGTTTAGAGCACTGTTATTTTGTATTGCTCAGACTCTCGGGCAATTTTAAAGGTAAGACGCTCGAGATACTTTGGCTCAATTATTCTAGCCAAAGTAAATTTCAACTTCTCTTACAATCTCATTCCTCCACGTAATTGCAACGGATACGACGTCCGTCTTTCAGTTGAATAGCTGGCTTATAGTTGTCTTTGCAGTCTTGTTGTGCCAGAGG
>CAYRNA010000070.1:0-7001 GCA_964425555.1 uncultured Spirochaetales bacterium
ATGTTTGCGACGGCGCAATGAAAAATCTTCTCGCCTTTTTCTGCGGTGGCCTTGTCGGTGAGACCGTAAGTTCCATCCTGCGTCATCTCTTTAAAGGTGCGCAGTAAGCCGACGCTAGGGGCTTGAAGCAAATCTCCTTCGCTGTATTTGAAGCCTATATCGGGACGAGAGCCGCCATTTTCATGCGTATAATCGATGAGGTCTTTGCGCAGATATTCCGCAAGCGAAAACTCAAATTCAGCGGCGTGACCGTTGCCCATAAAACCTGATTCTTGTACGCTTGTCAGCTCTTGACTGCACAGTTTCCACCACGACGTTCCCATGATATTCACTGACTTGTGCTTGTTGCCTATTTTCTCAATGAGGACTTGCATCAAGCCTTGATTGCCACCGTGGCTGTTGAGGATAAAGATGTTTTTATAGCCTTGAAAAATCACGGATTCTATCATTTCGCTCAAGTAGAGCAAAAGGGCTTCGTGCGAAACGGTGAGTGAACCCGCAAAATCCATGTGATGCTGTGAGTAGCACACTTTCAGTTGCGGTAAAACAAGCAGTTCTTGCGCCAGTTGCTTTTCAACGGCGAGGCAAAGTTCCCAACCTATGAGGCTATCGACGACGACGGGCAAGGCGGGGCCGTGCTGTTCTATAGACGCAATGTTGAGCAAAACAGGGATGTTTCTATCTATGGATTCGTGGTTCTTTGAACTAATTTCTTCCCAAAACATTTAACTTACCTCATAAGATGCGACTTGAAACTTGTCGAGTGCATTTCTGTCAAGCTTGACTCCCAGTCCATGACCGTCTTGCGGTAATTCGACGTAAGAATTTTCTATTTTGAGAGGGGTTGTTAACAGGTCGTGACTCCTAATCAATCTGCCAAAAATATCGCTGGGCCAGATGCAACTTTTGGCGGCAATGGACTGATGCACGTACATGGCTTCCAGTATGCCGAGGTCAACTTCCGAGCCATGCCAACAGTACATATTCGCATTGTTGGCGACGGCACTGAGGTTGCGGAACTGTTGTAAGCCTCCGTTAAAATTAAAGCCGTCGGCGGCTCTGTGTTGTAAAAAGTTGATGATGTCGTAAGGGCGTTGTCCCTGATAAATATAAGGGAGTGAGACGTGGCGGACTATGCGTATTGACGAAAAGTTTCTGAGATCGTGGTAGTCTTGCATCATCCAAAAAGGCATGGGATCTTCTAAAATGATGACGTTACCGACGGCTTCTAGACCTCGTAAAATGGCTTTGACTTCGCCCAAATTTTCCCACCGTTGATTGGGATCATAGATGATGTCCATGCCAGGAGCGGCTTCTTTGATTTCTTGCGCCCACTCTATGACGGGATCTTGTAGTCCTGCTTTTAATTTGATGCAGTCAAAACCTTGCTGTTGAAATTTGCGGGCGACAGCACCCATTTCGCCGAGTTTACGATAACTCGACCACGCACCGACTTTCACTTTTTCTTGCACGGCTCCGCCCAACAAATTGACAAGCGGCATTTCTTTTAATTTGGCGTAAGCGTCCCAAATGGCGCATTCAAATCCGTCGTGTTCTCTGAATAATCCAATGGGTAATTCTTGCAAGGAAAGCTGAGTAATGTCCACGCCTAACAGGTTGTTGGCGAGTTGTAAGATCACTTCTTTGTTGTGGTCACGATAAAATTCACCCAAGCCGACTATGCCGTTTTCCAGCTCTAATTCGACGATCAATTTGGGCAGTTCGTCAAATTGCACGGACCATCTATCGCTGCCTTTGGACGTGACGGGCAACATATGCAGGGGTTTATATACGCCCTCGCTGTTTATCGTATTAGGATTAGCAGGAACGATAACTTCTGTAAATTTAAAGCTTTTGATTTTTGACATATAAACCCTCTTTGACCGATACGGTGTTTTCATACTACTTCATTTTTTCTGGTCAGACTTTGCGAAACCACTGTAAAAACCTTCGCACACCTTGCATACGACTTTACAAGTTTAACACACTTTTTGCGAGATGTCAACAGAAAATTTATTTTTAAACAAAAAATTTATTCTTCGCGAATTTCTTCAAGGAAATTGTACAGGGCATTGCGAGAAATATCGTAACTTTGGCAGACGATGTCACTCGATTTTTTAATGAGAAAAGCGCCTTTTTCATCGAGATACTGAATGCCTCGTTTTTTCTCTTCTTTGGACATAAAAGAGCAGGGTTTGCCCACCTCTTCCATGGAATCTTCTATCAATTGCGTTAACAGGTTGTTGATGTTGGAAACGAAATATTCCTTGTCGGCGTGTTCTGCTTCGTCAGAAATTTGCGAGCCTTTGGCTGTGATGGATTTGAGCGTTGTTTCGGCAAGCAATAATGCGCTAATATCATAGTTGATGCAGAGAGAACCTATGACATCGCCCTCGTCATTTTTGAAATAAACAGAAGAGCTTTTGAGGACTTTGCCGTCTTTTGTCCGTGAAATATAACCGATTTCATTCTCGTGCTGATCGAGCTGGCCTCTGAGAATTTTCAGCCCTCTGTTGGTGCTGGGATCGCCTATCTTGCGTCCTGTCAGTTCGCCATTGACTATGCTCACTATGCTGTTTTCGTAGGTTTTTCCCTTAAGATCGTGCAAAACGACTTCGCAATTTTCGCCCAATATTCCTGCCAGTGCATCCATGACTTGTTCGAGTACGGGCTGTATTCCTTTGATTGTTTCCATGCTGCTCCCTTTGCGTAGATTTTCTGGCGACGGCGGTTTCGTGCTTTTTCACCAACCCATGCGCACCGTGTACAATATCGTCTTTATACTACATTTTTGATCTTTGCATGACAAGAGAAGTGTTGAAAAATCACTTCCTAAAAGAACATAAAGCACCTTTTTTATTTACATTAATCTGAAAGAAAAAGCTATTTATACGCTCTTTTTTATATAAAAAAATCTCTGTATATGCCAATAAAAACAAACAACTAAATGATTATTTAACCTTTATTTTTAATATTTATAACATTAGACTAGTAAGGAACAGCAAGTAAAACACAAGAAGGATATATCATGTCATTTGACGAAGCATATTTTTACAAAATAACACGCGAGATGCTCGCCATAGAAAGCCCCACGGGTTTCACTCACAAAATTAATGCGTGGTTGAAGCAAGAGCTGGACGCTCTCAAGCTGGAATATACACAGACGAAAAAAGGCGCCTACATTGCCAAAATCAAAGGTAAAACGTCGCAGAATAGCAAGGTTATTGCCGCTCACGTCGACACGCTCGGAGCGATTGTCTGTGCCATCAAGCCCAATGGACGACTGAAACTAAGACCCATAGGCGGTCTGAGTTGGGGCGCTTGCGAAGGCGAAAATGTCCTCATACACACCTTTGATGGCAACCGCATCGATGGCAGTCTCATGCCCGTCAAAGCCTCTCGCCACGTTTATCAAGATCAGGTCACCACTCTCCCCCGAGACGACGACAACGCAGAAATTCGCATAGACGAAATCACGCAGAGTGCCGCTGAAACTCGTGCTTTGGGCATTGAGGTTGGCAACTATATCAGCTTTGACCCCAGACTAAACATACTGGACAATGGCTTTATCAAGGCGAGATATTTGGACGACAAAGTGTGTGTCGCCCTCCTCTTGGCGTGGACAAAGGAGCTGTTAAACAGCAAGCAAACCCTTGCAACCGACACCTATTTGTACTTTGCCAATTACGAAGAAGTAGGCCACGGCATCTCTTTTATACCCGAAGATGTGGAAGAAGTGATAGCCATAGACGTTGGACTTTGCGCCCCCGATGCCAACGGTGATGAGCGAAAAGTCAACATTGTCGTCAAAGACGCTTCTTCGCCCTATGACTATGATAGCACTCTCAAGCTGATCAACACCGCTAAAAAACACAACATCCCCTATACGACGGAAGTGCCCAAATCCTATTCTTCTGATGCGAGCTTAATTGTCAAACAAGGCAGAGACTATAAATTCACCTGCTTTGGGCCAAGCGTTGACGCTTCGCACCATTACGAAAGGACGCATATAGAAGGCATTAGAGCGACTTTGGATTTGCTCGCTTTGTACTGCCAATAAAACCCCTATTTTTACAACAAGGATAATCTCATGAAAGTGTTACCCGCAATTAAAACAACAATCATTCTCTTATTGCTCAGCCTAAGCTTGCTTGCGTGTACTCAAAAAGAAGAGACGCGCAATGTCTTTCGCCTCAACAATGGAGTAGAACCTGCTTCTTTGGATCCGCACTTGATACAAGGTGTACCTGAATATCGTATTTACAATACACTCTTTGAAGGTCTTGTAATAGATGACCCAAAAACAGCCACCGCATCTCCTGGCGTTGCCGAATCATGGGAAGTGGCTGAAGATGGATTGACCTATACCTTTCACCTACGCCAGACTAATTGGTCTGACGGACAGCCCCTCACCGCTCATGACTTTGTGAATTCGTGGCGACGGCTCGCTGATCCCGAAACAGCAGCACCCTACGCTTGGTACATCAACTTTTTCATTGAGGGTTCCAAAGAATTTAACGAAGGAAAACAGCCCGCAGAATTCATGCAAGTGAAAGCTCTCGACGACTATACATTTCAGTTTAAAACTGTCGGCGCCTTTCCCTTTACGATAGACGCACTCTCTCACTTTGCGTTTGCGGTACTCCCTTTGCACACCATCAAGGAATATGGCGATAAATGGACTAGGCCAGAAAACATCGTCACCAATGGGCCTTTCTTGCTCGAAGAATGGCGACCACAAGATAAACTCACTGTCGTTAAAAACCCTGACTATTGGGATGCGGACAACGTAAAACTCGATACAGTAGAATTTTATCCCATAGAGAATCAACAAACAGCGATGAACCTTTATGAGCAAGGCGAATTAGACTGGCAGACATCCATTCCTAGCAACTACTTAGAAAAAATTATTAATAATAACGACACCCAAATTAGTACACTTTTAGGCGTTTATTACGTTGCTTTCCAGATGCAAAGAGCACCCTTTGATAATCCACTCGTCAGAGCCGCCTTTGCTCATGCCATAGATAAGCAAAGGCTCATTGACTACGTTACCAAAGGTAAAGAAACGCCTGCGAAAGGATTAGTTCCGCCCATAGACGGCTATCCTCAACCGCAGGGTCTTGCTTTTGATCCTGAAAAAGCACGGGAGTTACTCGCTCAAGCGGGCTATCCCAATGGCGAAGGCTTCCCCTCTGTGCCTTATATGTACAACACCAGTGATGCACACAAACAGGTAGCTGAATTCTTACAACAAGCATGGAAAACGGTCTTGAATGTTGATGTGACGCTAGAAAACTACGAATGGGGCAACTACCTTTCTCAAAAAAATAATAACGATTTCTTTATCTCGCGCGCTGGGTGGAATGGTGGCTATAGAGATCCTAACACGTTTTTAGACCTATTTATTTCAGATACAGCCCTGAATAGCATAGGTTTACAATCTCCTGCTTATGATGCGTTGTTACAGCAAACCTATAGTGAGAGAGACCCCGTCTTACGCTATAAATTAATGAGCGAAGCGGACAAGATTTTGGTCGAAGACGAAGCTGGCGTATTGCCTCTTTATTATTATACCGCTAAAAACCGCATAGACCTTGAGAAATGGGGCGGTTGGCATACTAATATTATGGATAGGCATCCTATTCGCTTCATTTATCCTAAAAAATAGCGAAAAAGATATTTCTGCCGTGCGATACTGTAAGGCAGGAATATTCTTGTGGAGCAGACGCTACATTACAACATGATCTAAGACATTTTCATTATGGTTGACAAGGTAATTAAGCCCGTCTTGGTAGCGTCTATATACTTCACTGGGTTCGTTCGCCTTCCACTCTAATTCAAGACCCGGACATTTCTTGACCGTCGTATGCCAAATGTAGGGGCTTACATGAATTTTGCCATCTTTCTTCGTCCAATCGATGAAAGAGGCTTTCAAAAAAGCGACATCGTCAAAGAGCAATAAACGCACATCGAGAGACGGTTTCGCTTCTTTTAAGTCGAGAAGATAGCTTTTCCACTTTAAGACCATTGTCAAGAAATTCACACCCTCTTTCTGGTGCATAATGTGTTTGTAATACCCCCCTTTTATCAGTGCGGAATCGGGGTGAGGCATGCAAACCCACAGCACCTCTAGCTTGGTGTTTTTTGCGAGAATATCATTCTTGCTAATGGCCTCAAAAAGGCGTAAACCATTTAACTGAATGAATGCCAGCTCTTCTGCGACACTCAATTGCTCAAAAAAACTACCTTCGATGGGTTTGTTCAAAGGGCGGGGAGTTATGACAAGAGCATCCTTACTTATGGGGTCTTTGTCGCCCTGATACCACGCAAATTTTGTGTCTTCTAAAAGGACTTTGCAAACACTGAGATTTTCATAATGCTTGACAAAGACTTGCAATTCTTTGGAAAAACCCACCTTAAATCCTTCGACGATGTAATCCTTTTTTGCACCAAAAAGCTCTCTTCGAAGAGAGGAGTCTATCAGCGTTTGTCGGCCATTGGCGACGTTCATCAGCCTTTCGGTCTTGTTCACCGCATAGCCAACGCAATTTTTCCTGTTGTTGATATCTTTGACAATGCTAACATCACCACTATTTATGCCTATGCGTATTTGTTGGCTTTTCTGGTACGCCCACTCATGTAGCTGAAAACTCAAGATTAAAATGTGTTCAATATCGGTGTTAAAGCAAACAAGAAGAAAGCCATCGCCCGTTGAAAGTTTGATGGTTTGTTTGATACGGTTTGCCTTGAGTCTTTTATTGGCGAAGCGAGACAGATCACTAATCAATTTGGTCTGGTGATCAGAGCTACTTCGTGAAAACTCTACAATATCACAGAATAAAATAATAGGGGAATTAATATTTTTTTGCATAAACGAACCTATTCCTCTTCCATCGTCGTATGAATGTGCCAAAACGTATAATTGATAAATTGGACTGTCACGATAATATTAAGGTTAGAAGTTTAGCTTCAAATAACAATTATTTTATTGTGAAACT
>CAYRNA010000071.1:0-3598 GCA_964425555.1 uncultured Spirochaetales bacterium
TTTATAGTCTAACACGAGGAAAGAAATTTGTCAACTTTTTTCTTTCTAAAAAACCGCGTTCCGTTATAAGGAATAATTGTCTGTGTTTTTTTCTTGCTATTAAAGTTCAAATAGAGTATTATTTATCATAATGAAGATAAGCTTGAAACAAAAATTAAAGCCTCAGAGGAGGGAAATCTTATGAACTTTTTAAACCAACTGACACGCAGTGGGCAATTTACTGTCGACAAAGGTGCAACGCAAAAAAACATCGTACTCATTTCTATGGACATGGTGCCACCAGAATTTTTTAACGAAGACCTCGACAAACCTCCTATTCTGACGCCCAACATTGCAAGATTGCAGGCCGAAGGCGTCACGTTTACGCAAGGCTGGTGTGCTTCACCCTTGTGCGGGCCTTCACGGGCGGCCTATTTGACGGGACGTCATCCCTATATTACGGGAAATAGCGAGCGGGCTCATGATGGACATGCGACAGAATTACACGAATCCGACGTCATCTTCCCAAGTTATTTAAAGGCAGCAGGCTATCATACGCGCCATATTGGCAAGTCCCACGTGGGCGTGAAACAGTTTATCGAGACATTCAGTGAAAACGATAGTCCATGGCACAGATGGTCGCCACCATGGTATGATGATGATAGCTATTTGGAATTTTTACGAGAGAAAAATTTAACGACCTATAGTTTTAAACACGAAATTATGGGCAGATCTCGTGACGGTAAAGCGGGCAATAATTATGGCGGCTGGTTGCAAGATCAAAACGGTAAACCTTTTCCCGAAGAAGCGACCTATCCTGCTTTCTTAGTTCAGCAAGCCAAAAAAACAATAGATAGTTACCTTGCTCAACAGCAAAAAAATCAGACGTCCAAGCCTCTTTATTTACAGCTCGAATTTTTTGGGCCTCACCAACCTTTTGCCATTCCGGGGGGCTACGAAGAGCGCGAGAAAGAATTGCGTCAGAGTATTAAACTTCCTCAAAATTATTTGGATCTTTGCGAGAATGATTTCATCGCCGATGCCGACGAACCACGTGTGTACCAAATGTATAGAAAAAATTGGCAAGTTTACGACAAAAAAACGGGCTTGGATTATCTGGTCGCCAACATTATACAGGTAGAATCTTTGGATAAAATGGTCGGCGAACTGCTCGATTATTTGGAGGAAAAAGGTTTGTATAAAGACAGTTCCATTCTGTACATAGCGGATCATGGCGAAATGAATATGAAGAAAGCCCTCGTAGACAAGGGCGCTTATCTCAATCCGCAAGTGATGCGTGTTCCTTTGATTGTGAAATCGGATGAAGGACAATGGAAAGAGCATCGGGGGCAAAAATGCAACACCAATGCGAGCCTGTTAGATATTGCGACGACCGTGCTCAACCTTGCGGGAATCAGGGACAATGAGTACAGAGATGGCTGTGATTTGCAACTTCTGTTAAAGCAAGCGCGGGAGGAGAGTAAGCCGATTTTATTTGATGTGTGGAATCACGTTGTGCCTAATCCAACCATAGGGACGGTTTTCACGGCGAGCGACAAACAAGATTATTTTTATACCTACAACACCACGAGTGCGCAAGACGAATTGTATTTGTGCAGTGACGGTCAGCTCACTAATTTGTTTGCGAAAAAAGAGTATGCGACTATACGCAGTGAAGCTTTGGCGGTGATGTACGAAAAGTTACAACGAGATGTCAGATGGCGTGTTTACTTGGTTGCGTTTGAGCTAGAATATGGCGATGAAATCAATTTGAAAGGCGGTGATAGACAGCTGTTTGAATAGTGTCGGTTATTCCAATCCTTTTTTATAAATAAGCTTTCCCTGATAAATGAGATAGGTATCAAGGAAAGCTTAATTTATGCCTATTTACAGAAATTATTGCAGTCTGTCATAGGCTTCTTGGTAAGCGACAATAGCGTCTTGTACTCCAATCGTATCCATCTGTTGAAGATAGGAATCCCACTCTTCTTCAATTCCACCATTTTGAATCCACTGAGCAGTTTTTTCCTGATAAAAGGTTTTGAAATCTCTTTTAATCTTATCAATTTTTCTGGCCTCTTCATCCGTAAAAAGAACGATTTTGTACTTTGAAGGGGTCACAATGGGGAGATAAAACTCATCTAAATCTGATCCTACTTCTATAGAAGGGTCGACCTTAGGCACGATAAGGGCTCCAGTCTCACGTAAAACGCCTTGGACACCAAAATAAGGGACGTATTTCAACTTTTCTTGTGAAGCGACAATGCCCTCGGCAAATTCATATTTCCCACCTTCTATGGGTAGTAAGACTTCACCTATGGGGCCATTTTTCATTTGCAGAGCCCATAGTTGATCATAAAGTTCGTCGGCCCAGCGAGCAATAACTTCGACATTTTGGGCTTGCGTGGTAATTCCCATGGCAACAATAGGTCTTGTTTCGCCGAGGTTTCTTTCTGTCCACAGAGGTTTTCTGCCATCATACATAGGGGGATAGATGGGCTGATAAGCTGTGTTGTTTTCGCCAAAAGCCCACGTTCGACTCCAGCCAACAAAAAGTCCCACTCTTCCTTCTCTAAGTTTTGCTTTGTAAGCGTTGGCATCTTGAACAAACACTTCTCTGTCCATCAAGCCTTCTTGCATAAGCTCATTAAAAAAGACAATGGCTTCTTTGTAGCGGGGATCAAGGGCGCCTAGTTTGACTTTTCCGTCTTCAACTAAAATAGTGACATGCTGATCGGGCATGGGTAGACCAAACATACCAAAGAGATTGGGAAGACCATTGTTTCCAGCAAACTGTTGAAAACTCAAAGGGATTTCATCGGCTTGACCGTTGCCATTGGGATCTTGAGTTTTGAAAGCTCGTAGAACGTCTTTTAATTCATCCGTTGTTGTCGGAACTTCTAGTCCTAGCGTATCAAGCCATTGCATGTTGATTAACAGCTTTCCGCCAATGCGTCCAACAAGACCTTCTTCAATGGAAGGGAAGCCATAAATACTGCCATCGGGGGCTGTAATGGATTTTCTATACTCTGGGTTGTCATCTAAAATAGCTTTTAAATTAGGCATGTAGTCTTCAATAAGATCTTGAACGGGTAAGAGTACGCCATCTTTTGCAAGATCATTGATCTCTAAATTTTCAAGTATCCAGTCACCCCAAAATACATCGGGCAAATCGTTACTGGCCAAAATGAGAGGCTTTTGTTCTTTCCAACTTGCTTCTGAAAACTCTTCAAAGTTAACATGAACATTGGTCTTTTTTTCCATTTCTTGAAAGGCCCACAATTGCGAATGAGGAATTGTTTCAACGGCTTTTTTCTTCACAACAGCAGTGAATTCATAGGTCTCATCGACGATGGGATATCCTGTTTTATTAAATCCCTGTAGTGTTGCTACGCTTTCTTCTTTTTTTGCACAGGATGCAAGTAGCAGTGTACAAAATAATGTTAATATAATTGTATTTTTCATATTTCAGACTCCTTGGTGTTTATTTTTTGAATAGGATGAAAATAATAGTGCAAAATTACACTAGTGTAACTTCTTTTTGATGCTGTAAACTCCTTTATATTTATTGTTTTTTTACCTTAGTTAAAAAGTGTTGAACTATTTTTCATCTAATATA
>CAYRNA010000071.1:3698-6830 GCA_964425555.1 uncultured Spirochaetales bacterium
TTTATTGTTTTTTTACCTTAGTTAAAAAGTGTTGAACTATTTTTCATCTAATATAAGCTTTTCAACTTTTAGGTTTTTGTACTCGGCGCAAAGGGGAGACATTTGCCTAAAACCAATATAACCTTCTTGGAGAAAAGAGCCGAATTCTTCGTCATCATGCCATTCAAATAAGAGCAAATTTTCTATGTAAAATTGTATAAGATCGCCGTATTTAATGACCTTGATTCTATAAAATTTTTCTTGCAATTGAGAGGAAGGAAGCGGATCTGCTCCTTGAGCTACAAGGTGAAAGCCATAGCTTTTTCTGAGGTTGCAGGTATGAAAAGCCTTCTCGTCGGGGTAGCGTCTTCTAAAATAGGAAATATGGTAGGCATTGATGTCTCCGTGATGGTATTCTTTGTAAATTCCTGTTCTTTTTATTAAGTCGTTATTAAAAATGCTTTGTCCGTTTTGTCCGAGTGCCGCAAAGAAAATAATAGCAAGTCCCGGTTCAGAAATAGCTTTGAAGTCCCATGAAATAGCAATGTTGTCGGGAAATTTTTCTTTGCACCACAAAACCGTATTCAGCTGTTCATTGGGATCTGCGGAGGCTTGCGAGGTCATTCTCAGAGCGCCTCGATTCACCTTTAGTTCGGCCTTTCCTTCCAAAGAGAAAAGCTGGAGATCGCTCTCTTTGAAATTGTCTATTGATAAGAGGGTTTCTGTCGTAATCCATTGGCGTGTTTTGTTTTTTAAGTGCATGATTAACCTTTTACAGAGCCTATGGTTGCCCCTTTCACAAAATATTTTTGAATAAAGGGGTAGAAGACGAGCATAGGAAGTGAAGCGAGAACGATGACGCCGTAGCGAATAAGGTTAGCCAGTTCTTCTTTTGCCGCCAAAGCCTCATCAGGAGCAACTTGGTCAAGGGTAATTTCATTTTGCAGTAGAATCTCTCTTAAAACTAATTGCAAAGGATAGAGGTCTGCGTTTCTGATATAGATAAGACCCTTGAAGAATTCATTCCAATGAGCGACTCCATAGTAGAGGGACAACACCGCGAGTAAGGCTTTTGAGAGGGGAAATACCACTTTGATAAAGTAGTAAATAGGCCCACAGCCATCCATGACAGCGGCTTCGTAAAGCTCTTCTGGGATAGAATTTTGGATAAAGGTTCGTGCAATAATAACATTGAATACGCCTATCGCTCCAACCAAAATCATCACAGGCCACGTATCTAACAGGCCTAAATTTTTGACAACGAGGTAGGTGGGGATAATGCCCCCTCTAAAATACATGGTGATAATTAAAAAAATCATGACGATATGTCTGTATTTAAACTGTTTTGAAGCAAGTGGATAAGCTATCATCATGGTTAATATTACATTGACTATGGTTCCTATCACGGTGTAGCCAATTGTATTTCTGTAGCCAATCCAGATGGCATTTTCTTTAAACAGAGCGTTGTAGCCTTCTAGTGTGAGGCCAAGAGGACGCCAAATGACAGCACCAGAATTGACCGCATCGGGATCTGATATTGACGCAATTATGACAAAGTAGAGGGGATATATTGTTAAAATGATGACTAAAGTCAAAAAGAAATAGTTGAAAAAATTGAAAATTCTATCGTTCTTGTTGTTAAAAAAACTTTTCATATAGAGCCTACCATAAACTTGTTTTTGTAATTTTTTTTGACATTTTATTGGCAAAGATCAGCAACAGAATATTGATGCTTGTATTGAAAAGTGAAATTGCGGTTGAATAGCTAAAATCATTTTGTATTAAACCCGTTTTGTAAGCATAAGTCTGTATTGTTTCAGAACCAGGGATGTTGAGGCTGTTTTGGAGGAGGTAGGCTTTTTGGAAAGCAACATCCATAATACGACCGAGGCGCAAAATTAATAGAATAAGAACCGTGGGCATTAAAGAGGGAATATCAATATAACGGATCAATGCCCCTCGTCCAGCGCCCTCAATGCGACCAGCTTCGTAGAGTGCTGGATCAATGGCGGCTAAAGCGGCGAGGTAAATAACCGTACCCCAACCCGTTTCTTGCCATATTCCAGAGACGGTGAAAACTCCCTTAAAGAGGGCGGGATCTCCCATAAAAAAGATAGATTCTTTACCCAGTTTTTTGAGCAAAACATTGATCAAGCCTGTCTCTGGAGAAAGTAAAATAACCACGATTCCCGCTAATACGACCATTGAAATAAAATGGGGCGCATAGGTGATAATTTGTGTTGTTTTTTTGAAAAGTTTTGATTTGGCTTGGTTTAAAAGAAGAGCCAAAATAATAGGTATGGGGAAAGTGGCAAGATTGAGGAAACTGAGGGTGAGAGTGTTGCTTATAACACGTTTAAACTGAAATGATTCAAAGAAAGATTTGAACTGATAAAAGCCAACCCAATCGCTTCCTAAAATTCCTCTTGCGGGTGAAAAATCCTTAAAGGCTATGATGACGCCGTACATGGGAATGTAGTGAAATATAATGAAAAATAAGATAGGAATGATGAGGAGTACGCCAAATTCCCACTGTTTGCCTTGTTTTAATGCCATTGAGACTTACCCCCCGAATAATAGTTGAGGCTAGTTTCGCTCAATGAAATTTTATTCCGTATTGCGAAACAGCGTTTTTATATATAATTGTATCACATAAAAAAAACGCTGTCAAGAATAAAATACTTTTATTGGGATAAGTAGTTTTCTCAAAGAGAAGACTTATCATAAATCTACATCAGGATATTTTATTTCTGTGTAGCAATTTTACTGTTTCAATAACGCTGATTTAATACCCAAGAGTGAAGAAATTTATCAACAATGACACCATTTTTAGCAGGAGTTTTCCGAAATTCGTTTGCGGGGAAATCTGTCATTGGTTGCACAACTTGTACTCCCATGGAGATTGCTTTTTCAAATGTCTCTTCCAAATCGTCAACAATCAAATTAAGTCCAAGAGAAGGTATTTGGTTTCCTTGAGGAGGGTTCAAACCATATTCTTCATTTTTATCTAAAACTCGAATATCTAAACCCGCAAGTCTTAGCACGGCTTCATTTTGACCTTGGTCTAAATCAGTCACAAAGACAAGCTCTGCTGAGAATAATTGCTGATAATATTCTGCGGCTTCTTTGGCGCTACTGACAATCATATTTATT
>CAYRNA010000072.1:0-6588 GCA_964425555.1 uncultured Spirochaetales bacterium
AAAAATATGGTTGAAATGGCAACCGCAAATAATACAGCTGTACTTAATAGCCCCATGCCGAGATGGGCAATTTTTTTAAAAGGGGTTGGTAAAATAGTTTTAAGGTCAATGATGACTAAATGCTTGTCTTCTTTTGAGGCATACATGGAACTGAACATTACCAGCCAGAGCAATATATGGGATATATAAAGACTTCCCTGCGGAATCAGTGGCGTTCGAGAAAACAGGGCTGTTTGTAAAAAGAGAATAAACGCCAATACCGCGAGTAATATCAAAAGAAGGTCAGTAATACTTTTTTCAATATTTGATATTGTTTTGGGAAAAGACTTTATCATAAAACTTATTCTTTTTGTAGGCGGTATTCGCCTATGGCTTTGTTGGCAGCGTCAAATGTTGCTTGAGTGATGGCTTTATTTTTACCCACAATGTCAGCAGGGTGATAAAAGGCTTTGACCCAAGTATCAATTTCTGCTTGAGTAGGGTTTGTTACCGTCACACCTCCGAGGGAAGTCATAAAATCGAGCAATTCTAGCTCTATTTTAGAATATTCTGCGGCAAATCTTGCCTCTATACGTTTTACTGATTGCTTAAGTTGGACATGATATTTGGCAGGAATCTTGTCCCAAGTACGTTTTGATATAATGAAGCCACCTATCAAGGGGGCTATTTTTACCGTATTGAGATATTTTGCGATAGTAAAAACCTGAAAACTTGCGCCTAAGGCACTGGGTAAAGCAAAGGCGTTTACTTTACCTGTTTGTCCAGCTGTGAGAACTTCATCTGTAGCAACATAGACAATCTCAACATTAGATCTTGAAAAGCTTGAACCCATTTTAGAGGCACTGGGCGAGATGGCGAGTTTTTTCTTTGCCATGTCTTGCCCTGTGACAACTTTTTCGGTGGTAAACATATTGATCCAGCCTGATTGAACCATGCCCATGAGTACAAAGCCTTTACGTTTAAAGCTTTCATTAAACTGCGCATTCATTTTTTCTAGTACATAGGACACTTGTTGGTCATCAGAGAAAAGGAAGGGGACGCTGAAAACAAAGGTCTCAGGGTCTATGGTATTCATAGCAAAAGGGCTGAGTATGGCCGCATCGAGCTGACCTATACGCATCTTTCTAAGATACTCTGTTTCGCTACCTTGTAAGCCTCCAGAGTAAATTTCAAGCTTGACTTCGCCATCGGTAATTTTTTCCCATTCTGCACCCATTTCATGGAGGTACTTATCCCAAGCAGAATCTATGGGGATAATGGTGGCTAATTTGACCGTTGTAGCGGCACTTATTGTTGAGACTAGGCTCATTAAGACAATAATAAAACTTAAAAATTTCATAGATGCTCCATCTTGCTTTTTAATATATTTAGATTTGTTACGAAAAGGTTAAAATTTATGCCAAGAAGGTTTTTGTTGTTTAAAGGTTGTATAATAGTCAAATCCACCTTCTTTGGCGCAATGTTCTGCATAGTTGAATTGTGTTGCTGTATCTTCTATTGTATGTGCATCAGAGCCAATAGTCAAAATTTCTCCACCAAGTTTTTTATATAGTTTTAAAATTTTGGTGTGGGGGTATACGCGGTTTTCGTTATATCGGAATCCCGAGGTGTTAATTTCTATGCCTTTGTTGTTTGAAATTAAGGTGGTCAGAATGGCTGTAATCTCTTCCCAGTGTGCGTCTAAGTCGAGACCTTTGACGTCTTCTATCCAACGATAAGGATAGCGTGTAATATAATCTATATGACCAGCGACATTAAAAAGTTTATTTTGTGCAAAATAGCGATTTTCTTGCTGGAAAAAATCATGATAGGTTTCAGCCTCACTGCGTCCTTGCCAAAATTCTTTTCTGCTGACACCTATGTTGTTAATGCGGTGTATTGAGCCCAAGAAAAAGTCAAAAGGGTAGTCTTTGAGCAGGCTGGTGAAGTCTCGATTTTCTTGCAAACCGAGCTCGGCACCTAAATGAATAGCAAGCTGATTTTTGTATTTTGTCTGTAGATCTAAGACGGCGTTGACATAGGTCTCTATGGAATCGGGTGTGGAAAGACTCAAGCCGTCGGCTTCTAGTTCATAATGATCCGTAATGGTAATTTCCTTGAGGCCCAAAGAAATAGCTTTTTCCGCAATTTGTGTCAAATCCGATTGAGAATCGGGGGAAAAAAAGCTGTGCATGTGCTGATCAGATAAAATCATAAATTATTGGTTTGCTATCCATTGTTTAAATTCATCGAGACGTTTGAGTTGTTCCCATGGATAATCAGCTTTGCCAAAATGTCCATAACTGGCGGTCTGCTTATAGATGGGACGCTTGAGTTGAAATTCGTTGACAATGCCAGCAGGGCTCAGATCGAAAATATGATTTAAACCTTGCTCTAAGAGTCTTTCATCGACGGTTGCGGTAGAAAATGTATCAATATTAACAGAGATAGGGTGGGCTACACCAATGGCATAGGAAAGTTGAACCTGTGCTTTTTTCGCAAATCCTGCGGCAACAACATGCTTTGCCAAGTATCGAGCCATATAAGCACCCGATCTGTCGACTTTAGAGGGGTCTTTTCCTGAGAAAGCGCCACCACCGTGAGCTGCTATTCCACCATAAGTGTCAACAATGATTTTGCGACCTGTGAGACCAACATCGGCTTCGGGGCCACCTTTGATGAAACGACCCGTTGGGTTGAGGTAGTAAGCGGTGTCGTGGTTGAGCCATTTGCTAGGAATGACACGGTTGATAATAGTGTGTAATGCCTGACTGAGGACTTCGTGGTCAACGGGATCGTGTTGGTGTGAAAACACAATGGTGTCTACGTCTTTCACTTCGCCGTCTTCATACCTTACGGTAACTTGACATTTGGAGTCAGGCCGTAAAAAAGGGAATTCGTTGGATTTGCGTGCTTGTGCGGCTTCGTAGACCAAGTTGTGGGCTAACTCTATGGGCAAGGGCATGAAGTTTTCTGTTTCATCACAGGCATAGCCAAACATCATGCCTTGATCGCCTGCACCCTGCTCTTTGTGCAAACCTTCGCCCACGGTCACTCCTTGCGAAATGTCTTCGGACTGGGGTTTGATGAGTGTGAGTATGCCACAGGATCGAGAATCTATGCCGTATTCGGCGCTGGTATAGCCGATGTCTGCGAGTGTGGTGCGGACAATTTTTTCTGTATCGATATAGCCTTTGGTGGTAATTTCTCCACCAACGAGTACGAAGCCTGTTGAAATATAGGTTTCGCAAGCAACACGTGATTCGGGATCTTGTCGCAGCGCTTCATCTAAAATGGCATCACTGATTTGATCACAGATCTTGTCGGGATGCCCTTCTGAAACGCTTTCAGATGTAAATAAATAACTCTTGTTCATACTCACTACTTTCTTTTATTAGTCCCAATCGAGGGAGCCGGCTTGTTGGTATTCGGTAACTCTTGTTTCAAAGAAGTTTTTTTCTTTGGAGAGGTCTGTTGTTTGCGCCATCCATGGGAAAGGATTTTCGGAGTTGTAAATTTTGGGTAGATCTATGGTTTCAAGGCGTCTATCGGCAATGTATTCTATGTAGCGAGCAAATTGTTCCGCATTAATACCCACTATGCCGTTGGGACAGGCTTCGTAGGCGTAGGCGATTTCTAACTCACAGGCCTTTTTGATGAGGCCGACGACTTTTGTCTGGAAGGCTTCGTCCCATATTTCGGGGTATTCTGCTTTGATGGTGTTAATCAGATCGACTCCAAAGGCTAAGTGCAAGCTTTCATCACGCATGATAAATTCAAATTGTTCACCCACACCGACCATTTTACGCATTCTTTTGAGAGCTAGCATCATAGCAAAGCCCGCATAAAAAAAGATGCCTTCCATGATAATATAGAAGCCGACCAAGTCTTCGACAAAATCTTGTATGTCTTGCTTGTTTTCTATTTTGAAATTGGGGTCGTTGAGTTTCGTTGTCAAGCTAATGACAAAGTCGTCTTTGGCTTTAATGACGGGCACGGTTTCGTACATGGGGTAGATTTCTTCAGGATCAAGGCCCAAAGAATCGCAACAATAAATAAAAGTATCGGTGTGTATGGCTTCTTCAAAAGCCTGTCGGAGAAGGTATTGTCTGCATTCAGGATTGAGGACGTGAGCGTAAACGGCAAGGACTATATTGTTTGCCGTCAGCGATTCACCAGTAGAAAAGAAACCCATATTGAGCAATATCATTTTTCTTTCTTCGTCGGTTAATGCGGCATTGGATTTCCATTGCTCTATGTCATCTTGCATGGGAATTTCTTCGGGAACCCAGTTGTTCGCAACGCCATCTTTATAATGGCTTCTAGCCCATTTGTATGTCATTGGAAGGATCTTGTTTGGATCCATTTTACTGTTTGAATCTAAAATTCCCATATAATACACCTCGTTCTTAGTATTCTAATATTGTAATATTAATTGGCTTCTCTGTGAAGAGCCTGAACAATATTTAGGCAATAGTCACCCATATTCTCTAAATGTCGTACAATATCTATAAAGAGCAACGCTCCTTTGACATCGGCTCCATCTTGAATAGCGTGACGAGCAATTTTCTTTAATTCATTACGTTTTGCATTAATCTCTTCTTCAAATTGATAAGCTTTTTTTAAATCATCTTGATTCATGCTAAGGTTTTTGTTGATGGCAATAAAGCCAAGATAGTCTTCTACGAGTTGTGAATATTTGAGGAGTTGTTTTCTACTTCCATCGTGCAAAGGAATATCTTTTTCATAGCGTCTTTTTGCAGACATCGCAATACTCATACAACTATCACCTAAATGCTCAAACTCATTGAGGACACGCATGTAACTGCTAATTTGCAGGGCCTGTTTCTCTGTGGTAGTCATGCGTGTTGTCTCACTTAAATAATGTACTAATTTTTCTTCCATTTGGTCGGTATAATTTTCATTATTTTTTATATTGTTGATGCGTTCAGACCTGTCTTCGTTGTCGCTGCGCAACACTTCCATAACGTCTTGGAACATATCTTTGACAACTTGCGACATATGACTTATTTCACCACGAACATTAATAAGCGATAATTGAGGGGATTCTTGGTGGGCGCTTTCTACAAAAGGTATGCTGTAATCGTGGTTTTCCTCTAGGGCATCATCGGGGACAATGCGAGTAACAAGGTTTGCGAGTTGTTTGATAAAAGGCAAGAAGATGATGGTGTTGATGACATTAAAAGCGGTGTGCGTAATGGCTAGTTTAAAGGTAATGTCAACGTTTGCAGGAGTGATAAGGTCGATGAAGGCCAAGAACGGATAGAATAAAATGACCGCAAGTACGGAGCCTATCACGTTAAAAAGTAAGTGGACGTAGGCTGCTCGTTTAGCGATACAGGTACCATTGATAGATGCGAGTAGGGCGTCTATGGTTGTTCCTATATTGCTTCCCAGCACCATGGCGACGGCTAAGGGGTAGGTAATCACTCCCGTATGGGCCAATGTCAAGACAAGGGTCGTTGACGCAGATGATGAATGCAAGATGGTCGTCAGAATGACGCCGACTATAACAAAAAGCAAGATAGAAATAAAGCCAAGATCGGTGTAAGGGGCCAAAAGATGTAGCATAGCCGCATCAACATTGGGCATGGCGTCTGTGATAAAGTCCAGTCCCATAAAGAGGAAGCTGAAACCTAATAAGAATTGTCCTATAGCGCTGAATTTTTCTTTTTTATTGAAATATAAGAAAACGGCAACGCTCAAAAGAGGCCAAATGTAGTGGATTATTTTGAACTTAAAACCAAAGAGGGAGACAATCCAGCTTGTAACGGTTGTACCTATGTTGGCACCTAAGATGACGCCAATAGACTGAACGAGGTTGAGCAAGCCTGCATTGACAAAGCCAATGGTCATAACCGTAGTTACAGAAGAAGATTGCACTAAAATGGTGATGAAAAAACCGGTAAAAATGCCCTTGAAGACATTACCCGTTAGGTGATTTAAGATTTGTTGTAGTTTGTCACCAGCGGTGCGTTGCAGTCCTTCTGTCATGAGGTGCATGCCAAAAAGAAAGATTCCCAGAGCACCAACTAATTGAAAGAGGTTCATAATCATAGTTGTCGATTTCCTTATTCATCTTGCGGATTACACTTGGTATGGTAATCTTCAAGATGGATTATAAGCAAAATATATATTAAAGCAATTAGTTCTTTAATATTATTTTGGAAGGAATATCTTAACCACAGGGTGATTAAATAATTTGTCCAAAACGGCCTTTTTCGCTATTTTTCTGATGGCATCAGAGTAAACAGGATAAGGCAACACAATCTTATGCAGTTTGTGTATGGGGATATCAAGCGATTTTAACATTTGCAGGGAGCTTAAGATTTCTCCTGCTCTAGGCCCTGTGACGTGCGCACCTAAAATGATCATTTTTTTGTTGCAAATCACCTTAATAACGCCTTCTTCGTCGCTGGTCATGCCTCTGTCAAATTCATCATATCTTAGCGTATAAACGTAAATATTCTTCGCACCAAATTTTTGCTCAGACTCCTGTTGAGTCAAACCCGTGTGAGCGACTTCTGGATCTGTGAAAATAACCCAAGGCAGGTGAGTATAATTGACCGCCGTTTTAAAGGGTAGAAT
>CAYRNA010000073.1:0-6332 GCA_964425555.1 uncultured Spirochaetales bacterium
TCTCCCTGTCAAACAAAATGCTGTCAAGACAATTTAGAAATAACTTGACAGACCTAAAAATGTATGTTATCTTTACTCAATGGCTTAAAGTTTACCGTATTGAATTGTGTACTGATACCAGCGGAAGCGCCTCACATCTGTGATTTTAGCTTGTAACGCTTACAAATTGGATTCGCCGTTTCGGGGACACTTAGTCTCAGAAACGGGCACAAAAGATGTCAGTAAGCTCTACTCAGACTGGCTTTGAATAATTTTTGCAGCAATCTCTGCCAGCTTGTCATTATCCATTTGCGGAGCATCGTGTGAGCTAAGGTAGCCTGGATAGGCATCAAAATAGGTGTTAATTTTACTGTTGAGCGGCTTCCATTCTGACATATCGGCAGTGCCGTGCATGGGCGACAGTTTGCTGTGTAAATGATTGACGCCAAATCCCTCAAAAAACATACCTGTACGCCCCACATCAGCAAAGGCTTTGTCCAAAATCTTAGCCACTACTTTTGTCGCCAACATCAAATCAATTAAGACCTCATCGTCTTGCTCAAAAGCATAACTGTCATAGTGTTTTTTGGGGAAAACCACCGTAAAACCTTCTGTATTGGGGAAAATGGTTAAAATCGCCAGATGTTTCTCATCTTCCCAAATTTTATGATGGGGAATTTCATTAGCCACCATCGCACAAAAAAGACAATTCATACTCACCTCTTATAATTCATTTAGATCAAAGTTACGCCCATCAGCCTTCGGCGGAAGCACTTTGCCGACAACTCCTGCCAACACAACCAGAGTTATGGCATAAGGAATAATGCTCAGCAAAGAAGAATAATGCCCTAAGTCAAATTTGCTCAAGAAAATGGCTATGCTCTGTGCGCCACCAAAAAATAAACACGCACCCAGTACATTAAAAGCTCGCCATTTACCAAAAATCATGGCCGCCAAGGCAATATAGCCTTGCCCAGAAACGAGCGTGGGACGAAATTGTGAGGCAACAGCTGTGGACATGCTCGCTCCCGCTAAACCCGCTAATGCGGCGGATGTGAGCACGGCAATATAACGATAACGGTTGACATTAATCCCCACAGAATTCGCCGCTTCAGGATTTTCACCGACGCTACGCAAGCGAAGACCCAGTCTTGTTTTTGCAAAAATGAACCAAATAATGACAACTAAAATAAGTGCCACATAAAAACTAATATATTGATTTAGCAGTAATCCCAAGCCTTTTTGTCCATCAAGACCGCCTTCTTGTAAAAATAATTCGTTAAAAGGTCGGGGTAATTTATTTTCCAGCGACAGAGATTTTGTTTGCGTGGCGCCGTTAAACCACAATCGACTAATGAATAACGCGAGTCCAGGGCCTAAAAAGTTAATCGCTATTCCAGAAATAATATGATTGGCCTTAAAGGTATTACACGCAAGACCATGGAGTAAGCCTAAAAACATGCTCGCAAGCACTCCAGCTAAAGCACCAAGCCATGGGTTAGACGTAAAATACGTGACGGCAACAGCCATAAACGCCCCCAGAGTCATCATTCCTTCTAGACCTATATTGATGACACCCGCTCTTTCTGAAAAGAGTCCCCCCAGTGCCGCCAGAATCAGAGGCGTTGAATAGGCAAAAGTATTAAAAAGTATAACAGCTATATTATCAAAAATCATTATTCTTCGTCCTTTGTCTGTGGTTTACGACTTAAAGAATCTTGTTTCTCGGTCAAAGTCACGACCAGATCAGCGCAAACTTTTTGTAGCTGTCTGCCCCATTTATTCTTTGAAAACACTTGCGGAATAGCGATGAAAAATACAATCACACCCACCATAATATTAATAATTTCGCTGGGGGCTTGCAGTATTTGCAACTTTCTACCACCGTATTTTAACAAACCGAAAAGCAGGCCAGCGAACACCGTCCCCACGACAGTATTTCCACCCATCAGTGAAACCGCTATGCCGTCAAAACCGTTGCCTTCCATCAGTCCAAGCACCGTAATTTCTTGAGTAATTCCCATCACTCGAATGGCGGAAGCACAACCGGCTAAAGCACCCGCAATGGCAATGGAATACACCATGTTTCGTTTAATATTGATGCCTGCAAACGCCGCCGCATCTTGGTTAAAGCCAACCGCTTTGAGCTTATAGCCCAAGGTTGTTTTGTTAATAATATGGTAGGTCAACCACACAATTAAAAGAGTGATAATAAAGCCCAAACTAATGTCCGCACGAAACCAATCATTCAATAAAGGATGTTCCTTTAGAACAGCGCGTCCGCCTTCACTCAATTTCCATTGATTGAGCAAATCTAAGCGAGCGGTATCCAAGACTTTGTAGCTACTTTCGCTAGAAGGTCTGTGCAACCAAGGGCTTTTCACCAAAAAATTATTGATGAAGAGCGCAATCCAATTGAGCATAATAGTGCTGATCACTTCATTGACAGAAAAGCGCACTTTGAGCCAACCAGCAATAGCGCCCCACGCACCTCCAGCAAGACAGCCAGCAAGCAGGGTCAACGGCACGTGCAACCACAGCGGTAAATGCAGGAAATAGCCCACAAAAACGGCGCCCAGTCCACCCATGATAAACTGCCCTTCCGCACCAATGTTGAACATGCCCGTTCTAAATGCAAACATCACCGACAGACCCGTCAGAATCAGCGGTGTTGCTGCATTGATCATTTGCGTGATGTAGCTCAATTTTCCTAAACTTTGCGAAAACAACAGGCCGTAGGCTTCAAAAGGATTGATGTTTGCAAGCAATAAAACCAAGCCACCAATAAGAAATCCCAACACTAAAGCCGCAATAATTTTCCAGTTTACCTTGGTCAGAGACCACAAGGCAAAGCGTGTTGATTTTAATTTAACAATATTCTCTTTCATGCTTTTTTACCACCAGCCATCAAATACCCAATCTCTCTAATATTTTCTTCTTTGGGTTCCACGTAACCCTGAATTTTGCCCTGATACAAAACAGCCAATCTATCCGAAAGACTCAGTAATTCATCCAATTCTGAAGAAATGAGCAGCACCGCTTTGTTTTCATTACGTCGTTTCACCAATTGTTTGTGTACAAATTCTATCGCTCCCACATCAAGACCACGGGTTGGTTGTGCGGCAATGAGTACCACGGGATCGTTAGAAAGTTCACGCGCCAAAATAACCTTTTGCTGATTTCCGCCCGAAAGACCGCTCACCTGAGCATCACTTTTGCGGGGTCTGACATCAAACTTTTCTATCAATTCATCCGCAAATTCCCTAATGGGTTCTGGCTGAATCAGTCCCCTTTTCGTTGCAAATGGCCATTTCTCATGTGTTTGCAACACCATGTTTTCCGCCACAGAAAACTCCATGACGAGACCGTGTTTTTGCCTATCTTCGGGAATGGAGGCGACGCCATGGTCAGTCAACCATTTGGGTGTGACACTCTTTTGTGTATAACCGTCGACGCTGAGCGTACCCGATTCAAAGCGGCACAAGCCCGATATCGCTTCTAACAACTCTTTTTGACCATTGCCATCAACGCCCGCAAGCCCAAGTATCTCACCACGGCGTAATTCGAGGCTGAGATCATCGACGGCAATATGATTTTTGACATTTTTAACACGCAACTTATCTAGGGCGAAAACAACTTCGCCAACGGCATTGTCTGCTTTTTCTACTTTGAGCGAAACAGGACGACCAACCATCAGCTCCGCCATTTCTTCTTCGGTGACATCTTGCGCATTGACTTCGCCTATCTTTTTGCCACGTCTAATAATGGTGAGGCGTTGCGCGCAGTGTGCAATCTCTTTGAGTTTGTGCGTGATGATGAGAATACTCTTGCCGTCCTCACTCAATTTTTTGATGATGGCGAGAAAATCATCTATTTCTTGTGGGGTCAGTACCGCCGTTGGTTCGTCGAGAATGAGAACATCCACTTCACGATAAAGCCCTTTCAGTATTTCAACTCTCTGCTGTTCGCCAACGCTTAAGTTTTCGACTTTTTCTGTGACATCAATCTTGAGACCGTATTGATTTGCCAGAGCTTGCATTTTTTCATTGGCTTCTTGATATTGCAAAAGGCCGTATTTATTGATTTCATAGCCGAGCATGATATTTTCTGTGACGGTGAAATCATCAACGAGCATAAAATGCTGGTGAACCATGCCTATGCCCATCTCAATGGCAACCGTAGGAGACGTAATTTTGACTTCTTCGCCATTGACCTTTATAATGCCCGCATTGGGTTGCAAAATACCATAAAGAATGTTCATTAAGGTAGATTTTCCCGCACCATTTTCGCCCAAAAGCGCATGAATTTCGCCTTTCTTTAAAGCAAAATCAATGTTGTCATTGGCGGTAAAATCACCAAATTTCTTTGAGATTCCTATCATCTCTATGCTATTCATTGCTTCTGTTCCTATTATGTATATAGTTTACCACTGTTGTAATCAGATTATACTGTATATTTTTCTTTTTGTACACAACAAAATTTTGCTTACGGTCAATTATGTCTCATCGTTCTCAGCAATGCCTTAATCTATTGCTTTAAAATCTCTTCTTGCGCATAAAATCCATGAGATCTCTTGTATTTTCCCTCTTTTTGGAAAAAATAAATAATAAAACTGGGAGAAAAAAATAATGAACACAAAAAATCACTTATTAATCGGTAGCCACGATACATTTATTGCGACAGCAACATTTAACGACGGTCAGCTAGAGATAGTCAAAAAACACACTACGGCGCCTAATCCGTCGTGGCTCATTTCTGATCGTAACAAAAACATAGTCTTTTGTGTCAGCGAAACAGAAAGTGCGGCGAGCGTTTCAAGCTATTTGCATGCACAAGAAGACCTGCAACTCATCAGCACGCAAGCCACAGCAGGACAGGCGCCTTGCCACTTGAGCCTAGACGCTCATAATAACTTGCTTTTTTGCAGCGACTATTTAGGCAAAGGTGTCAGCGCTTTTTGCTATGACGACGAGGGCGTGTTGAGTGAAGCGATATTATTGGGTCACCTCGGCGAAAACTTCACCCCCCATTCTCGCCAAGACAGTCATCATCCTCACTGCTCTCTTGTCCTCGACGGATTTTTGTTTGTTTGTGATTTAGGCGATGACACCATTTATAGATGGCGCATAGATAAAAATCTTGCACGCATGGCTCAGAGTCAGCCCGCAATGTTCAAGACGCCTGCGGGATCTGGCCCTAGGCACATGGCCTTTGACCGTCAAGCTTCTCTTCTCTATATCAGCACCGAGCTTTCTTCTGACATTTTGCTTTATGACGTAGACGAAAACTGTGATCTTCACTTTAAGGCAGAAGTCTCTGCGCTGGCTCACAATTCGCAAGAAAGAGAAACCTGCTCTGAAATCATCCTTCACCCCAGCCTTGACTACGGCTTTGTCGCCAACAGAGGCCGTGAAAACAATATTTGCATTTTCAAGAGAACCGCCGCAGGCCCCACAGTCGTTGCCCATCATCCTTTGACGCATAAAGAACCACGCCACATGTCTCTTTCACCTGATGGCAAATATTTGCTGGTGGCTCTTGATCACGATTCTTTTATCGAAATCATAGATATTAGCGTCATAGAAACGCCCAAAACGATAGGTTGCGTGCCTTGCACTCATTGTTCTTTTATTGGCGAATGGCAGGCCAGCTCTTAGCTTCTGAAAATATTACGAATGCTCAACGCAAAAGTGCAATTATCGCGGTTTGTTTTTTCCGCTGAGCATGCTCTAAGGCAGTGACACCTTCTCGGTCAGCAATGCTTTTATCCGCTCCATGCTTGAGTAAAAGCTCAACAATTTGAGGATAAGGCGACTCGCCTTCATTGAGTATGACGACTTCCAGCAGAGCTGTCCAACCGAGATTATTGACTAAATTAACGTCGACGTCGCTCTCTTCTAACAGCAATTTGACCGTTGAGAGATGACCTTTTTCAGCGGCGGGAATGAGGGCGTTGCCTCCGTAGCGATTGACTATGCTCATATCGGGTTTATAAGGAAGTAGCACACGCAACACCTCATCATAACCTCGTGCACCAGCCAAGAGAAAAGCGGTGGGATCTATGACAGTAGTCGACTGATAGGCATTGATGTCAGCTCCTTGCTCGAGCAACCATTTCACGGACAAGGGATTGTTCGCATCGGCAGCGTGCCATAAAGCACTCACCCCATCTCTATCCAGTGCATCAATATTATGCCCACTATCGAGGAAAGCAGTCATTTCTGTAATTCCGCCACTTCTAGCAAAGCTCATAAATCTATCTATAGCGATAAAATCGGGTTCATCAGCAAAGAGAGAACAGCTCGCCAAATTGATAACCGCTAAAAATAAGAACTGCTTATATTTCATAAAAT
>CAYRNA010000074.1:0-6193 GCA_964425555.1 uncultured Spirochaetales bacterium
AGCGTCGTCGTTTTTTATTTGTCATAATCATCCCAGTGGCAATCTGCAACCCAGCGATGCGGACAAGGCGATTACGGCACGATTTGTGGAGATTGCAGATCTTATAGGTATTCCTTTGCTGGATCATATTATCTATACCGAAGACAATTTCTTCTCGTTTCGTATGCACAATTTGCTAGGAAAGGTTGATGGCTTGGAAGGTTTGATTTAGTGCTTCTTAAACCATTTTTTTACGGTCTTATAATAGAAGTAACGGGCCTTTTCTACGCTGCGATAAAGGGTGTAAATAAGGGGTGATAGAGGCAGGTCGAGTAGGCCTGCGGTGTGAACGATGGTTCCGCCAAAGCCTGTCTTAAAGCGGTAAAGCCCGTGCATGGGGTGGGCTGTGTCGTCTTTGCTGGGGGGGATGCCGTAGAAGTCGTAATGAAGGTAGCCAGCGGCCTTGGCATCGGTTATGGCTTGCCATTGTAAGGCGTAGGTGGGCATGGTTTCTCTGTGTTCATTGCCCGATGCACCAAATAAGTAGGTGGACGTATTGCCGTGGTTGATGACTATGATGCCTGCGAGTGTCTGGCTGTCGTATTGTGCGAGGTAGAGTTTCAGCTCTATCTCTGTGCTGGTTGCGGCGTGTTCAAAGAGGGACTGGTAGTAGTTCAGTGAGTGTAGGGCTATGCCGTCTCGTATGGCGGTGTCTTGGTAGAGTTTGTACCACGTCTGTAATGATTGCTTGACGTCTGTGGCGGCTACTTGCTCTATGGTGACGCCTTTTTTAAGGCTGAGTTTGATGTTGTAGCGGCATTTTTTGTGCATTTGTGCCAGTAACTCTTCGTTGCTTTGCTCTAAGTCTAAGAGGACGGTGTCCTGTGGTTGTATGTTAAAGTTAGCGAGAGAACGCCAGGTGTTGGTGGCAAGGTAGAGGCGTTTGGCACGGGTATTTTCCGGGAGGGTAAACTGGTTTTGGTAGGGGGTGTCAAAGCGTAGTAGAAAGGTGTTCTTGCGTAATACAGAGGTGATGACTGCGGCAAATTGGTCGAGGCGGGCTTGTGTTTCGCTGTGTTGTAGCTCAAGGTAGTTGGTGGCGAAGGGGAGGTAAGCGAGACGCAGGGATTTGATTGTTTTGTATAAGATAATGACTTTTTGCCACGGCTGTTGGTCATTCTCTTGAAAGAGGAAGACGTCGTACTGCCAGCCAAAGTCGCTTTTAAACTGTGCCCAGCTTTCACTTTGTAAGAAAGAGCTGGTGGTAATGAGGGGGTCGGTGGCATCATTGAGGCATGGTTTAATTAACATGCTAGCTGATGTTTCCGTCGGCTATATTTTGTGTTGTGATGGGCACGCCGTCTACTTCTAAGACGAGGTCTTCGAGCTTGGCGTTGTGATCTTCTACTTTGAGTTCAAAGGGGGAGAATACGTCTATCTTGATGATCTTACCGTTGGGCTTGATGCCTGTTGTGCCCTGTAGGCGTACGACTTTGCCCGCCAATGTGTCGGGGGCTTGCAGTACTTCTAGTTGTCCGTCGTTGTTCTCGACGGTGAGTACCATACCATTACTGACGATGTTGCGTAGTTTGACGGGTTTGAGGTTGGCGACAAGTATAATGTGTTTGTGTAGCATTTCTTCTGGGGTGTAATGACCTACTAGGCCACTGACGACGGTACGCAATTCTGCTTCGCCAACGTCTATCTTAAAGACGAGGAGCTTTTCTGCTTCGGGGTGCTGTTGCGCTTCTACTATGACGCCGACTTTCAGTAATACTTGTTTGGTGAAAGCGTGTTGAGTGGGAGAGAGGGTGGCAGACTGGTTGCCAGAGTATTGGCTTTTGAGCTTTTCTATTGTTTCGTCTTCTAATTTGTTGAACAAAAGACTGAGTTCCCCTATTTCGCCGAGATCATTTTCCTGCTCACCGAGCTGTGACCAAGTGTCGTTCTTTATACCGAGTATGCTCATCATTTTGGTAGCTGTGGTTGGCAAGAAAGGTTTAAGGAGTATGGCAAGATCACGCAGCAGGTAGCTGAGATCGGTTAAAATAGGCTTGGCGAGTTCGGGGTCTTCCTTGCACAGTCTCCACGGTTCGGCGTGTTGGAAGGCCTGATTGCCCTTATGTCCTAGGTCGAGTATTGCTCTAAAGGCTTTCTTTAATCGGGCATGGTTTAAGTCGTTGGTGATGTGACGGATTTGTGTTTGCACTTCTAGGTAGAACTGGGAGAGCGGGGCATTGGTGTCACGACAAGGTATCTTGTTGTCAAAATGACGTTGGATAAAGGTGAGGTTTCTGTTAAAGAGGTTGCCTATGTTGCCTATCAGTTCTTGGTTGGTTCTGTCTTGAAAGTCTTGCCAAGTGAACTGATAGTCTGTGGATTCGGGTCTGTTGTAGCACAGGTAAAAACGCCATACATCGGCAGGTATGCCTGTTTCTTGGCAGTCGTTGCCAAAAATACCGACGCCATTGCTCTTAGAGAATTTGCCCGTTTCATAGTTGAGGTATTCGCTGGATGACATGTGGTGAAGCATGGTCCAGCTTGCGCCTGTTGCCAGTTGCGTGTAGGGAAAGAGTACGGTATGAAAGGGAATGTTGTCTTTGCCAATAAACTGATAGAGCTCGACGTCTTGGCAGTTTTTCCACCATCTTTGCCAATCATCTGTATAGGATGCCGTTAAGCTGACATAGCCTATGGGGGCATCAAACCACACATAAAAGACCTTGTCCTCAAAGCCTTTGCGAGGAACGGGTACGCCCCATTTTAGGTCACGGGTAATGACCTTGTTTTGCAGCCCGTCACGTATCCAACTACGTGTGACTTGCAGGGCGTTCTTTGTCCAAAAGCCTTGTTTGGCGGTCTCTTCCATCCAACTTTCTAAAGCGAGTGAACCTGTCTCTAGGTCTAAGACTAAATGAGTTGTTTTTTTCATTTGCGGTTCTGACTGGCAGACAGAGCATTGAGGAGAAATGAGTTCTTGGGGTTCTAGCAACTTACCGCAATTGTCACACTGATCACCTTTAGCGTCCGTGTAGTGGCAATGAGGGCATTCGCCTTTGACAAATCTATCCGCAAGAAAGCGTTCACAGCTAGAGCAATAGAGTTGCTCAAATTCTTGAGGTTCAATATAGGCATTGTGTTCAATTTGCTTGTACATCTCTTGTACAATCTCTGTGTGTTTAGGCTCAGAGGTTCGGCCAAAATAATCAAAATCTATGGAAAACCACTGGTAAATATCTTTGTGTATGGCGTGAAACTTATCGCACAATTCTTTGGGGCCAACGCCTTGTTCTAGGGCCTTGGTTTCTGTGGCTGTGCCGTATTCATCTGTACCGCAAATATAGAGCGTTTCAAAGCCATATTGCCTGCAAAAACGTGCAAAAACATCGGCGGATAAGACCTGTATAAGGTTGCCGAGGTGGGGAACATTGTTGACGTAGGGAAGTGCAGCTGTGACTAAGCGTCGTTTCTTTGTTGGTATTCTGTTTTTCATAACCTTTATGTTACAGCAAGATCAAGGTAAAAATCAAGGAAAATAGACTCTTTTATTAAGATGGCGAAGGTGATGCTGTCTGATGCGCCCATCTCAGTCCCTTTCTGTAGAATATTTGCACAGACTACAGAAAGGGTTCTTGAGAGCTTTTTAGCCTTAATCTTTAGTGGGCTTTATCTTAAAGAAGAGGGCATAAAGGACGGGCGTTACAATCAAGGTGATGCCCGAAGCTATGGTCAAACCAAACATAATTGTCACCGCCATTCCCTGAAAAAAGGCATCTGTAACCAGCGGCAACATTCCCAGTACGGTCGAGAGAGCCGTCAGCAAAACGGGTCTGACACGTGACATGGATGCGTTGATGATGGCACCATAAGGTTCGTCGCCTCTTGCAATGTAAATGTCTATTTCATCGACCATGACAATGGCATTTTTAATGACCATGCCAAAGAGAGCGAGAACTCCCATCAATGCCATAAAACTAAAGGGCAAATTGGTGATGAGCAGGCCTAAAACCATGCCTATGATGCTCAAAGGAATGGACAAAAAGATGATGATGGGCTGTTTGATTCTGTTCCATAGTACAAAGATGGTCACCAGCATGGCAATAAACGCAAGTGGGAAAGTTCCTTGTATGCCTTTTTGGGCATTGTTAGAATCTTCGTATTGTCCGCCCCATTCCAAGGTGTAGCCTACAGGAAGTTCAAGGGCTTCGACCTGTGGTCTTACTCTGTTGAATAATTCTGAAGGTTGTCCTTCAAGAGGATCGGCGATGATTTCTATGGTGCGTTTGCGGTCTCGTCTTTGGATATGTGCATCACGCCACGACAAGTCAACGCCGTCGACCATTTGCGCCAGAGGCACGTAGACATCATTTATTTCGCTAAACACGTAGATATTGGCGAGCGCTTCTACGCCACTTCTATCGGATAGCACGGGTTGACTGACAATGGGAATGAGAAGGTCTCGCTCTCTGAAAAGCCCTATGTTTTTGCCCTGAAAACCTCGCTTCAAAGAGTCCGCTATTTTGCTACGGCTGACACCCAGTTGCAGAGCTTCCGCTTCGTCAATATTGACTCGAACAGTCTTTCTCTTTTCGCCCCAATTGTCACGAATGGCGTAGGCATTACCGCTTTCATTAAAGATTTGCTTGACCTCGGCGGCAATGCGTCTCAGTTCGTCGGGATCATCGCCCTGAATACGAGCACGCACAGTTCCCTTTGCACCTGGGCCAAGCTGGAATTTCAGCACCTGCACAAGAGCATCGAGGTAGCGTACGTCGAGATAGCTTTGTATGCGAGGAGCCAGTTCGTCTATGGTGCTATAGTCGTAGACTTCGACAAGGAGCATGCCGTAGCGATCGGTGGGATCTTCTGGGCCGTAAGCGAGCTGGAATCTGTCTGATCCTGCACCAGCAAAGCCCGTGACCATTTTGATTTCGGGGAAAAGTTCTTTGTCGAGTAGAAGGCGAGAAATGCTTCGTACATCGCCGTAGGTCGTTTCTATATCCGTTCCTTCGGGCAACCAATAATCTATGGTAAATTGTGGTTGCGAAGAGTTGGGAAAGAAGGATTTTGACACAAAACGCATGCCAAAAAGACTCAACACAAGGGCAATTATGGTGATGAGAGTCACCGCTTTGCTGTGGTCAAGGCAGTAGGTCAAACCTTTGCGGTACCATTCGAGATTCTGAGAACTGTCATCTGCTTGAGTCGCATTCTTGCTCTTTTTCTTTTTGGTGGGGCGCATAAATTGTACGCAGATGAGCGGATTAATTGTAATGGCAAAAACCCAGCTGAGCATGAGCGAAATGATGATGACCCAAAAGAGTGTTTTGGTGTATTCGCCCGTTGAATCGGGGGATAAACCCACAGCCGCAAAGGCAAAAATAGCGACAAGGGTCGCACCAAAAAGCGGCCACGTTGTCTGTTTCAGCACGGCAAGCGCAGCGTCCTTGCCTTTTTCGCCTTTATCCAGCCTGACCAGTATTCCTTCGGTGACAACAATGGAATTGTCGACAAGCATACCCATCGCGATGATGAGCGCTCCCAAGGAAATGCGTTGGAGGGTGATATTGAAAATGTACATGAAAAAGATGGTCGAAGCCACAATCAGCGTCAGCATGATGCCAATAATGACACCGCTTTGCACGCCCATGAAAAAAAGCAATAACAGCGTGACTATCAAGACCGATTCGACCAGACTGAGAATGAAACCACTCACCGCTTTTTCAACGGTTCCGGGCTGATCAAAAACCTTGTTGATTTCCATGCCTATGGGGGTTTCTTGTAGCACGGCATCGACGGTTTTGTCTATCTCTTCGCCAATGGCAACAACATTGAGCGTGGTATCGACGGAAACTCCAACACCTATGCTCTTACCGCCATTAAAAGACATCAGTCGACTGGGTGGCTCGCTATAACCACGGGTGAATTCAGCAATGTCGCCCAGACGTATTTTGGTGCCAGAAGGCACGGTAAGATAGATATTTCGCAAGGAATCAAGGGAGCTGAAACCGCCGCTCAGATTGAAACGCAGACTTTCTTTATCGAGAGTGACACGACCCGCATCTGCAACAATATTTTGATTTTGTAATATTTGTGAAAAAACCGCATCGTTAATGCCTATTTCAATGAGGTCGGCACGGCGAAAGTTGGCATAAATAATCTCTTTGGGTTCACCCCAGACAGAAACTTTGCTCACTCCATCGACGAGCAAGAG
>CAYRNA010000075.1:0-5981 GCA_964425555.1 uncultured Spirochaetales bacterium
TGTAACATTTAGTAATATTAGTCACTATCTAAACAATTCCACTTTTGTAGAGTTGTTTAAAAATGGATGGATAGGTTCTAACGAAATAGATACAGGCATCATAAGTGATTTTATTAATAAGTCCGTGGGTGGAAATAATTCTGTAATTTTGGCGAGATTACCCAATGAAACTAAACCTAACAGTCGATTAAACCGTACCTAGAGACATAACATTTCGGATAACGATCGTCAGCGCGGTATCATACAAATATCGTTTTTGATCATAACAATAACTAAAAAATTTGAAGTAGAAGAGGTAATTATGGAAGATGATTCATCTGCAATTTTATACATAATGAGACACATTGATATTGGTGGTCATATTGATATTCCCTACAAAAAAATCGGTATTACAGGTACTGGGAGTGCAACATTGTCTTCCAGACTTCAACAAATTAGTAATACAAAATCCCCCATAAAAGCCCAATGTTTAGCAGCGTGGAAATTCAAAGATGCCAAGAAACTGGAATATGCATTACATAATGTTTTATCTCAAGATAGGGTTGAGGGAGAGTGGTTTTATGATAAAGATGACGATTTAGTAGAAAGAATCACTCCTCTACTTGAGTTATTGGAAGCACGAAAAATTGAAATAGCTAATGATTCAGACAGTTATACAAAAGAAATAATCCAGAAAGAAAATGACTCAAAAACAAAATTTTGTCAAATGATTTTAGGTGAGATTGCAGGACAACTTGAGGTTTCATTACGTTCTAGTGTAAGAACTTCCGGCCCAACTTTCTTCAGTGATAAAACAGATTTAACTTATTATATAAACGCTAGAAAATCAGGGAATCACAACATTGATTTTGGTCGTTCTAAAGGACAATCTCAGGAACTAAAAGATTTCCTACAAAAGCTAGGATTTGAAGTTGAACAGCATGAACGGGATTATGCAATGGTATATGGTTTAAGTTCAGATATTATTGCAGAAATTATTAATAACCTTGAAGAAAATTTTAAATAGAAGGCTAAAGAATCGTGAATGTCTGATACTTGCTCTTCTCTAATACGCATCTATTGCAGTGGTGCGATGTACCTTCACAATGGACAATGAGCGCTTTAAAACCTTGAAAAGGAAACTCTCCCTTACTCTTTATTCAAATAGTAAAAACACAGACTGTTTTTAATGCTTTTCTAGGGTTGATCGTAAGAGCAACTGAGCGTTACACCTGCGTGGTCAGAGATAAATCGATTTGCTTTTTTCTCATCACATACAGTATAAATCTCAGCTTTAAAATCGTTTGAATAAAAAATATAATCGATTCGATCTTCACTCCAAAGATCACCCTCTTGGAAATCGTTAAAAGTTCGTTTTTTCTGATTTTGAGATGCTATTTCACGGCCTTCACGGCATTTGGAGGCAAGAATTTTTATCTCTTCACTCTCTTGAAGTGCGTTCAGATCTCCTACAAGAAAAAATGGGAGAGCATCGAAGAGTTCTTTCTTTTTATCTAAAATAAGTTGAGCCGCATGACATCGAGCTAAAGATGAGACGTGACTAAAATGGGTATTAAAAAAAAGAAATGAAAATCCATCTTGGGTTTCAAGTAAGAGATAGGAGCAAATTCGAGGTAATTGTGCTCCCGTTGCAATGCTTCCTACTGTATAGGGCTGACTAGAGAGCCAAAATACATCTTCATCTTTAATGCTGAAAAGAGATTTTTTGACAAAAATGACACTCCCTTCGCCTTCTTTTTTGCCATCATCTCTACCTATAAAAGATGAAAAATACTCACTCTCAAGAGTTTGGTTCAGATACTGATATTGATGATAATAAGCCTCTTGCAAACCAAGACAATCTGGGGATTCTTGCAATAACAAATCTCTTACCGACGCACGTCTGTTCTCCCAACTATTTATACCGCCTTGCTTTTGCCTGTCTCCGTGGTTGTCACATCTAATATTAAAAGTCATTACCTTGATCAAATCTCTCTCCTATTTTAATTTTTGTGAGTATTTATCTCATCGATACGAACGGCTCTTACTCTTTATTCAAATAGTAAAAACGTAGACTATTTTTAATGCTCTCGTGATTCCCTTCGCTATCTTGCCAATAAATGCGTTTTTCAACATGAGGCAAAAGAGTGATGGAGTTTTCGCTAAAACGCAAAGATGCAGAATCGCACTCCAACCATAAATAATAGAAAGGCTTTGTCGCCACTAACACTATGCACTTATTTTCGAGGTCGAGCTGATATTCGAGGTCTGTCTCGACATCGGCATTGAGCAGAGCGTATTTTTTCGGCTCACTCAAAAAGAGGGTTTTCTCCGCAATGTATTGACCGTTTTCTTGGTAAGTATAATGGAGGAAAAGTTCCTGACGAAATTGTTCGCCCAAATGAGCAAGCTCTGCGAAAGACCAGCTTTGCACCAATTTCGAGCCAGCTTCGTCCAAGGACCACTGGGATTCTATGGGTAAAACAAGCTCTCCCTTCATGTTGTACAGACCGCCTTTTACGGCAACGGTGGTTGCTGGCTTATCGCTGACCAGCCACATTTCGAGTGTGTCATCTTTGATATGAGCGGCGACAAGAACGGGGTGATAGGCTCGTTTGATATGATAATGGAGCTGTTTCCACCGACCACCGTATTCGAGCGAAGACCACGAGCTGACAGGCCAGTTGTCATTTAACTGCCAATAAACCGTTCCCATGCACACGGGCATGGTCGTTCGCCAATATTCTACCCCAAGGCTGATGGCGAGAGATTGCTGGAGCTGGCTGAGGTAAATTTGTTGCGGAAAAGAGGAAGGGATGCGGAAGTAACGACTGAACATTTCGAGGATGATGGAGTTACCACGGGCGTTTTTCTGGTGATGTTCCATATCGGGCGACGAAATGTTGTATTGATCGGGGCGTAAATAAGTGGAGACGGTCGCAAGCGAGGAGAATGACTGGAAGCCGAATTCTGAGCAAAAGCGGGGTTTCACTTTGTGATAAGCTTCAAAGGATGCGCCCGAATGCCAAACGTCCCAAAAGTGCATGTCACCGCTCGAATCGTCGTGCCAACCGTCGCCATAATCCAAGGCTCCGTTGCAAGGCGACGAGGGCCAGAAGTTGCGACTTTCGTCCCATCGTGCTATTTCTGTGGCTATGTGACGGTTGAGCCTATCGTAATTGACGGTGTATTTTTGCTTATTTTTGCGACTCTCTTCATACCAATCCAAGGCCCCCACGACCTCATTATCACCGCAATAAAGGACTATGCTGGGATGATGATTGAGCCGTCTGATCTGATGTTTGATTTCGTCGCCCACTTCTGCCAAAAACCAGGGTTCAGAGGGATAGAGTGCGCAGGCAAACATCATGTCTTGCCAGACGAGCAGCCCTTTTTCGTCGCACAAGGCATAAAATTGTTCGTGCTCGTATTGCCCGCCACCCCAGATGCGTACCATGTTCATATTCGCCGCCAAAGCGGAATCAAGCAGGTTGTCGTATTTCTCTATTTGTCGGCTGGGCATGGCGTCGCAAGGAATCCAGTTCGCACCCTTGCAAAAAATCGCTCGCCCATTGACCATAAGAGTCATGGCGTTGCCTATGTCGTCGGGGCTATTGTCCCACTTGATGTGCCTGAGACCTATTTTTTGTGTTAAGGATTGTTCGTGGCAACGTACTTGCAAAGGGTATAAATGAGCGTGACCATGACCGGCAGGCCACCATAATTGCACGTCATTTTTTTG
This sequence comes from uncultured Spirochaetales bacterium, assembly GCA_964425555.1. Taxonomy (GTDB): domain Bacteria; phylum Spirochaetota; class Spirochaetia; order SP-2023; family CAYRNA01; genus CAYRNA01. The sequence continues at coordinate 3,722 of CAYRNA010000075.1, forward strand.
AAAGTGAGCTTCAACGGTCTGCTCACCCTCTTCTAGAGAAACGATGTGGGTTTGCTCTTCGCCCGCAAATTCAAAGCACAGTTCGTATTCTCCCGCACGGAAAACCTCAACATGAGCGGTGGCTGTGAGTTCGGCTTGTTTGAATGCTTTGTCTGTAAAATGTTGGCTGTGCGTCAGATAACTCAAGTGTAAACCGTCGACGGTAACAAGCTCAGGTGCCTGATAAATTCCTGCAACCATTAGCGTGATTCCCCAGTCCCAACCAGCATGACACTGGACTTTACGGACGAGGTTCATGTGCTCAAATTTATTGTTGTTGCCCATGGTGCTGGGTATGGGGAAGGGCAGAGATTTCGCTCTTTTTTGCACTAATTCGAGGATGGGATGGAGTATGATTTTGAGTTCATTTTCTCCCGAGCGTAAATGAGCGCTGAGATTCACGAGGTAGCGTGTGAAAAGGTTGGTGCAAGTCTGAACCAAAATGTCGTTCAGATAGACACTGGCATGCGTATCCAACCAACTGAGATCAAGAATGGTTTGACTTGTACCGCCCAAAAGAGCAGAATCTATGTCAAATTGCGTCGTCAAAACCCACTCTCGCTCAGCTATCCAGCGACAATCAAGTTCATTTTGTGCGTAATAAGGATCTGCGATAAGGTCATTTTCTAGCAATATACTAGCGCTATCGTTGGGCAAAATGATGTCTGAAGAAAACTTTTGACCGTCTTTGTTAAGGCCCTCAAAAGACCAGTTTTTTAGCTGCATAGATTTCCCCTTTAATATCTGTAAATTCTAAGAAATATGATAACACGCTTATCTGATAATGTCAATAAATATGTAAAAAAGTATAAATACAGTTATATGTGATGCAAAAAGATAGCTAAAAAGACTCTTTATCTTTAGATTATAAGGTGTTTATTAGAGGAGATCTCTAAACAATATAGGAGAAAGAAAATGGTCAATGAAAATCGCATTCTTAAGTGGATAGGCATTATAATCGGTGGCTTGATTATAGTAGGCATTCTAATGATGTTTATCTCTATGTTCAGCTTTGGTGGCTACGGAATGATGGGCGGCAGACACGGTTGCTGGTAGGCTTTGTTCTTTTTTAAACAAGCTTTCTGATCAAAATACCTTGGCTTCACCCTTTCAAAACGGATAAATACTTTATGCTCCCCTCAAAAAATCAGAGGAATTTTTATAATATCGCCAGTAGTGTTGGTTTTTTCTCTTACGCCTCTAGCGCCGTCGCCTTCCCTCTGTGCCTCGTTCCCATTCAAAAGATGCTCGGGCTAACTCTCAGCCAAGCGGGTAGTATCATGGGGCTGTGGGGGATAAGTATTTTTCTCATGCTCCTCGTCAGCTGTTTCTCCGCCTACTACTTTAATCTCATTTTTTGCGTGAGACTGGGTGCCATTGGACAGACCTTGGGACTGTTTTTAGCCAGTTACGCCTCTAGTTATCATTTCCTCATTCTCGCGATCTGCCTTTTTGGACTAGGAAGTGGCTTTATAGAGGCTCTTCTCAACCCTCTTGTCCAGAAAGTTAACGACGAGGAAGCCAGCCGCTACTTAAATATTACCAATAGCTTTTACTCTCTGGGTGTTGTTTTTGCCGTCATAGGGACAGGATTCTATCTAGAAAAGGGTGGCGATTGGCGAATGGTTTTTAGGGCCTTGTCACTCATCTCTCTGTGTATGACTTTTCTCTTCTTTTCCTTGAACAACAAGGCGAAATTAAAGATAGATAAAAACCCTTTAAGCGGTAGTTTTACCATTTTCAAGCGGAAGGAGTTTTGGCTCTTCTCCTACCTTCTTTTACTGGGTGGCTCTGTCGAAGCGATTTACACCTTTTGGATGGCTAGCTATGTTCAGCTAGAATTAAGCGCTATTTCAGGACTCTCTTTGGTTCTTTTTGGTAGCTTAGCCACCGCTCTTTTTGCCATTGGCATGTTTGTTGGGCGTAACCTCATCGGCTACCTCACGGCGAAATTTAGTATCTTTACTCTTGTTTTTAGCTCCTCTCTCTTAGGGCTGATTATCAGTCTCTTGATCAGAGAGTTACAGGGTGTGATTCCCGTTTTAAGTACCCTATTTATCGCAGGATTAACGGTTGCGTGCTTCTGGCCCATCTTGCAGGCGTGGTGTGCGCAGGTACTAAAAGCCCACGATAGCACATTGATCTTTATTCTGATGTCCTGTTTTGGTATCGCAGGTATCAGCTTTTCTAGCTGGTTAATGGGCGTGATCGGTGATTATGC
>CAYRNA010000076.1:0-5897 GCA_964425555.1 uncultured Spirochaetales bacterium
GCTTCTAAGTAGAAACGTTTTTCTTCCGCTTCACCTATAGAAAATGTTTTGCGTGGCGTTGTGCCAAACTCGCTGATTCTGCTAAAGAAACCATCTTTGCTCAGAGTGGGCAAGTACAAAGCGACCGAATCTTTCTGTTGCGCCAATTCTGCAAGGTGTTCTTCGCCGTGAATATAGTCAAGCTCTACGCCCTTATTTTGTAGCAACCACGGGTCAAGAAAATGATGCAAGGCCTCTACGCACAGAGACACATTTTCATTGTGCATGCTCAGAATGTAAAATTGTTGCTGACATTGCACGCCCACCCTATAGGTATCATCCGTGCCTTGCCTTGTCATTTCATCGTTCATAAGCTCGACGTTAGCGACTTCTTTGAGAGAAAAGCCCGCATTATCAGCGATTTGTTGCAAGAAAGCAGACTGGTTCACATCAAATAAAACACGGTGTATGGGGTGAAAATGAACGCCAGCATCGTGTATATTTTCCAGCTCAACCAGCACCCAACGTGAGGGATGATTCATATCACCTGTTTGCTTCTTTTTCGCTTCCCAAAGTTGTTTGGCTGCCGCAAGAGAATGGTTGCCATCGCCCACTGCAAAAAGGAAATCGCTGTGCGCATTGAGTGCCTCAAAGCAATCCGCAATTTGTGCAAGAATCTCTTCGTCGTTCACCCAATATCCAGTCAAATGCCCTGCTTTACTGTTTAGATCAAAGTCATACAGCTTTTTCATCGCTTGCCTTTTGCTCTCTAACAAGTTGAAAAGAGCCTCTTTTTTGTCATCGAAAAGCACCAGAATATGGGGCAAATCAACCACTGCATTTTTACGGATATCGGCTCTAATCGGCAAACGCTCCAAAACGGTTCCTTCGGTCGGTCTAATTTGAGGCGTACTTCCCGCCTGATAATCATAATGCTCTAAATCAAGCGAGACTATGAGACCTTTGCGTGAAGGCGCCCACGGTGTCGATCTATCAAGGTAAACAAAGCCCTTGCCTTGGTCGGCCATAGTACCGTTATCAAGATAATCTTGCATGGTCTTGTTGATGACGGGAATGCGCTTTTCTGCTTCGTCCAAATAGCATTCAGGTAAAATGAGATTGAGCGTGGACGCTTGCCCATCGACGAAATTCTGCATATTTTGCCAATATTGCGGTTGGGCCGAATACTGGTCACAGGCAATAATCGCCCATTTGTCATAATCAAGTGTGGCATTGGGCAAGAGTATGTTGGGCATAGCGATACCGCAACGCTCTAATTTTTGTTCTACGTCGGTTGCCATAATATTCCCCTCTAGCTATTTTTTTGTTGAAACTCTTTCATAAAATCAGCTAACATCGCAGCGTATTCCACTTTCAGTGAATTATAGATGGACGCTCGACAACCACCAACACTTTTATGACCTTTGAGTCCAAACATATTTTTGCTTGTTTTCGCTTCTTCTATAAATGCTTTTTCTAGTTCGGGCGTAGGAAGCGTGAACACAACATTCATTTCAGAGCGAAATTCTTTGGCGACAGGATTGCTGTAAAATCCTTTGCTGTTGTCTATCGCATCGTAGAGCAGGCCAGCTTTTTCTTGGTTGCGTTTGACCACTGCAGCCATACCGCCGTCTTTTTTGACTTTCGTCAAAACTTTACTCATCGCATAGATGGGAAATACGGGGGGCGTATTGTAGAGCGAATCTTTGGCGGCATGAATTTTGTAGTCGAGGTAGGCTGTCATATTGTCGGGGCAGCGTGCCAACATGTCATCACGAATAATGACTATGGTTGCACCACTGGGGCCTAAGTTTTTCTGTGCGCCCGCATAAATCAGGCTAAATTTGTCCACAGGAATGGGCTTGCTCAAAATATCGCTGGACATGTCGCATACCAGCGGAACGTCTTGCGTGTCTGGCCAATCTTTCCACTGAACACCGCCAATAGTTTCATTGGACGTCAGATGAAGGTAGGCTGAATCGGAGTGAGGTTTGAGCGTTGAAGCCTTGGGCAACGTGCAATATTTTTGCTCTTTGCCATCAAATAAAACATTGACCTTGCCCACTTTTTGCGCATCTTCATAAGCTTTCTTTGCCCATGCACCCGTGAGAGTAAAATCACAGCTCTGACCTTGTGACAAAAAATTGAGGGGGATCATTGAAAATTGCAGGGTCGCACCGCCACCAAGGAGGAGGATTTTGAAATTGTCGGGTACTTCGAGCAAGTCACGTATTGAAGACAGGACGCTCATGTGTACGGCATCATATTCTTTCGAGCGGTGACTGGTTTCAATCAAAGAAAGCCCTGTGTTCTGGTAATCAACCATCTCTTGTTGAATTTCTTCTAAGACTTCCACTGGTAGGACGGAGGGTCCTGCATAAAAATTAAGTGCGTGTTTCATCGTTGAACTCCTTGATTATTTGATGGTGTTAACAGGGTTTATAATTTTACCGTCGTTGAGGTAGGCAGAAATTTGTTCGGCAACTTGCAGTCCCACTTTCTCTTGCGCCTCTGCTGTTGATGCAGCAATGTGCGGTGTAAAAATGACATTTTTGTGATCGAACAGAGGATTGCTTTTAGCAGGTTCTTCTTCAAAAACATCCAAGGCAGCACCAGCCACATGACCACTATTCAAGGCATCGAGCAAGGCTTTTTCTTCGACAATACCGCCACGAGCACAATTGATTATGCGCACGCCAGCCTTGCATTGAGCCAAGGTTTTTGCATTGAGTATGTACTTTGTTTCTTTAATAAGAGGCGTATGCACCGTGATAAAATCGGCTTGCTCTAACAGCTCGTTCAATTCTACTTTTTCTATATTCAGTTTGTTGGCGACTTCAGATGACAGAAACGGATCGTAAGCAACAACTTTCATTTTCAGCCCTTGGGCTCTGTCCGCAACTATGGATCCAATATTGCCCATACCTATCAGCCCCAGCGTTTTTTCGGCTATTTCTGTTCCCATAAAAAGCTTCTTTTCCCACTTGCCCGCTTGTGTGGAAGCGCTCGCTTGCGGAATATGTCTTGCCAAGCTCATCAGCATAGCAATAGTGTGTTCTGCCGTTGAAATAGAATTACCAAAAGGAGTGTTGAGAACCAACACATTATGCTCTGAAGCTTTAACCAGATCGACATTATCAACGCCTATACCTGCACGACCAACGACCTTGAGGCGGGGCGCTTGTGACAGCAAAGCCGCATCAACATGGGTGGCACTTCTGATAGCGAGACCGTCATAATTTCCTATGATCTTCGCCAATTCTTCAGGACTTAGGCCAGTGTTAACATCAACCTCTATGCCATTTTTCTTAAAAATATCCGCAGCTTTATGCGATAAATTATCGCTGATCAGAACCTTGTGTGTTTGTGACATTCTTTTCTCCCTGTTTATTATTTTTGTTATCTATTATTACTTAAGAACTAAAAATCGCCTTCTCTATCATGCCCAGTTCCGAGCTGTATAAATCGGTTAAATGCTTGCCATAATGAGACATTAATCGCAGTATATTACGAGGATCGTCGGTATCTTTGCCGTTGAGTCTGTCGCCCGCATCGCCCAAGCCAGGCAAAATATAGGCCTGCTCATTCAAGACAGGATCCATCCACAGCGTATAGGTTTTAACAAAAGAATAGCTTCGCACCGTTTGTAATGCGCCTGCAAATGCCGAAATGACATTGAACACCTTCACCGATTTCGGCCTCACACCATTATTGAGCAAATAACGAATAATAGTGATCAAAGAACCGCCCGTCGCATTCATGGGATCAGCAAAAATAAGATCTTTACCGTCCAAATCTTCTAACTTGAAAAATGATTTATCCAAGTCGAGAATGTAGCGCATATCGCTATGACTTCTGTTCTCATCTCTATTAATTTTGAACAAAGCATAAGGCGGTGATTTTTGCGAATTAGAATATTCCGCAATTTCCTTGCCCAAAATCAGAGACGGCAACAAGGCCGCACGCAACATCACGCACATCACCGTATTATCCAAATCTTGTTCAATCTGGGGCAATTTATGCAAAGCGTAATTCTGAAAAGGTTCCGTTACAGGTGTTTTGACCAACCAGTGCTGTCTCGCATTATTATCACCATTGTTAAAAGCAAACTGAAACAGTTGCTCATAAGCTCGTTGTATATAATAAATAAATTCGTTGGATTGCGTATTGGCATCACGCAGTTTGTAAACAAGCCTTGAAGCTTCTGACTGATTCATCTTGGAAACGTCAAAAGGGAAAATGTTCAGATTCGGTTCATCCGCAACAAAACCTTTCATTTTTTTACCCAAAAGATCAAAATAATGAACCGCTTCTTGGCCCTTCTGATTCAGCGGTTGCGTGTCCATTTGCCAGCGTTTAAAAACGTCGCCCGCTTCGTAGTAAATGCTTTTCAACTCCGCTATATTCTGCTTATCCTTTTCGGTTAAAGCATTCACCAATTCTTCAGACTCGATAATTTCTTTCTTTGGCATATATACGTTGACCTTCTATTTTGCTTTTCTATTTATTGTGTCGAAACCAAGATATGGAACAAGCTTGGCTGGAATTTTTACTGAACCATCTTTCTGCTGATGTACTTCTAAAAGTGCTACAATTGCTCGAGAAATAGCGATCGCCGTACCGTTGAGAGTGTGCGCAATCTGATTGCCCTCATAATTTTTGTAGCGAATATTCAAGCGTCTTGCTTGAAAATCACGGCAATTACTGGCACTCGTAACCTCGCCCCAATCTCCCGTCTCGCCTCTACCTGGCATCCACGCTTCTAAATCAAATTTTCTATAAGCAGGAGCGCCAAGGTCACCCGCACAAGTATCGACCACACGATAAGGAATTTCTAACTGCTGGAAAATACTCTCTTCTATAGACAATAATTTTTCGTGCAAAGCGTCTGAATCTTCCGCCTTACAATAGGCAAACATTTCCACCTTAGAAAACTGATGCACACGATACAGGCCCTTAGAAAATTGCCCTGCCGCACCCGATTCTCTACGGAAACAGTGCGAAAGACCAGCCATTAACACAGGCCCAGCACTCAAATCGACAAACTCATTCGCATGATAACCACCAAGCGTAATCTCCGCCGTACCGACCAAACACAGATCCGTACCTTCCACCGTGTAAATATTGGATTCTTCGCCACGGGGATTAAAACCAATGCCATTGAGGACTTCTTCTCTCGCTAAATCTGGCGTAATATAAGGAGTAAAGCCCTCTTTCATAAGATAATCTAGCGCAAACCGAGAAAGAGCCAGCTCTAACAAAACCGCCTCATTCTTCAAAAAATAAAACTTACTGCCACTCACTTTAGCCGCGCGTTCAAAATCGATCAAGTCCAATTTTTCCATGATCTGAATATGATCTTGAGCCTCAAAATCAAACTCAGGAACCGTCCCCACCTGCTTGATCTGCGTATTGTCTTTCTCTTCTTTACCCTTGGGCGCATCGGGATGAATGATATTGGGGAGGCGTTGCGCTTCAGCTAAAAGTTCGCCCTCCAGCTTTTCCAGCACGCTCACCGCAACCGCACTTTTTTCCTTCAACTCTTTGCCCAAGGCAATCAGACTTTGGCGCTTGTCATTATCCATTTTGCCCTTCATCTCAGCAGCAATCTGGTTGCGTTGCTGGGCAATATTTTCCGAATCACGCAAAAGCGTATTACGCTCTTCGTACAACTTTACGACAAGCTCGGGATCGCATTCCATGCCTCTTTCTTTCGCCGAAAAAATGACAAGATCCACGTTGTTTTTAATAAATTTATAGTCTAACATGAACATTCATATTAATCAACACAACTTTCTATAGCAAGCAAAACCACAACTTTTCCCAATAATTCTCACCCCTTCCCACAAAAAAAATAATAACAAAGTTATTCATTAAAACAAGGGGCTTCCCCCACCGTTACGGCGACCACCCCAAGG
>CAYRNA010000077.1:0-5830 GCA_964425555.1 uncultured Spirochaetales bacterium
AGAGCGAGAAAAGATCGTCAAGCTCGGTGTCCGCAAGTTTGAAGAGCCGAGAGTTCCCAAGACGGGTGAGACTCTCACCTCTAAGAGACAAGAAGTACGCGGACAACGTAGAACGATTAGACGACGAAGTTTGCGCAAAAAGGATCTGTTGAGACTGCTCGTTTCCTACGAGATTATTTCACCCGAGCAAAAACAAGCGAGCAGTAGCAACGCCAATTCTCCCGACAACATCTTCCGCTATCCCCTTTCGCCGTGGCAACTGAGAGCGGAAGGCTTAACACGCAAGCTTACTCCGCAAGAATGGGCTATAGTCTTATTTCATATTGTTGGACACCGTGGCTATCAGAGTAATGCTATAGAAAAAAACGGCTTAAAAGCAGCTCAAAGTAGCTCGGAAGATGACAAGGCAAAAGAAACGAGGCAAGTACTCGAAGGAATAGCCCAAATGCACAACGAGCTAGTCAGTCTTCCTGCATTAGACGACCAAGTTCACACCATAGGTGAAATGATTTACCAAAAATACGCTCTGCAAGGCAAGAAAACTCGCAATAGCAACGGTCAGTATACGCTCACCGTCGGACGAGACGACTTGCAAGATGAGTTGGAAATCCTTTTCGAAAAACAAAAAAAATGGGAAAATCCCTTTGTCCAAGATACATTTAAAAAAGAAATCGTAGACATCTTAAATAGACGCAGAGACTTTTCTCAAGGCCCTGGTGGATCTAGCCCATACGGTGGAGAACTGATAGAACGAATGCTAGGAAAGTGTACGCTAGAACCGACGGAAAAACGAGCGGCAAAAGAATCTTATACGGGTTTTATGTTTAGACTTTGGCAGATGTTAAACAACCTTTCCTTTCTCGATGGAGGTCAAATAATAGCTTTATCGTCGGAGCAAAAAGAGAGCATAGTAAATTATGCCTTGGCGAAAAAAGAAGTAAAATACAAAGACATTAGAAAGCTTCTAGGCATTGAAAAAGAATATATTTTCAAAGGTCTGCAATACCATTTGAGCTACCGTGATGTTTCATCTACCATTTATGAGACAGACAAAGAAAGCTATCAAAAAATAAAAGATGATAGAACAATCATCCCTCGCATTACCGCTATTTTAGATCAAGACAATAGCAATAGCGACAAGCACAGGCAAGAACAACTCAAAGATGAATTTGATTTTTCTGAAAAATTAATCAAAAAACTGTTGGCCTCTATGCCCAAACCTGAAGACAAAGTTTTTATCAAGCAAGGCAGTTTGTATGACGTAAAGCAGGCATTAAAAAAGAACAACATAGAGTACACCAACGATGATCTCGACTGCATCATACAAGTGCTTTCTCTTTATCGTGAAGACGAAGCTCTGCGCAAACTAAGAGAGTTAAGCGATCTTTCGTTTACGCCAAATGAGGAACTGTTAATAAAACTCGCAAGCATCAGCTCTAAGGATTTTATGCACCTTGGTACTGTCGCTATGCGTAAACTCATTCCTCACCTTCAAGAAGGGGCATTTTACAGCGAAGCGTGCGAACTCGAAAACTATAATCACGCTCTAGCCAAGCTCAACAGAGAAAACATCACCAATCCCACTGTTTTTAGAGCCTTTACACAAACACGAAAAATAATCAAAGCGATTAATCAGGAATTTGGAGAGCCTAAGGCCGTTTTCTTAGAAGTCGCACGAGATCTCAGTAAAAATAAGCGAGAAAAAGATCAATACAAAAAAGTCATGGATCAAAATGAAGCTCGCCGAAGAATAGACGATAATCATTTCTTGGATGAGATGGGTCGTTTTCCCGTAGGACGAGAAGCGCAAATTTGGCGTTTTTACAAAGAACAAGATGGCAAATGCCTTTATTGTGGCAATTCTTTGGGAGACCTGAATCAGATTTTTTTCACGAAAGGCGCGCCTGCGGTAGAGATAGAACACACCCTCCCCTATGCCAGAAGTTTGGACAATAGGCAAACCAATAAAACGGCTAGCTGTACGCAATGTAATAGAGAAAAAAAAGATCAAACGCCCTTTGAATTTTTTGGTAGTGATGAAAATTCTCAGAACTGGAGAACCTTTGAAGCTCGCTGTAATTGTTTGAGAGATCAAAACAAGAAAAAAATATTGCTCACCACCGTTTGGGATGAAGAAAAAAACGCCGAGGCTCGTATCAATGATACGCGCTACATTTCTCGACTAGTGCAGAGCTGGCTAGAAAATGAATATGACCACCTTGTTGCCACCGCTCAGAAAGGTCAAAAAAGAAATTTGTTGACGGTCAAGGGGCAAATGACGGCAACTTTGCGTAAACTGTGGGGCTTAGAACACCATAAATACCGTGAGAATACTCATAATGACCAGTCTGAAGCAAAGGACAAAAAGGTACGAGAAAATGAAAGAAACCACGCCCTTGACGCCGTCGTGATAGCGGCAGGAAGCTTGTCTCAACTCAACCTTATTACACGCTCACGCAAACAACAGAATACAGCTTCAGGACTCCGCAATAGACTGAAAGAGCAATTATCACAGCCATGGGAAGGATTTAGCGACGAAGTGATTGCGTTTTTGAGCGATGATCCACAACAAATATTGGGAAGTAATAGTAAGTATGAGGGAGATACACTAGAACCCATCTTCATTTCACGCAGACCGCAACGAGGAGTAAAGGGTGCTGCCCACAAAGAAACCATCTATGGCATACGTCATATCAAAGAAAAAGAAGAGACCTCACACAAAGATGGTAGCGTCACAGTAGAAGAAAAAGAGCAAACAATCTACCTTAAAAAGAAACGTCTGCAAGACATTAAACTAGCAGATCTAGAGATTATGGCAGGTCGTTTTGACTTCGTTGGCGAAGAAACTCCTTTATACAAGGGACTCAAACAAAGATTAACCGAATACAACAATGACCCAAAGAAGGCATTTGAACAGCCCTTTAAAAAGCCTTCTAAAAATCCAGACAACGCGCCTGTAGTCAACTCCATTAAAGTACGAGAAAAAGTCGGCGGTGCAGTTCCCGTCCTCAAAGGGGTCGCCGCCAATGGAGATATGATACGAATAGATATTTTTAAACGCCAGAAAGGTGACAAAACCTCCTATTTCACTATCCCCATTTATACCAAACACAGGGTAGAAGAACACCTCCCTCTCAAAGCAATTGCAGCGGGCAAGGATGAGTCGGAATGGGAGAACGTCCACGAAGAAGAATTTTATTGCTCTCTCTATACCAATGACTATATTAAAGTAAGCAAAAAAGACGGAAGTACGACGGAAGGTTATTACAATACAACAGATCGAGCAACAGGAGCTATTAGCTTAGAGAACGATAAGACAGCAAACTCTTTAAGAATTTCAGTAAAAATGAATGTGGTTGAATTCAAGAAATATCATGTGGATCTCTTGGGTAGAAAATTCCCTATGACACTTCCTGAAAAAAGACAAAGCTTGAGCAAACCTCAGCAAAAAGGATGAGTTTTCACACCTTATATTTCTCTAAACCAGGGAAGTTGAGTATTAAAAATAAGCAATTACTGATTGCCCAAGACGATAAGGTGGCCATTCCTTTAGAAGATATTGCCACCGTTGTTATAGAGTCAGGGCAAATAGTGATCACCTCTTCTGCGCTGGCTCAGATGGCAGAACATGGCATAGAGGTGCTTGTCTGTGGCTCTGATCATAAGCCCGTAGGCGTGCAACTGCCCTTTTTGCCTTTTAGTCGTCAGGCAAAAATTAATAGGTATCAAGTGCGGTGGTCTGATTCTTTCAAAAAAAGATGCCATCAGCGCATTATACAGTACAAAATCAAAAACCAAGCTCTGTGCTTTGAATACCTGAGCGGTTCAAAACACCTTCTTTTGTTGGAATTGGCCAAAGGAGTCAAGCTAGGCGATAAGACTCAGCACGAAGCTCACGCGGCGGCTGTCTATTTTAATTGGCTATTGCAAGGTCACGGCAGACGAGACGACAGCTATTTGCATAATCAATTCCTTAACTACGCCTATGCCATTTTACGATCTCGTATCGCTCAAGCCTTGAGCGCAACGGGATTTATCCCCAGCCTTGGGCTCTTTCACCGCAACGACTTGAACCATTTTAACCTTGCCGATGATATCATAGAACCGTTTAGACCTTTCGCCGATTTTTACATAGCGACTTACTTAAAAGATTATGAATTTCTTGGAACACAAGAAAAGTCTATTATCTTGGAGATGCTAGAAATCGATATAGTAAGTGAAGAGGGAACAAATAAGGGTCTATCTTTATCGCAACATATAGAAAAAAGTGTGCAATCGTTGAAGCGAGCTTGTTTGGAAGACGATAGCCAATTGTTAGATTTTCCCTTTTTGGCTTCTCTCAAGGAGAGAATTTATGAATAAAAGGGGACAATGGATGCGTGTCTTAGTATTTTTTGATTTACCGACCACGAGTCAGCAAGCAAGAAGCGATGCAGCAAAATTTAGAAATAATCTACTAAAAAGCGGATACAGCATGTTACAATTTTCGGTTTATGCGAGGTTGTGTCATAGCCTAGAAGTTGCGCAAAGGCATAAGAGCAATTTACAAGGTTTTTTGCCTCCGAGCGGTCAAGTTAGGGTCATGTTAGTGACAGAAAAGCAATTTACACGCATGGAATTTCTTGTCGGTCAGCCCACTATTCAAGAAAAAAAACATACTTCTCGACAACTTTTATTGTTTTAAAAAAGGTAAAAACCTTCTTTATAGATACTCTCTATCACAAAAAACTTTCATTTTTCATAGAGAGTATCTACATCAAAAACACCATCTAACATCATTTTTATAGCTCTACAAGTGACAATAGGGTGCTTTTAAAGGGCACCCTATTATACACAAAAGGAAATGATAAGGGAACTATAACATTCTGAGCAAGTCTTGCGAGATTTAAAGGATTATACACAAAAGGAAATGATAAGGGAACTATAACAAGTCAATCGCACCTGGATCAATTATCATAATTATACACAAAAGGAAATGATAAGGGAACTATAACATGTTGTCAGCCTCATTGTAGGTGCTATAGATTATACACAAAAGGAAATGATAAGGGAACTATAACTCATGAACAACCGTACACTTACATCACTCAATTATACACAAAAGGAAATGATAAGGGAACTATAACATCACTTGTGTCTTCATCTTTAAGTACATAATTATACACAAAAGGAAATGATAAGGGAACTATAACCTCTGACTTTTGATCAAAGTATTAAGTCTTATTATACACAAAAGGAAATGATAAGGGAACTATAACTATCCACACCCTCAGCAAGGTTGTGAGGGGATTATACACAAAAGGAAATGATAAGGGAACTATAACCTTCACAAGCTGATCGAGAAACAAAATTATATTATACACAAAAGGAAATGATAAGGGAACTATAACTCTAGCAAAAGTTTCCCTTACCTCAGGTGAATTATACACAAAAGGAAATGATAAGGGAACTATAACAGCTGGTCTCTTTTCGAATTTACCATGCCAATTATACACAAAAGGAAATGATAAGGGAACTATAACACCTGTTACTTTCATAGCGTCCTCCATCGTATTATACACAAAAGGAAATGATAAGGGAACTATAACTCTACCTCAGCAACAGAATAGAGACTGAAAATTATACACAAAAGGAAATGATAAGGGAACTATAACTTTTAAGGCGTGTATATTACCGGCTTGTTTATTATACACAAAAGGAAATGATAAGGGAACTATAACACACACGCTCTCGGTTTTGTGCTGATACCAATTATACACAAAAGGAAATGATAAGGGAACTATAACAGGGCGAGTCCCTTGATGTCATACCTATCTATTATACACAAAAG
>CAYRNA010000078.1:0-5736 GCA_964425555.1 uncultured Spirochaetales bacterium
CAGCTCGCCAAATTGATAACCGCTAAAAATAAGAACTGCTTATATTTCATAAAATTCCCCTTGCTGGACATACATTCTCAATAATATAATCTTTTCATTGAGATCGTGCCACCATTTTATGAAAATATCGTATAAATCACAGTGTCCAATATTCGCTATAACTTCTATTCACTTGCTGGGCAAGATGGTAAGACGCAGGCGTTTGCGGCACGGTTTCTTCCCATTCGGCGATGATGTCTAGCTTACCGTTGAGGTAGTCACTCAAGCGCATTTCTAGTTCGTAGAAGCGTTCCTTGAGAGCGGCAAAACGGCCTTGTGTCACCTCAAAACCAAAGGGTTTATAAGATCTGTACCACTGTTCTCTGTACAAAATTTGTACGCAAGCCAATTGTTCTTGAAGAACTTTTATCTTGTTGTATTCTTCTGTCAGTGCCGCTTTATCTTTATCCTGATAGGCTTGTCGCAAACCATTTTGCAACGCAACTTTCTGGGCTAAAAAACAACACATTTGATAGACATACAGCGTGTCACCTCCCCGTCTATCGTCTTTGTATGCGCTCAATTTATCCGCAAGTTGATGATAATGCACAGCTATTTCTTGCCATGAAGGAGTCGTCGCATCAACGGCAACGCTATTGTAAAATAAACCTAACAGAGGATCATCCCACAGCAACATTATCACAAAATTACTTAAGCGATGGGGGTTGTCGGGCGTTGTCAGCTGGAGAGGATGATTGAGTTGTGACGAAAGAATCTTGGCATCATAAGACGCCCCATCAAAGACGACGGCAAAAATGGCTTGCTCTGTGGGTTTCTGTGTACTGTGCTCAAAGAGTTGATTTCCCGTGAAGACATAGCCCGCAAAAGCAGAATCATAATCACAAATAGCGCCATCATCATTCCACGATGTAAACAATATTTCGCTGAGTCCATTCGCCAAAGAAGCGGCTACGCTAGGTATCGTTGTGCTCAGTGTCGTTTCATGGTCATAAGTCAAACGATTCCATGTCCACACACCCGAAGCCATAGCTACATTGGGAGAAATTTCTTGATGATGTTTCTTGAGCATAGTATCATAAGTCTCAGCGTCATTGTGGTAATAATCCCAGTACCATAATAATAAATTGGGGGGAACTTGTTGCTGTACTTCTTGTGGAATACGAGCATTTTTATCATAGTATTCGTGTTTTTCACTGCCCATACGCACATACATATCTGACCAGATCTCGGGTTTCAGTCCATAATTTTCCGCAATCTCAACCACTCTTTTCAAGTGCTGATTAAACATGTCAAAACCGCCAACATCGCCCGTTTTGTCAAGGTAAGCGCCTTTGCCCATGCCCCACGCTTCGTCCATTCCTATGTGTATTCTGCGAGAACGCAACGATTGATTGATGCTGTTTATCGCTTTATCCAAGAGCGCATAGGTTTTTTCGTCACCGCATAAAATCACATTGCTTGTGTCACGCAATTCCCTATAACCGGGCCACCGCAACACTTCTTCAAGATGCCCCAGAGTCTGTATAGAAGCGATCAATTCTACGCCTAAAGCATGCGCATAATCATCCAGTTCCTTGAGGTCTTGTGCACTATAAGCACCACGCATATAGCCCCAATAAGGTTCGCCTTCTATGACGTAAAGATCTTCGATATAGAGCATAACCATGTTAAAACCGCACAAGGCGAGCTGAAATATGTATTGCTTGCACGCTTTTATCGTCAAAGCGCCACCTCGTGACATATCAAACATGATACCACGAGTCGCAAAAAGGGCTTTGCTCTGTGTAGAAATGACATCTTCCATGCTCGCAAGATGTGTCAGACCGTGCAATAAGGCTGGCGTTGAGCTGTATGACAGCGTGATCTGCTCCTTATTTGCAGATATACGATAGCTATATTCGCTGTCAGTTTCGGCTATGAGAGTGACAGTATGGGCAAATTTCTCAAAGTGAGTCGTTAACAATTGCCGTGTTGAATCGGCGATATTATCCGCCTTTTCCCAGTTTAAATTCATCTAAAATCCTCTTTTATTATTTCATGTAGGGGTAAGTATATTCGACAGGAGGATTAAAGTTCTCCTTAATCGTTCTCGGACTCAACCAACGCAACAGGTTCAATCGACTCCCCGCTTTATCATTGGTACCCGATGCCATGCCGCCGCCAAAAGGTTGCTGACCCACAACCGCTCCCGTGGGCTTATCATTGATGTAAAAGTTCCCCGCCGCCGAGACAAGAGCTTGCGTTAAAGCGTCTATCGTCAGTCTATCGTGCGAGAAAATAGCCCCAGTCAAAGCGTAAGGAGAATCGTTGATACAACAAGAAATGGCATGATCTAACTGATCATTTTCATAAACATAAATGCTTAAGACAGGTCCAAAGATCTCTTCTTTCATGCTTCTATAGCCTGATTGTTTTGCTAAAATGACCGTTGGTTCGACAAAATATCCTCGGCTATCATCACAATTTCCGCCCATAATCACTTCCGCATCGTCACTGTTGCGTGCGTGCTCAATATATTCTTTACACTTATTAAAGGACTGTTGATGAATCACCGCACCCATAAAATTACCGAAATCTTGCACATCGCCCATGGTAATTGTCGCCATTTGCTTCTCAAGACCTTTCTTGACCTCACCCCAGAGAGAAGCAGGGATATAGGCTCTAGATGCCGCAGAACATTTCTGCCCTTGGTACTCAAAAGATCCACGAATAAGAGCCGTCACCAAAGCAGGAACATCAGCGCTTTCTTCGGCAAAAACAAAGTCTTTACCACCCGTTTCACCCACCAAACGAGGGTAACCCGTATAAAGATCAATATTGGCAGCAATTTGCTTGAAAATGCCCCTGAAGACCTTGGTTGATCCCGTGAAATGCACGCCCGCTAAATCTTTTTGTGCCAACATTGTCGCACTGATTTCTTCCGCTGGTGCAGGAATAAAATTAATGACTCCAGCAGGCAATCCCGCTTCCATAAATATTTTCATCACATAGTAATTAGAGAGAATGGCGCTAGGCGAAGGTTTCCACACAACAGTGTTGCCGCACAAGGCCGGTGCACTCGCAAGATTGCCCCCTATGGCGGTGAAATTAAAGGGCGTAATCGCATAAACGAAACCATCGAGAGGCCTATATTCCAAGCGATTATAGCAGTCGTTTGTTGATGCTGGCTGATCCTTGTAAATCTCTTCCAAATACTTGACATTAAACCGCAAAAAATCAATCAATTCACAGGCAGAATCTATCTCGGCTTGCATCACGGTTTTGCTCTGATTGAGCATGGTACAGGCATTGATGGTACTACGATATTTCGTGCTGATTAATTCGGCTGCCTTCAAGAAAATCGAAGAGCGTTGCTCAAAACTCAGAGCTTGCCACGTCGCTTTACTCTCTCTGACCGCCTGTAAACTCAAGGCTATTTCATGCTCGCCCGCTTCGTAATAGCTCCCCAATATATTTTTATGATCATGGGGACAGATGATATTTTTCTTTGTCCCTTTTCTCACTTCTTGCCCATTAATAATCAGGGGGATCTCTATCGTCTGAGATCGCATCTCTTTGAGTTTCTCCTCCAACTCAACACGCTCCGCAGAGGCGGGCAAATATGAAAGAATGGGTTCATTTATAGGCTCTTTAATCGTGTAAATTCCGTTCATTATGAGAATGTTCTCCTTGAAATAAGTTAAAATATTTAATGTCTAAAACGCAAAGTTTTTCTAAGCAACAATGATTTACCTTCGCTCTGCTCCAAAAGGCGACGGACAACATAAGGGAAGCCGTAAATATTACTGCCATAAGGACAGTATAATCGTAAACGCTTTGATTTTCCAGTTAAAATCGTGCGCACTTTCCCCGACAGGCCAAAGAGCATTTGAAATTCGTAACAAGAATCGGGTAGCTCAAATTCTTGTATTTTGTCGAGAATGAAACTCAGCGTTTCTCTATTATGCGACGCCCACACAGTATAACAAATGTCATGATTTTTCATCAAAAACACCGCCAGTTTTTCATAATTCCTATCGGTATCGGCCTTCTTTGTCCAAACGGGAACAGCCCTATGGTTGTCCTCAGCCAGTTTCTTTTCATCCTGCCAGTAAGCCCCTTTCACCAGTCGCACCGTAATGGGCAAATTATTTGTTCGCGCCCACGTCACAAGCTCCACAAGCGTTTGCTCTGAATCTTTGAGGTAGGCCTGCTGAACAATCCCCAACCGACTTTCACCACTGACATCGGGGTGAGAACGCAAAGTTTTGAAAAAATTAATGATGAAATTTCGACTTTCGTAATGCTCTACATCTATGTGTAAAAATCCTTTATAGCGAATAATTTCCTTATAAAGTGGCAATATATGCTGGACTAAATTGTTGATATTTTCCGCTTCACTTTTGCTCTCATCTAAAATCAAAAAGGCGCTGGGCTTCATAGAGATATGCAAGCGTGGGCTATCATCTTGCCATGCCGAATCTTCATCTTGCAAAGATTTATGCCACTCTTCAATGAGCAAGTGAAATTCTTGCAACCTTTCTTGTAGTTGCTCAATTGTAGAAACGTATTCCCCTAGCAGGTTGACCGTAATTTCTAGGCCTTCGTCATAAAAATTCTGCACAATCTCGAGTAATTTTTCGATATTATCACCAGCGATATATTGTGCGTTGAGGGCCTTTATTTCTTCTCTCAAATGCTCTATCCACGCATCACTTTTCAGCTCTATTCCTTCAAAATAGAAAAAACTAGGAACATCATCTGGAAAAAGATCTTCAAAATAAGAGAGAAAAAGATCTTTCTGAGTCAGCGTATAGGAATGAGCAATAAACTTTAAAATTTTATCTGTTTGCGAGGAGTTTTTGTGTTTGACAATATAGTCGATAACACTCTGAGCCCAATCTGCGTGGGCACCGTCCGCATTGTTCATCTTATCTAACATACAGCATCTTCCTTTTATTAATTTAATCTTAACACAGAAAAATACCGTTGTCAATCATTTATTTAATAGAAAGAGCTATGATTTTATCTCCCAATACTGGGAATGTAACGATTAATTTAAATGAGCAAGCCGTTAGCTCTTTAAAAAATAGCCCACAATAGACATACTATGAATTACAATCTTATAAGGATAATAAAATCATGATTTTTTCACACATACATTCCCAAGAATATTCATTGGCTGCACCGTTTCAAAAAGTACTCAAGTATCTGCGCGAGAATGATCTCAGTCAAACGGACGTCAAGGAAATTGAGCTAGACGGCAGAAACATCTATCTTCAAATACACGACATTACAACACAGCCTATAGCCGAAAGAGCGGCAGAATCGCATACACAATATCTGGATCTACAGTATATTATTTTGGGTGAAGAAAAGATGGGTGTCCTCCCACTTTCTACAGAGCTTGAAGTTGTTCAAAAGAACGAAGAAAAAGATTTTATTCACTATCAAACGAACTTTGACAATGAAAGTTTTTTGCATTTAAAAGCAGGAGATTTTGCCATTTTTTTCCCTGAAGATGTTCACAGACCGGGGTGTCAGACCAATAATAAGGCCGAAAAAGTACGTAAAGTTGTTGCGAAAATACACGTTGACTTGCTGAATTAGCAATATTATTTTGAATAAATAAATGAGAACGGTTTATTTACTCAAAAAGATAGGAATAAATTGCTGATGAAAAATCTTTGAGTTGCGTTTTTCTTTAAGAATTATCATCATCCATCGCATCCCAAAAATCGCCGTCCAATTTCTTGA
>CAYRNA010000079.1:0-5611 GCA_964425555.1 uncultured Spirochaetales bacterium
ACAAGCTCCCCCGATTTGAGTCAGGGGAAAGCTTGAGTATTAGGATGCTTGCACGGGTTCCAAGAAACGGGGCTTTGCAACGAGGCAGAGAGCTGGCACCAATACCAGTGCGCCAATCAAACAACTTGTGATAGAAATGAACAGGCACAGACCAAAAAATTCTATCGGTTGAAACTTCGAGAAGAACAAAACAATGAAGCCGAGAATAACAGAAAGTCCGTTAAAAATAATGCCTCGTCCTGTGGTTTCCAGTGTTTTGCACACGGCTTTTTCATACCCCATACCCGTGGCTAATTCTTCTTTATAGCGCCACAAAAAGTGTATGGTATAATCAACGCCTATCCCGACCAAAATAGATGAGAACATGGCGGTGGCAATATTCAGTGTCAGGTTGAAATAGCCCATCAAACCAAAGACCAAAAACAAGGAAACGAACAACGGAATGATGCCAAAGAGGCCGGCTTTCCACGACTTGAACAGTATGGCAACCAAGGCTGCAATCACAATGAGTGACAAGATGAGGGAGCGAATTTGTCCCCCTATAATAAGCGTGACAAGGGTGTCCAAAATCACTGCCCAACCTCCAATAGCCGTGACGCTGTCATCGTTTGCGACCATGGTTTTTATCGAAGCCAAAGCGGCGTGAACACTTTCTGAAGACGGATCGTTGAGGCGAATCATAAGCTGAGCCTGTTGATAATCCGCATCTATAAATTTGTCTGTACCTTTGGCATTTTGATTCGCTTTCTCGTACAAGGCGAGGTACTGTTTTATTTCGCCATCCGTGGTGGGAATAGCGTCGTAACCAGCGTCACCAGGCTGATGTATGATCTTGCTTATTTGGCGAATGAAAGTAGCGATGGAACTGGTTTGATCCACTTGCGACAGCTTTTTTGCCTGCTCTTCGTAGCTGTCTATGCGTTGCATTACGGCACTGCTGGCAATGTCGCCTTCTATCAGCAAAGCGATATTTTGCGTACCGCCCAATTTTTCGTCAACTAAACGCACACCTACATTTAAAGGATCGTCTTCTGCATAGTAACTTTCGGGGTTGGCATCAACGTAAATTTTAAACGCTCCTAATCCAACCACAACCGTTATAATACATCCCCACACAATAATTTTGCGACTCTTAGTCACCACAAAATTGCCCAAATGTGTCAAGGCACGGTTTAAGCCATGTTCTTCATTCTGCTGTAATTTGGGAAGTTTCGCAGGCAAGATAGAAATGACGGCAGGAATAAAGAAAATGCTCGCAATCAAAGCGTAAGCGACACCCACCGCAGCCAAAACAGCTAAATGTTTAGCGGCTGTCAGGTCGTTTGTCAGCAAGGTCAAAAATCCCCCTATGGTGGTTATTCCCGTAAAAAGAACGGGTTTGCCCAAAGAACGCGCAACCTTCAAAGCCACTTCCTTATTCGTCAGGCTAGGCGTGAGTAGAAGTTCTTCTTGATAACGGGCTATCATATGTATGCCGTAGTCGTTGGCAACCGCTATTAAAATCACTGGAGCGAGCATCATGGGCAACTGCAATTTCCAGCCCAAAAGGTGTACCAGAGCCATGCTCACTTGAATAGCAAAAATCACCACCACAAAAGGCAAAATCACACCTCTCGCTTGTCTGAAAAAGAAGCCCAAGAAAATGAGCATAAGCACTAAGGCTGTAGGCATAAAAAAGAGCATATCACTCGCCATGTTGCCTATAATGCTACTGCGAACGTAAGGAATTCCGCCGAGGTAAAGTTTCTCGTCACCAGGATATTTCTGCACAATAGCCTCAAGATCCGCACGCACCGCACTATCCTCGACACCTTGCGCCACCATGCCAATCATAATAGTGACCGTCGAATCTTCCGAAATAACTACTTTTCGTGCAAAATCGTTACTCATCAAAGCGCTACGCAGCTTCTCCCTAGACTCCTCTGTCTGCGGAATAGATTCTATGGCGCTACCTGCGTGTATTCCCTTGTTGTCTCTAGAAATGTTTTTTATATCGAACAAAGACATGGTCTGTTCTATATCGCTCAAATTCGCCATACTTTGAGAGAAATTCTCTACTCTTTTTAAGGTATCGGCCTTGAGGACGTCATCGGTTTCTAACAGAATATAGACAATTTCAGAACCGCCAAAAACAGCTTCTAAACGATCCGAATCAATCTTAGATTGTATATCCGTTGGCAACATGTTTTTAAAATCAGCGTCCAATTCAATTTTGAACAGACTATGCCAATCCAAAGTCCAGTTAAAAATTTGCGACAATGAAAACAAGGCAATCAAGGCAAAAACAGCTATCACCGCCCGTGGTTCTTTGTACATCTTAGAAAAAATATCACTCTTGTTTATATCTTTATTCATAAAATATTTTCCTTATTTTGAAGTGGCAGTCCAGCAATGAATAAAAGACAGCCTAACAATAGTACCATTAATTTTAAGAAATCATAATATTTTTACAATATTTAAAAAAATATTTATATATCATTACACATTACACAAACAACAACGTCTTAGCTCTCTTTTTATTAATCTCCTCTAAAATATAGATCTAAACATTTCATTTATGTAATCTGTTAAATATCGTATTTGTTTATTTTCTACAAATGGCTACCAAGTACAACGGAGAACGCTATGTCCCAATGGTTTAAATCAAAGAAACTCAATTTTATCGCTAAGAGAAAAACAGCGAAAAATACTCCAAACCGTAAAAAGACGGGAGAGATAAAAGAAGTCAAAACGACACGACTCGGTGCTGCTTTACTCACCTTAATGATCATTTTTGGCGTGCTTGTTTGTGAGTGGATAGTTGAAGACCTCAAAGATCTTGTCAAACCCATAGCTCCAATTCTGATAGAAACCCAAAAATATACAATAAAGCCACTCGATTCTCTCGTCGAAGAATGGGAAACTAATCTTAAAGAAAAAGATGAGGCAGCCATTAGAAAGCTCCACTTACCCAAACGTGGTGGCAATAATACTAGCTTAGACCGTGAAAATTTTGGTATACATAGCAGAAACCTTGCCCTCGTCCCCAAGACTGCCGAACTGTACACAAAGTTTACCGCCATAGCCCCTCGCTTATACGATTTCAATAGCAATGAATACGAAATGCAAGAAATTGAAAAGAGGCTAGACGACATAAAAGAAATGGCTCTGTTATATCAAATCCCCAGCAATTTAAACTTAGACGACTTACTCACAGGTAAAAGTTCTTTGGGTCAACTGAATGTAAAGATCCCTGCCGAATCACAGCGAAAAGCCCACGCAATAGCCCTCGAGCAAGTTGATGAGAAAATTCCCCCCTTAGTTGAACTTATCAACACCACAAAAGAATACCACAGAGAATTAGAAGAACGAGCCTCCTTTAGACTGACAGAAATAGAGGCTCTCAAACCGCACATAAAAGAACTTGCATCTCTACTCAAAGCATGGAATAAGCAATATGATAGGCTGCGTATCTCCGAAGAGATCAAAGAAATGGCTCTTTTCTTCTTATTTGTCGCACCACTCTTCGCCCTCTCCCTCTATTTTTACTTCAAACTCAAAAATAGAGATAGCCCCTACACCATCATCTTAACAGCAATAACCATCATCTTTGCCATACTCTTTTTTCAGCTCATACTCACCGTATTGTTCACGTTTTTCTTCGGCAATCTTTTCCTCATATTTATCGCTTTTATACGATCCATATCCGTGCTACGCTACATCTCTTATTATGTCATCGCCACCTTAGTCATAGCAACTTTTGCCCTCATAGTCTTTTTCATACAAAAAAATGTCTTCAACCCCAAACGCATCACCATCAGACGCTTACGAGAAAAGACCTGCCCCAGCTGTTCCTTCACCCTCAGCCTAAAAGAAGACTACTGCCCCAATTGCGGCCTCAAAATCCAAGCACCCTGCTCCCTCTGTCAACAAAAAACACTCTGCCACCTTCCCTATTGCACCCACTGCGGAGGATCTCAAGAATAGCCTAGACTAAAAGTGTGCGCTTCACTCCTCTCTAAAATAACAGTTCATCGCACAGCAGAGTCGCCCACCACTTTCACACAAAAAGCATAAAGCGGAGTCACAAAACAAGAATTTTTCTCACTATATCCTACCCTCAACAGAAAATGATCGACATTTATTTACTTTGAAAATCTTTTACGATACAATAAAGCTAAACCTAGTTCATTATCGCTAAAAAAGAGGGAAGGAATACACCCTGAACATACTGACCCGTAGCAAAGAACTCAATCAAACGACACAATGGCTCGACCTCGTTATCGCCCTTTGCATAGGAATAGGCGTCGGCATCATAGGCACCGTCCTCAAAAAATCCATCCACTTCCTCTCGCAATCCACCTACCTCGCCGCCCTCAACAACAGTGAAGCCTTCTACTCCCTGCCCACGTGGACACTCTTCCTCTTCTTCCCCCTCGCCATACTCATCTCCAGCCTCGTCGTCCATAAATTTGCCCCTGCAGTAGCCTACAGCGGAGTCACAGAATACATAGGCGCGTTTCACCACAAAGCCGCCCACATCAGGCCCCGTTTTGTTGCCGTAAAATTTTTCACCACAATCATCAACATAGGATCGGGCGCCTCATCAGGTCTCTTTGGGCCAACCGTCCTCATTGGCTCAGGCCTAGGAGCGTGGTCTGCCCGCAAAATACAAAAATTCAGACACCTCACCTCACAGTGGCGCAAACCCATGAGCCCAAACAAAATCACCAGAGACGCCTCCGTCTACATGGTCACAGGAGCAGCCGCCAGTATAGGCGCCGTATTCCTCGCACCCTTTGGCGGAGCCTTAGCCAGCATAGAAGTTTTATACAGAGAAGACTACGAAACACGAGCCCTCATACCAGCCCTCATCGCCTCAATCACAGGATACTTAACCGCCACCCTACTCGGCAGCCAACACGCAATCATCTGGGGCAGAGAATACCTCTTTCAAGGCATACAAGAACTCCCCGCCTACCTCCTCTTCATCCCCTTCATCTGCGCCTTTGGCTGGCTCTTCATCAAAGCCTACGACTTCCTAAAAGCATTCTCACTCAAAGCCAAAACCCCCAAGTTCTTACTCCCCGTCATCGCAGCCCTCGTCCTCTCCCTCAGCGGCATCTTCTTCCCCCAAACATTTGGCATCAGCTACGAATTCCTACTCGACCTCCTCCTAGAATTCCCTGGATTCAAAATAATCTTCCTACTCCTCATCGTCAAAATCGCCGCCATCTTTTGCTCCGTCAGCTTCGGCAGCGGCACAGGAAGCGTCTTCACACCCTCCCTCCTCGTCGGCGGAGTCCTCGGCATACTCTTCGTCCACCTACTCAGCCTCTTCAACTTCCCCCTTCCCATCCCCAGCACCAACGCCTTCATGGTCGTCGGCATGGCAGGATTCTACGCCGTCCTCTCCAAAGCCCCCTTCGGCTCCGTCATCATGGTCTGCGAAATCACCAACGCCTTCACCATGCTCGTCCCCCTCTTCATCGTCGCCCTCGTCTCCATCGTCCTCACCAGAAACATCACCATCTACAAAACCCAAGTAGCAACACGATTCGACTCCCCCGCCCACAACTACCAATTTGAAAACCGAAAAGAATAACAATATTATTTATCTGGGGCTTCCCCC
>CAYRNA010000080.1:0-5492 GCA_964425555.1 uncultured Spirochaetales bacterium
CGTCGTCTTTGGTGCTGTCGTTGTCTTTGCTGCAGATGAGCGATGAGTTGGGTTTGAATTTGACGCAGGGTGGGATTTTGATTGCCATGCCGGGTTTTATGATTTTGCCACGCTTGTTTTTGCGGTGTTGGACGTCGGTGAAATGGGGTTTGTTGACGGGGATTAAGTGGGGGATTGGCGGTCAGGCTCTGAGTATTTTGATTCTTTCTTTTGCGCAGAATTTTTGGCATTTGCTGATTGGGATGCTGTTGCTGGGTGTGATGCAAGGCTTGGTGTACTTGATTGTTCCTTTGATTCAAAAGGTGTATGGGAGCCGTGCGGGTATTCATCAGAATTTTGTGACGAGCTTTTGGTCTTTTGGTATTGTTATGACGGCGTTGTTGGCTGGGATTCTTTTGGCTGATGCGGCGAATTGGCGTTTGCTTTTTCGCTGGGTTGCGGCTTTTTCTTTGTTGAGTTTTTTGATGCTTTTTCTTTTGCCTAAGGAGCCTTTTCGTTTGTTGGAGAATCCTCTGCATGGTTCGATTAAGATTATGAAGAGTATCAATTTTTGGTTGTTTGCTCTTGTTTTGACTATGGGGGGAATCTTGGAGGCTGGCTATACTTTTTGGAGTGCGAGTTATATTCAGTTGAAGTGGGCGAGTTTGAATGATCCTGCGGTGGTGAAATACGGTGTTTGGGGGACGGCGAGTTTTGCTTTTGGTATGTTTGCTGGTAGGCAAGTGACGGCGAGGCTGAGTCGTTTTATGAGCCAGTTTGCTATTGTGGTTGTTTCTTCTGTGCTGGGAATTGTGGTGAGTTTTTTTGTGTTTAATGCTGAGAGTATTGCAGAAGTGCTGATTTTGCTGGGGCTGCTGGGTTTGAGTGTGGCCTGTTATGCGCCGTCTTTGCAGGTGTGGTGCGCTCATTCTATGGCTGATGTGGATAGTTCTATTGTGTTGATTCTGATTTCGTGTTTTTTGAGTGGCGGGATTAATGCTTCTAATGCGTTGTTTGGTTATTTGGGTGATACTTATGGGCTGAATAGTGTGCTGAAGATTATGCCGTGGGTGTTTTTGTTTATTTTGTTGATGTGCGTTTTCTTGCATTTGCGAGAGCGTAAGCACGCAAAGGAAGCGAATATACAGTGATATTATTCTTTTATAATGAAGCTTGCATAAAGTGACGATAAAGCTATACTGTCAAGTTCCGACATGAAGGTCAACAGTAGTTGAAATTTGTCATTAGAAGATGGTATAAATAGGAAAGTATATGAAATATTTAGAAAATGAAAAAGTTTTAGAGATGCTCTCTTTTCGTCATGCGTGTAAACAATTTGATGAGAAAAAAGTGATATCTCAAGCAGATTTTGAGACTATTTTGAGTGCGGGGCATTTGGCGCCTTCTTCTTTGGGGCTAGAGCATACTCATGTTCTTGTTTTTACGGGCGAGAGTGAGAGTCAGAAGGCTTTGCGTGAAGAGATCGTTGAACGTGGCAAGATGTGGGGCGCAAAAACACAAATGCCGGGTTGTTCTCATTTCGTCATTTATTTGAGCAAGCGAGAATCTTTGCTGAGTCCTGATTCGGAAGCTGTGGCGGAGAATTTTTCTAAAGTGAAAAAACTGGATGCTGAAGTGAGTGAAATGTTCAAAGGTAAGATAAAAGATTGGCGGCCAGGTTTTGGGCTTGTCAATGATGCGGCTGTTTTGAATTGGTCTTTTCGTCAAAGCTATTTGGCTCTTGACAATATGATGACGGTGGCGGCTTTGCTCGGTATAGATTCGTGTCCTGTTGAAGGGTTTAATACGAATGACCTAGAAGATTTTTTGGTGGAGAAAGGTTTACTTGACCGAGAGAATTATGCGGTTGGTGTCGTTGCCTGTTTTGGTTATAGAGTCAATGCTCAAACGCCTAAGTTACGTCAACCAATTGCTGATTTTGTAACATTTTGCTAAACGATTTAATGAAGTTTATTTCTTGAAATAATTGGGGATTAAATGAAGGTGCCTCCTGTCGGTTTTTTTATCGATAGGAGGCATTTTTTTGGTAATTAAAAATTTGAGAGAGATCTTACATTTTACTTTTTGGTATATTTATTACTTCTCAAATTATATTATAAGTTTTGCATATTGGCTATTTTTTTATATAAAGCATGAAAAAATGCACTTTTTTTACTGAAAAACTCAGTTTTATTTACACATATTGCCAATATATGATATAATATATAGTAAAGATACTAGATAATTATATAAATAAATAAATAATTATTCGGTATGTAAAGACAATATATTGAGAGGTATTCTAGATGAAAGAATGGAAAGGCTTCACAGCTGGCGTTTGGCAGAAAGAAATTAATGTTAGAGATTTTATACAAAACAATTATAGTCCTTATGAGGGAGATGATGAGTTTTTAGTTGGTCCTACAGAAGCAACCACTCAATTGTGGGACATGCTCAAAGGGCCATTGAAAGAAGAGCAGGAACGTGGTATTTATGACGCGGAGACAAAGATTCCTAGTGCGATTGATGCTTACGGCCCTGGCTATATAGATAAGAAATTGGAAAAAGTGGTCGGAGTGCAAACCGATAAACCGTTGAAAAGAGGTATTTTCCCCAAGGGTGGTTTGCGTGTTGTACAAAACGCTCTGGAAGCCTACGGTTATAAGCTCGATGACGAAACTGCAGAGATTTTTGCAAAGTACCGCAAGACACATAATGATGGTGTTTTTTCGGCTTATACTCCCGAAATTTTAGCGGCAAGAAGATCAGGTATTGTTACGGGTTTGCCTGATGCCTATGGTCGTGGTCGTATTATTGGTGACTATCGACGTATTGCTTTGTACGGTCTTGATCGTGTCATACAAGATAAAAAAGATCAACTGACAAGTATTGAAGTTGATGAAATGACTGAAGATATTATTCGTCAGAGAGAAGAAGTTTCAGAGCAAATTAAGTCATTGAAAGCCTTTGGTCGCATGTGTGAAGCTTACGGTTTTGACCTGAGTCAACCTGCAGAAACGGCACAAGAAGCGGTACAATCTGTTTACTTCAGTTATTTAGCGGCGATTAAAGATCAAGATGGGGCAGCAATGTCCTTGGGTAGAACATCTACTTTTGTGGACATCTACATTCAAAGAGATTTAGATGCGGGTAAAATCACCGAGATAGAAGCGCAAGAATTAGTCGATCATTTAATTATGAAGTTGCGCATTGTTCGCTTTTTACGCACGCCTGATTATAACGATTTATTTTCTGGAGATCCTACATGGACAACAGAAGTACTGGGTGGTCAAGGCATAGATGGACGTACTTTGGTGACAAAAACGTCTTTCCGCTACTTGCATTCTCTTTACAATTTAGGCCCAGCGCCCGAGCCTAACTTGACCATTCTTTGGTCTGAGGCTTTGCCCAATGGCTGGAAGCAGTTTTGTGCGAAAGTGTCTTCGGATACTTCGGCATTGCAGTATGAAAATGACGATCTGATGCGTCCTCAGTTTGGCGACGATTATGCGATTGCCTGTTGTGTTTCTCCTATGAAAGTGGGAAAGGCCATGCAGTTTTTCGGTGCTCGTGTCAACTTGCCCAAGGCTCTGTTGTACGCTATTAATGGCGGCCGTGATGAAATGTCTGGCGTACAAGTTGCCCCTAAATTTGCTCCTATCACCAGTGACGTTTTAGATTATGACGAGGTAAAAGAACGCTATGATCAGGTACTGAACTGGTTGGCAGGTGTCTATTCTCGTTCGCTCAATATCATCCACTATATGCACGACAAATATTCTTACGAATCTTACGAAATGGCTTTGCACGATTTAAATATTGACAGATCCATGGCATTTGGTATTGCGGGTATTTCTATTGCGGCGGATTCTTTGATGGCTATTAAGCACGCCAAAGTTAAGGCGAAAAGAAACGAAGAAGGCATTGCTGTGGCGTTTGAACGTGAAGGCGAATATGTCGCTTTTGGTAATAATAACGAAGAAGTAGATAATTTAGCGATAGAATTGACGAATCAATTTATGCGTTTATTGCGCACGCATCATATGTATCGTAACGCACGTCCAACGCAATCTATTTTGACCATTACTTCTAACGTGGTTTACGGTAGAAAAACGGGTGAAACGCCTTGTGGTAGAGAAAAAGGTGTTCCTTTTGGACCTGGTGCGAATCCTATGAATGGTCGAGATGTGAAGGGTGCGGTTGCGTCTCTTTCATCAGTGGCGAAATTGCCATTTGACGAAGCGAATGACGGTATCAGTTATACTTTTGCTATTACGCCACCGGCTTTGGGTAAAACTCCTGCAAGTCGCCACAATAACCTTATTTCTCTTTTAGATGGCTATTTCACTCCTACGGGTGGACAGCATTTGAACGTGAACGTTTTTGACAGAAAGTTACTGCAAGATGCTATGGCACATCCTGAGAATTATCCTCAGTTGACCATTAGAGTTTCTGGTTATGCGGTGAATTTCACCAAATTGACAGAAGCTCAACAGCTTGATGTTATTTCTAGAACTATTAACGAGAGAATGTAATAACAATTTCAAGGAGGTCGACGAGGCCTCCTTTTTTTGCTGTTAAATACATTTACAAGGATTATATATGAGTAAAGTAATAGGTCAATTGCACTCGTTTGAAAGTTGTGGAACCGTTGATGGGCCAGGTTTACGCTTTGTTGTTTTTACACAAGGTTGCCCATTGAGATGCCTGTATTGTCACAATCCAGACACACACGACACAGAAACTGCAAACCAAACCATGACCCCCGAAGAGCTGTTTGAAGAGATCAAACGTTATAAGCCTTTCATCAAGAATGGTGGAATGACGATGACAGGCGGCGAACCTTTGCGACAACCTGAGTTTGCCAAAGAGGTCTTTAAGCTTTGCAAAAAAGAAGGCATACACACAGCCGTTGATACTTCGGGCTATTATCTTAACGATGAAGTGAAATTGGCGTTGGACGAAGTAGACATGGTGCTACTGGATATCAAATGTATAGACCCCGACGTCTACCAAAAGCTCACTTCGCAAGAGCTGGAAAGAACCTTGGCCTTTGCCCAATATCTCAAAGAAATAGGCAAACCGACTTGGATACGTTATGTGCTTGTGCCAGAATGGACAGACAAGGATCATCTTATAGAAAAGCTTGCGGATTACGTTCAGACTATGCCCAACGTGGAGCGTGTAGAAGTGTTGCCTTATCATACCATGGCTCGCTATAAATACGAAAATCTAGGGTGGGGTTATCCCCTCGATGGCATTCAGCCGCCGACGCCAGAACGTGTTGAAAATGCGAAAAATATCTTCCGTGCACGCAATTTAGAAGTGTGGTAGAATAGATTTTCTAGCAAGATAAGTGATACAAAGCCTCCTATTTTATGGGAGGCTTTTTTGTGTTTAGTGATTTCGTCATGATCAAGAAATAATTCTTAACGGTTATTTGTTCTTAATATTGCAATTTTAGTGTATGATTAAAACTGATATGATGGTGAGTAAAACACGAAATCAAGATA
>CAYRNA010000081.1:0-5485 GCA_964425555.1 uncultured Spirochaetales bacterium
CATCGGGACAAATACGAGAGGCGATTTCGTGTAGTTTTTCCAAGGGTTGGGCGAGGAGGTAATTTGTTGCGGGTTTGTCTTTGGAAAGAGTTTTCAGATAGCTTGCTAGAGAATTGAGCAATTCTTGAAAATGGCTGAAAAGATCAGAGTGGTTTGACGCATCTATAAAATGGGAGAGGAGTCTTATCAGTTTATTATAAGATCGTTTGCTGATAGAGGTTTTTTCTGCTAGAAAATGTTCTATGTCAGTTGGGATAATCTCAGAATTAGCAGAAAATAAAGATCGTAGTTCCAGCTGCATTTTTTTGAGTTCTTCAGCCATTGCGAGGTATTTTTTGCCTTGAAGGAGAATGTCTTCTTTGCTGTGGTTGTAGTGAATGAAAGCATGATTGTTAATGGCTTCTTTAAGCAAGTTTTGCAAGTCATTTTTGTAACTCTTAGAATTGAGAAAAGTTGTCTTCTGGTCACTTTTGCTGGCGAAAAATATTTCTAAATAAAGATTTTCTTCAAGGCTATTTTTTGTAAGGTAGTTGAGCTGTGGCATTTTAAGCCGTAAAAGATCGTTGATGGCTCTTTCTGTTGCGATATTAGAATCTATATTTTCGCTGATGAAACTTTCGCCGCTTTCAAAAGGATAGCGTGTCAGCATTGCATTACAAAAACCATGTATGGTATAGATTTTTGCTTGCGAAAAATTGTCATAAGCGTGTTGGAAACGCTGTTTTTTGATGGGATCTTGGCATTCTTTTTTCTTGTCTTTTAAGAGCATGCGCACACGATTTTGTATTTCGTTGGTTGCTTTGCGTGTAAACGTAACCACCAATATTTGACTAATATCCAGCGCACCTTCTTCTATCAGTTTGACGTAAATACGCTCTAGGTTGAAGGTTTTACCCGTTCCCGCAGAGGCTTCGATGAGAATGTTCTTCCGCAATGTTTCTACGGAGACGTCTTGTATATTAAAACTGTTCATTATAGGTACCGATTGATGGCTGTGTGTTGAGTTTTATTCTAAATAAAATGGAGTTAAACACAAGAGATTGCTGCGATATTTGCGCCGTGGCAAAGAATCAGGCGGTGGGGAGGGAAATATTGAGATTGCCTTGCCTGAGAATGACGGGCGACTCTGCTCTGAGGTCGATGAGAGTGGAGGCGATTTGCTTGCCCTCGCAGGCAGAATCTTTGATGTAAAGATCTATTTTGGCACCAAAGCAACCTTGAATGTCTTGAATGTGGGTCAAAGAAGGACTGAGGTGTTCGTTGGCGCTTGTAGTGTACAAAAATGTGTGACGGCTCTGCATGTATTCTAACAACCACTCATCTTGCGGAATGCGGTAGGCTTGCGAAGATTCGTCTTTTCGCTGAAAAATCAAACTAATTTCGCCTGGCCAATATTCTGTCAAAGAACTGGTGATTGTTTGCTGTATGTCGTCTTCTATTTGAGCCACAGAATAGGCATATTGTATGAGAGGAAAATCTTCGTGGCGCTTTTTCAACGCGTAAATTTGATCTTTTGTGGTGGGGGATTTTCCTATAAGTCCATAGATAGTGTCGCAGGGATAAACGCAGACTTTGTCGTCGTCTAAGTGCTTGGCAAGTTGTATGAAATTGTTATTTCTTTTTTCTAGTAGCATGTTTATTAAGCAAAGAAGAATAGGCAAAAAATAGGCAACTGATGCCAAAACTTGCGATGACAAAGACAAACAGGGGTATTGATGTGGGTTCTATTTTGGTTGAAAGAGTCAATTCATTCAGACCGCTCGAAATTTTATCCGATTTCCCGAGGTAGATAACCTTGGTGTTGGGGGGATAATAGCCTAGCTTTGCAATTTCCGTTTGTTTTAATTGCTGATTTGTGTTGAGATCGTCTATGCGACGACCAAGATTTTGCACCTGTTTTTTGAACAGTATGGTTCTGTCTTGCGTGAGGAGATAATTTTCCTCTAACTTTTGATAATTGACTATTCCTCTTTCACCCCAAATGAGAATGCAAAAGGAATAAAAAAAGAAATAGCAATAAATAAACCAGAGAAATTTGATCTTCATGATTTATGTATCGGAGTAATCAAAAATATCTCTAGATTTTTTTGTCTAGAGAATCATCTTATTTGGAAAAGATACTGATGAGTTTGGCAAAATCAAAGGCTGCACCCACAGAATAGATGGGAGTGTACTTCAAACTACCTGATGGCTGTCTAAATTTAACCGCACCTTCTATATTGATGGGGAAGTCTGGGAATAATCCCACAGTAGTCTGATATTCTGGTGTGACCTGATCTTGTGTATAGAATCGTGCCATAATATCTTGTTCTACATAGAGCAGTTTGTTAAAGGAAAATCGTATTCCGCCACCTATCGCAGGAAATATGATCTCTCTGTCGTAAGGTTTTTCTACACTGTATTTGGTGTAAAGCCATTTGTTTCCTGTTTTGAAAGTTACTTCACTTGATTTATTAGAAAGTTGGTGGATACCAAATTGGAAAACACCGTCTCTTATAAAGTTGACAAGACCTAGGCTGATTCCACTTGCTTCATCCGCAACGTTGATCAGACCGAACTGTATACCATTGACTTTGCCCGCCATATTCATCGCCGCTAGTTGTATTCCTGCAATCTCATCGGCTACGTTAAACAAGTAAGCCGATTGCATACCGCCCATATTGTCCGCCCAGTTTAAAAGGGGTGAAACTTGTATGCCTCCAGACTGACCTTTCGTACTATTGCTTATAAGGCCTATTTGTATACCGTGCAGATCATTTTTAACGATGTTTATTACACCTAGCTGTATACCCGCAAGCCTATCAACTTGGGTAATAAGACCAAGCTGAATATTAGCATTGTTCGTTTGGGGATTACCCAGTACAATGTTGTCAGTATTGAGTTGCAGCTGAAGACCAGGAAAGAGCATAAATGAAAATGGACTAAAAATGACTGGTTGAAGCTCTGTTTGGGGTTCAGCTTCAGGCCCTTGTTTGGGAGAATCTGAACCAGTATCGACAGGGTTTGCATCCTCAGATTGTGCGAAGGCAAATTGTGTGAGTACCAAAAAACTGACAAACACTATTTTTTTAAACATATGAACTCTCTTTCTGTTAGTGGAATACATTAATTATCTATGAATATACTATAGGAATATATTCATATTATAACCACTAAAATAATATATTTTATCATTTTTTTGTGAGGCAGTAGAAATGTCGTTGCCCCGCTAAATGGTTGTTTTTCACTATCATGGTAATTTTTAACTGATTATCTTTGGCCGCTTTTTTAATTTCTTTTTTGCTGAAAATTCTCTTGGTGTACTTTTCTGTGTACCTGTCATAGTTTCCATGGGTGTTTTTAACAAAGAAATTTGCATCAATCAAATCAAGTCCTTGGTCGAGAACGTGTTCCCAGATTACCGTCATGTTTTCTCTTTCGTCATGAAAAATACCCGCAGGAAACAGGGCTTTCATAAAGGCTCTGTCGACGACATCAAATATATAGATTGCGTCTTCTGCCAAGTGCTTTGCCACGGTGTGAAAAAGTTGGTGTAATTCTTGCAGGCTGGTGAGATGGTTGACCGTATCAAAGAGCGAGACAATGACGTCAAACTGTTTATCGAGTTTGAGCGTCGTCATATTTTGCTCTAGCAGAGGAATGTCTATCTTTTGTTCGCTCAGTTTCTGGGATGCTTGAGCGAGCATTTCTTGCGATATATCCACGCCCGTACACTGAAAATCTTCATTCGCTCTGATGAGGATTTCGCCCGTACCACAGCCCAGATCGAGGAATGTCTCAGCCTCTATTTTGTGGCTATATAATATTTCTTTGATGCAAATATACCATAAATCGTAATCAAGATCTTTTGTAAATTCGTCGTATATCTGTGCAAATTCTTTATACATTTTCTTTGATTTTATGAATCGAGGATGTCGTCTGCCACGTGATAAATGGGGTCTTCCATGATATTGACTTCTATCAGTTTATCCGCATTTTTCAGAAGCTGGGCACAGTCGGGACTGAGGTGTTTCAGGTGTAAAACTTTGCCTGCGGTGCTATATTTTTCTGTAATAGCGTTAATGGCTTCTATGGCGGAATGATCACTGACGTGAGAATCCTTAAAGTCTATGGCAACTTCATCGGGGTCATTTTTTATGTCAAATATTTCCTTGAAACTGGCTGAGGATCCAAAAAATAGAGGGCCGTCGAGTTCGTAGATTTTGATGCCCTGATCGTTGATTTTGATGCGTGCTGTAATTCTCTTTCCCTTGTCCCATGCGAAAAAAAGCGAAGAAATGATAATTCCCGCAACTACAGCTATTGCCAAGTCATGAGCAACGGTAATCACCGCCACAATAATCATAATAATGACATCTTTGGAGGGCATTCTTTTAGCATACTTGAGGCTTTCCCACTGGAATGTTTCTATCACCACCATAAACATCACTCCCACAAGGGCCGCAAGCGGTATGATTTCTATGATATGAGAGGCGAACAGTACAAAAGAGAGCAGAGCGAGGGCGCAAGTGATTCCAGACAATCGCTGTCTACCGCCACTGGTAATATTGACCATGGCTTGACCGACCATGGCGCAACCAGCCGTACCACCCATGAGACCGCTGAACAAATTTCCTAGCCCCTGACCTATGCTTTCTTTGTTGGCCTGACCCCGCGTGTTGGTGAGGTCGTCGATTAGACTGAGAGTCAAAAGGGATTCTATCAAGCCGACGAGTGCCGCGGTAACGGCATAGGGGACGATGATCCTGAAGGTTTCAAAGTTGATGGGAAGCTGCGGTATGTGAAAAGAAGGTAGCCCACCAGCAATGCCGCCTTGAGCGAATTCCTTGACATTGGGCATGTGGATGCCGGCCTGATTGAGTATGGCAGCGAGGCCTGTTGTGACAGCGATGGCGACGAGTGAAGAGGGCAGCGCTTTTGTGAGTTTGGGGAGGTAGTGGACGATGACCATGGTGAGTAAGACAAGGCCTACCATAGCCCACAATTGCACGCCTTGCATCCACGCTCCATCAATTTTGAACTGGGCCAATTGAGCCTGAAATATGACGATAGCGAGGCCATTCAAGAAACCGAGCATGACGGGGTGAGGTATGATTCTTGAGAATTTGCCGTATTTGAAGGCTCCCACTAAAATCTGTATGATGCCCATTAAGATGACTGTCGCAAACAAATATTCTACGCCATGACGTGCCACGAGTGCGACAAAGACAACGGCTATGCTTCCAGCGGCTCCCGAAATCATTCCCGGTCTTCCGCCAAAAATTGCGGCACAAAGGCCTATGATAACGGATGAATGTAAGGCAATGAGGGGGTCTATTCCTGCAACAAAAGCGAAGGCAACGACTTCTGGTACAAGGGCTAAGGCTACGGTTATACCAGCTAAAACTTCGCCTCTGATGTTAATGTTTTTTCCAAATAAATGTATCATTTTACCTCTATAAATTTCATTTTAATCAACTGAATCTATAGTTTACTCGAGATAGAT
>CAYRNA010000082.1:0-5441 GCA_964425555.1 uncultured Spirochaetales bacterium
CGTTCCAGTCCCTAATCCAGATGAGACTTCGCTCATCTCTCATATCGGGCTTCCGTTCGGCTTCGCCTCATTCCAGTCCCTAAGCCATAGTCAATCAACATTTTGCAGTCATGACCCCTCCTATCTCTCACGCTTTCACAAAAGTTTTAGACCACCCCCTTGGGGGGCAGTCTAAAACTTTTAAGCGCTCGAGCTTCCGTTTCGCTAACGCTCCACTTCAGTCAATTTTTCGGAGTAGAATTTATGTCCCGAACGCTTCATGAAGAACGGCTTCCATCAGAAGATCTGCTTCCTGTTGAGATTTCTTTGATTGGGCTTCTAGTTGGTCGATAATTTCCAAAGCATTTTGTATTCTTCTACTTATTTCAGAAGATTCATCTTTTGAAGAAAATGCCATAAGAGTATTTCCAATAATATCAGTATTTAAATTGGGTTGTCCCTGCCCTCTTGAAGCTTCATCTAAAAAATATATTGAATGAGATTTCAGAAAAAAATAAAGATATTTAATATCCAACTCCTCACTAAGATAGATAAACGCAGCGATGCCATCATTGAACGTTGTAGGAAAGTTACAAATTCGAGGAATACCTAAAGTCGCACCGCTATTGGTTAACATTAATGTTTCACCTTCTACAAATCGTGTTTTATGTAGACCTGTTTTTTTTATAGTATGGTTAAAACTTTTCACATACAATTCTTCATATCCAGTAAGATCTCCAACTTTTAAAAATGGGATATCACCATTGTAAAAGCGTTTGTCTCCTGCAGGTCGTGGAGAACCTCCACGAACAATATTTGTTACGTCCCCCAGTCGACACCAACACCAGCCCTTAGGCAGTTCAAAGGGGATCTCATCGTCACGGATAGGAGGGAGTGGTTTCTGTGCCTTGATCTTGCCCTCTTTTACCAGTTTCTTTTTTTCTACTCTGATACGAGCGAGTAATTCTTCGGCGGGTTCCACATCGGGATTTTCCTCACGCCATTTGGTTGTCAGTTTCCCCGAAATAGCATCTTGAAGAATTTGCTGGCGCAGCTTTTTTAGAAGCGTTTGTTGATGGATAATTTCAGAAGCAAGCCCTTCTATTTCATTCTCATTATTTAGAAAATTATCTACTATTTTTTGCTGTTCACTAAGTGGCGGTAAATCAATTTCAAGAGGTAGAATATGCTTTGGTTTAATTTCAGTTTTAATTCCACCTTTCACTTTTTCTTTGAGAAGATTAATGAAAAGCTGGCTTTTAAGAAAGCGCTTAAAATACTCAACGTTAATAATAGATTCATCAAACGTATAGGATGAATAGTGAATTGTAGCCGTAATATCATCGTCTCCTTGATATATTCCCATCGCACCTTTCGCGACATTGATACCTGATATTACAAAATCACCTTTTTTAATCAAAATCATATTTGTTTTTGAATTCTTTTTCACAATATAAAAGTTACCACTAAAGTCAATTTTTTCTAATCGCTTTAATGAAGTGATTTTTTTATTGGTAGGCTTATATTTCTCTTCTCTTTCAAAAAGAAAATTACCAATTGGAACAATAGCCATCTACGCAAGTTCCTCTCTCAATGTCCCTAACAACTCATCACTTTTCTTAAAAGAGTCATGAAGCTTATCGAGTAACTGAGCAGAGCTATATACTTGTTCTTCTTCTTGTTTGTGAGGATTTTTGATATCCAAATCCCAGCCACGCTCTTTGATCGTATCGATGGAGACTTTCCACGCAATCTCAGACTCTTCACGACTCTCCCACCACATATTAATGGGATCAAACTCCTCCACTCGTATAGGCTTGGTCTTGCTATAAGATTTTTGAGATTCGGGAAGTTTGTGTTCGTAGTACCAGATCTCTTTCGTCGCTGTCCCCTTTGTAAAAAAAAGGAGATTGGTAGCAACGGTTGCATAGGGAGAAAAAACAGAGTTGGGGAGGCGAATAATGGTGTGAAGATTGCAATCGCTCAGCCATTTTTCACGTATACGCTGTTTCACCCCGTCGCCCGTCAGAGAACCATCGGGAAGAACGATAGCAGCACGCCCCCCCGCTTTCAATAGGCGAATCATCAGAAGAAGAAAGAGATCAGCGGACTCTTTTGTGCGAAAATTCTTCGGAAAATTACTTTCGTTACCATTCGCCACCATACCACCAAAGGGAGGATTCGCAAGGATAGCGTTTACCCTATCTCTCTCACGATAATCATTGTAGGGTTTACTCAGGGTATCATCAAAGGTAAGGTTGGGGACTTCCACGTCGTGGAGGACAAGGTTAGTTGTCGCCAGAAGATAAGGAAGTGGTTTGTACTCCCAACCCATGACGTTTTTTTGAATCACGTTGCGATCATCGGCGGTCTTTGCTTGCTTTTTAAGATGCTCGATAGCACAGATGAGAAAACCGCCCGTACCACAGGCTGGATCGAGTAATTTCTCCCCTAACTGAAGATCTATCCTATCACTCATAAACTGTGTGATGGCTCTGGGCGTGTAAAATTCACCCGACTTACCCGCACTCTGTAACTCTTTTAATATACCCTCATAGATGTCGCCAAAAAGGTGTCTATCTTCTGACGCATTAAAATCTATCTCGCTAAGCTTATTGAGTACCTTACGGATGCAAATACCCGATTTCATGTAGTTATGGTTGCCGATAAAGACTTCTCGCAAAATAAAAGACCTGCGGTTATCGCTAACCTCAATTTCACGAAGCTTAGGAAAAAGTACATTCTCTACGTGATCGAGCAACTCTTCGCCCGTCGTTCCTTCATCATCCGATGCCCAATGATTCCAGTGGCACTCTTGCGGAAGAGGACTATGGTAGTCATCTTCCATCATTTCCAACTCGTCTTCTTTGTCTGAAAATATCTTGAGAAAGATCATCCATCCCAACTGTTCAATGCGCTGAGCATCACCGTTAACGCCTGTATCTTCGCGCATGATATCACGAATTGATTTCATGATGCCAGAAATATTAACACCCATTATAGAGCCTCTTTGTAAAGTTCTTGTTCAAGTTCACGAACAGCCTTCAAGTAGTTATTTTTATTTTCAAAGTTATTTCTGATAATCTCTATAGGAGAACCAAATTGAGAAAAAGGGTTGATTTTTAGCACATTGATATCCTCGATGGCTCTCACATCTTCGTCGGCGTACTTATCGAGTAACGCTTCTAATACGGCACGGGCAGTATCACCATATTTCGTAAAATAGTTGCGTTTTTTGACATTGTCGGCTCGTTCTTTGCGAGTGAGTGGTGGCATATCAAAAGCGGTATGACAGATAATATCAAAGAGATCACACTCACGATTTACCGAATTCATCAGATCTTCAACCCGTACTCCCTGTTCCTCAAGTTCACAAATGATCACCTCTTTTTTCTCTGCCGCATTCCACTTATTGAGAAAATCATTTAGCGTTCTATAATTTTTTGTAATTTGATTTTTCGTATAATCTTTGAGACTCTCCGTAATCAGTTTGCCATCATTATCAAAAAATTGCTCTCTCTCATTCAAAACCGTAACATTAACACCGTTCACATAAATTTTTTCGCGGGGAGTGGGATTGGGTTCTGGTGGAAAATCATCATTTTCAATGGGAGAGCTTGGCACAGGGTCTGAAAATATGACTTCGGTTTCTTCGCCTGTTTCTTGATCATTTTCAATGATTGGATCTGCCTTCTCTTCTTCATCTTTTTCAATATCACCCAGATCATCATCTTCACTACAATTAAATTGAGAAACGGGTTCTCCATCAAAATCGGGATCAGCAAAGAGATCTGTCGTTTTCTTAAAATCGAGAATCGTAAAATAACTTTTACCGTATTCTTCATCTATGCGCGTTCCTCTACCAATCATTTGCTTAAACTCTGTCATTGAATTGATGGTAGTATCAAGAACAATCAGTTTGCACGTCTTCGTGTCTACTCCAGTGGTCAATAACTTACTGGTTGTGGCAATCACAGGATAACGTTCTTCTGGATTAGTAAAGTTATCTAACTCATTCTTCCCCTCTTCATCATCACCAGTAATTTTCATGACGTACTTATAGTTCTCTTTAACCAAATCACTATTCTCATTCACCAACGCTGTTCTCATCCCATTGGCGTGTTCTATATCTACGCAAAAGACGATGGTTTTACTAAATCTATCAGTACCTTTAAGAAACTCTGTTATTTTCCGCGCAACCATCTTGCGCCTTTCGTCAATCACCAACGTTCTATCATAATCCTTAGAATTATATATTTTATCCTCAACTAAATCATCATATTTATCAGTAGTGGTTGGAGAGGGTCGCCATCCTCCATCCACATTGAGATCAACCCGAATCACACGATAGGGAGCAAGAAAACCATCATTGATCCCTTGTTTGAGAGAGTACGTATAGATAGGTTTACCAAAATAATCTATGTTAGAGACCTCTTTTGTCTCTTTTGGTGTCGCAGTCAAGCCAATATGAGTCGCCGAAGAGAAGTGTTCTAAAATCCTCCTCCACGCACTCTCCTCAGAGGCACTTCCCCTATGACATTCATCAATAACAATAAGGTCAAAAAAATCTGGTGTAAACTGTTTGTATATATTCTTTTCGTAGTCATCTTCCTCATCACAACCACTGGTCATACCTTGATAAAGAGCCAAGTAAACTTCATACGCTTTTTCTACCTTGTGCTCTCTAATCACCGTCATAGATTCACCAAAATGTTTAAAATCATCTCGTCTGGGCTGATCTATGAGAGCATTTCTATCGGCAAGAAAAAGAATACGCTTCTTTGTTTTAGTCATTCGTAATCTATAAATAATTTGAAACGCAACGTATGTTTTTCCTGTTCCTGTCGCCATGACAAGAAGGATGCGTTTTTGACCTTTGGCAATGGCTTCAACAGTTCTATTCACTGCGATCTGTTGATAATAACGGGGAGATCTCCCCGATGCGTCTATAAAATACCCCTGCTCTATGACTCTCTTTTGTTCAGGCGTTGTAATTCCTTTATAGAGACAATATTTGCCCCACAACTCTTCAGGAGAAGGGAAATTTTCAAGAGATAATTCTTTTTCTGTTCCCTCTGTCTTATCCTGAAAAAGAAAACCGTCGCCGTTGGAAGAAAAGACAAAAGGGATATCAAGAATACGAGCATAATCAAGACCCTGTTGCATACCAGCACCCAGTGCATGCTTATTGTCTTTCGCTTCAACAATAGCAATAGGAATATTGGGCTTGTAGGAAAGTATATAATCAGCCCATTTCCGTTTACCTCTTTGCGTGAGATTGCCTCTAACATGGATTTGTCCGTCGGTGAAATAGACTTCTTCCCCTATTTGCCTAGTCTCCCAACCTGATTGTATAAGAGCAGGTGTGATGTATTTTGTACGAATCTCTTGCTCCGCTAAATTCTTTTTATTTATTTTAAGAATTTTTGATCCCTGCTTCATCTTGATTTCCTCATTTTTGT
>CAYRNA010000083.1:0-5412 GCA_964425555.1 uncultured Spirochaetales bacterium
CAAAAAAATGTATTACGGGTACGCTATTTTTTATAGCTAATAAATGAGCTAAAATGGCATGAACATAAGCTTCTTGCACATTGGCAGAGGCTAATATAATAGCGCCGCTTTGCCTCACCGCCATAACATCTGAGTGATCATTATAAATGGACAAGCTATGTGTCGCAACGCTACGAGAAGCCACATGAAAAACCGCAGGCAAGCGCTCTCCCACCATTCTATAAACCGTGGGCAACATCAACAACAGTCCTTGCGACGCCGTAAAAGTAGCGCTCAGTGCACGGCTACTCAAACTACCGTGCATGGCACCCACGGCACCCGCTTCGGATTGCATCATCTGTACGTCGACAACCGTATCCCAGATATTATATTCTTCTTGGGCACTCCAAACTTCGCTCAATTCGCTCATGCTTGTGGAGGGAGTGATGGGGTAAACCGTTAAAACTTGACTGAAAGCATAGCATGCTTGCGCTACAGCCGCATTACCATCCAATAATTGCATAGAATATATCCAATGGAGTATTTTTCATAGTCAATAAAAGCTATTCTGTTGCGTTAGGAGTTGTTGTAGAGGCGTTCGCTCTGTCCTCATCGGCTGCTGTGAGCTTTCGCAATTCAGGCAATAACTCTTCATAAGAAATGATGCCACTCATATATAGACCCAGTTGGTAATCAACTGCTTGGTCAATCAACACGTTGTCGACAGTGATCGCATTTTCAAAATAAGGTATAAAGAATGGGTCAATGTTTTCAGTTTCAAGGGGATAAACACCTTGTGCTGATGGAAAATTTTTCTGCACGCTCGGGCTGTTCAAAAAGAGCATGAGTCTATCAACAAAAGCTCTTTGCTCATCATTAATATTAGGAAGAACTTCCACAATGGCTCGTCTCATTTTAAGAGGTGACAACCTCGCATCGTCATTGGCATTCAAGCGTGGCATAAATCCTACATTATAAGGAGGAAGAGCTATTCTTTGGTTTATTGCGGAAAGCGTAACACTATCCGCATAGATTCCATCTAAATTTAAGAAAATGGCATCTCGGATAGTTGCGGTGGGACGAAAGGAACCGACCCACGGTTGTACCGCTTTCAAATGATCCAAAGCGGTTTTTAATTCTTCTGTATCTTCCCAATTGTTCGTACGAAAATCTTGTCCGCCCAGGGCAAAGACAGTAAAGCTATTATTAATGAGCCAAATGATTGAACCGCTCTGTAAATTAGCAAACCACTCATCCCAAGGATCACGATCGACATTGATTTTATCTCTTTTAATCAATGTCATATAAGAATTAGACCATAGGTTAACATTGATAATATCAGCGTTATTTTTTTCAATCTCACTCAGATATAAGCCGCCCGTTTCAATAAGGGAAGCGTTATTTTCTTTTGCGCCTAATTGCCCTAAAGACCTGAGGTCACTTGCGGCAAAAAGAGACCACGTGATCTCCATCTGAGTCAGACGACTAAAGAGATTCACAATGCTGATCAAGTAAGGAATTTCTTGGGTATAAGCGATGACGAGAGGGAAATCCAGTTTATTAATAGTACCAACAATCTCTATCGTATTAATGTTGGCATCAAAAATCTCATTATTTGCTTCTATGAGTCTAATTTTTGAATTATCAAGAACTAACTTCATACCCAGCGCTTCTTCGTAAGAAAATTCTCGCACTAGGTTTTTTTCAAAGTAAAAATTGAGCATTGCACCTTCATCAACGATGGGTAGGAGCAAGTTCAAAGGAATTGTACCTGCTTGGGTCGAAAGTTTTCCACCATTGGCCTTGTTTGTCGCAAGGAAGTCATCATCACGATCAACAAAGGCCAATAATTCGGTGTAATTTAGAACGTTAAAAACGCTCCCTTCATTACGAAAATCTAAACTATAAGCATGTGTCAACGCAAATAGAAATAAGCTAAATAAAATTTTACACCGCATCAATTGGAGTCTCTCACATTCTAGTCTATCATGCTTAAGTTATAGCGACCCATTTGGTCTATTTTCAACAACTTAACTTTTACTTCTTGATTAACTTCCAAAACGTCTTCTACTTTGTTCACACGCTCTTTTGATAATTTAGAAATATGACAAAGACCTTCTTTACCAGGAGAAATTTCAATAAAAGCACCAAATTCCATCAATTTCACAACTTTACCGTTATAGACACGCCCTTCTTCGGGTTCTTCTATGATACCACGAATGGTACTTTCAGCGGCTTCTGCTTGACTGCGATTTTGACCAAAAATAGCCACGACACCGTCGTCTGAAATATTGATCTTAGCTTTTGTTTTTTCGCTAATTTCTTTGATGGTTTTTCCGCCACTTCCAATAATCGCACCAATTTTACTAGGATTAATTTTAATTTGTATAGAGCGTGGAGCAAGATCCGAAGTATTTTCAACGGGTTTAGCTAAAGTTTCGTTCATAATGTTTAGTATGTGCATACGTCCATCGTGAGCTTGCTTTAAGGCTTCTTTCATTATTTTTATGCTAATTCCAGGAATTTTAATATCCATTTGGAATGCAGTGATACCGTTTGCGGAACCAGCCACTTTAAAATCCATGTCTCCTAAATGATCTTCTTCACCAAGAATATCACTCAAAACAGCATAATCATCCCCTTCTTTGATCAAGCCCATGGCAATACCAGCGATAGAAGCTTTGATGGGGACACCCGCTGCCAACAGGGCAAGAGAGCCGCTACAAATTGTCGCTTGCGAAGAAGAACCGTTAGATTCTAATATTTCACTGACAAGACGAATAGTATAAGGGAACT
The DNA here is from genome assembly GCA_964425555.1 of uncultured Spirochaetales bacterium. Lineage (GTDB taxonomy): Bacteria > Spirochaetota > Spirochaetia > SP-2023 > CAYRNA01 > CAYRNA01. The sequence continues at coordinate 2,776 of CAYRNA010000083.1, forward strand.
TGTCTTTAGGTGGCAACACAGGTTCTAAAGCCCGTTGTGCTAAATGACCGTGACCAATTTCACGTCTACCAGTCATTAAGCGTCCTGTTTCACCTACAGAATAAGGGGGGAAATTATAGTGAAGCATAAAGTGACGTCGTCCATCACCATCTATGTCATCCATGATTTGTTCATCGTGCCCACTGCCCAAGGTCGTTATCCCTAAAGACTGTGTTTCTCCCCTCGTAAAAAGGGAGCTTCCGTGAGCTCTTGCCAAAACACCGATCTCACAAGTGATAGGACGGATGTCCTGTGATTGTCTACCGTCTGAACGTGCATTCTTGCTCAGAATACTGTTTCTCACTATGCGACGACAAACATCATCAAAGCAATTTGCAAACAATTGAGCGTCATCACCTTCAAACTCTTCTTCAATTTCGGCTAAGATATCATCTTTTGCCGCTCTAATAGCCACACTTCGACTACCTTTATCGGGAGCGAAAAGACCTTTTTCTAATGCTGGTGTTACTTTTTCATTCACACGTGCAGCAAATCTAAACTCTGCTCGAGCTTCGGGAAGCGCTAATTTTTCCTTACCCACTTCTTTCGCCATCTCTGTCAAGAATTCACAAATACGTGCAATTTCTTTTTCTGCGGCTTCAATAGCTTCAAGCATGCGTTCTTCAGAAGCTTCTTGGGCGCCACCTTCGACCATGCAGATTCCATCATTAGAGCCGGCGACGATAATGTCTAGCTCAGATTTTGCAATTTGTTCAAAGGTTGGGTTGATGATAAATTCACCGTCAACAGAAGCGACTCTCACCGCACCCACAGGACCATTAAATGGAATGTCTGAAATCATTACCGCAGCAAATGATGCCACCATAGCGACAGTATCAGGCGTGTGAATTTGATCAGCCGAAACCGTCGTCGGTATAACCTGTAATTCTCGTCCAAATGATTTGTAGAAAAGAGGACGCAAAGGTCTATCTATGAGTCTAGAAACAAGTATTTCTTTGTCTTTGGGTCTGGCTTCTCTTTTAAGAAATCCGCCAGGAATTTTCCCCGCAGCATAATAGCGTTCGTTATATTCTACAGACAAAGGAACAAAATCAAGACCTTCTTTTCTCTCAGAACCACAACAAGCTGTAGCTAAAACAGCTGTTTCTCCATATTTAGCAAAAACAGCGCCGTTCGCTAGCTTTGCCATTTTTCCTACTTCTAAAATGAGATCTTGCTCACCTATTTTTATTCTAAACTCACGCATAGTAATTCATCTCTTCTTCTCTAATCTTAAATCATCTTTTACTAAGAATAGAAGTCGCTTTATTTTCTTAAATCTAATTTCTTTATGAGGGCTCTGTAGCCTTCCAAGTTTGTTTTTTGTAGATATTTCAACAATCTACGTCGTGTTCCTATCATTTTGAACATGCCGCGCTTAGAAGAATGATCTCCTTTGTGTGATTTAAAATGGTTTGATAGAGCTTCTATATTTTTAGTGAGCAAAGCAACTTGTACTTCTACACTTCCCGTATCTTTTCCATCTTTACCAAATTCTTCAATTAAGGCTTCTTTTTGTTCTTTTGTTAACATAACATCTCCCACATTCAGACATTTTATAATCTGAGACAGTATTTTATTTTACCCTTTGAAAGGAAAGCCTGAGCCTTCAACAATAAAGAGTTTCTTAACATAATACAAATAACTCAAATAAAGTCAAACGAAGACCTTGAAGCGACAAGTGTTTGTCAAGAAGACTACACAAAATCTTCTTTATGCTTAATATAAAAAGTGGGCTTTTTCTTTTTTGTCAAGCGAATTGCCTCAAGGTCAATACCAAATCAATACAGGGAGAGATTATGAAAAAAAATTCTATTGGTATCATGGGAGGCATGGGCCCGGAAGCTGACGAAATCATGCAAGCTCACCTCAGAAAAGAATGCGACGCCCCCACGGATCAAGAGCAACTCTCTATCGTTGTCGTCAAAAACTCTGACATTAGCGACAGAACCGCCGCCATCTTGGACAAAGGCCCTTCGCCTCTAGAGGAAATGACTCATTCTTTGCGTATTTTGGAACATGCTCAAGTGCGATGGATTGTGATGGCGTGCAATACGGCGCATTTTTTTATCGACGAACTGCAAAAAAGAAGCTCCGTCCCCTTTGTGAATATGATAGACGCCACCGTTCATTTTTTGAACGAAAATTTTGCGGGCAAAAATGTCCTTTTGTTGGCGACAACGGGAACGGTGCAGACTCATCTCTATGACACCTACATAGAAAAAAGTTCACTGAATCTCATTTTACCGAATGCCGAACAACAAGAACAAAATGTGCACGCTTCCATCTATGGAAATGAAGCTTTTTGTTCCGTTTCAGCACAACAAACGGTGGGCATCAAGGCGGGCGAATACATCAAAAGTTCGCAACTCCTCATACAAACGATTCAACAAATAAGTCAAAAAAAACGTATTGATGCGGTGATTCTCGGCTGTACAGAACTGCCCATAGTGCAACAGCGCCTCGAAAATCATTTTACAGAAATTACTTTTGTCGATCCCATGCGTATTGTCGCCCAAAAAATTGTTTCTTTGGTGAAAGCAGAAGAGACTTAAAGGCGTGGTATCACCTGACATCTCTTCTGTTTGAATGAAAATT
>CAYRNA010000084.1:0-5362 GCA_964425555.1 uncultured Spirochaetales bacterium
CCAGCGGATTAAATCCCCAATTCTCACAAGTGGTACTTTTACAGAAATTGGTTATAATGCGACTGAAAGTGAGAATATTTTATCAAGAGAATGAAGCGGCCTTTTAAGTCTTGCTTCACTTTGCGAACGAAGGAGTTTGTATGAAGAAATTGGTTGTTATAACAGGTGCGAGTTCTGGTTTTGGTAGAGCGGTGGCGATTCAGTTGTCTGCTTTGGGGCATCCCTTGTTGCTTTTGGCACGGCGTTTGAAGCCCATGGAGGCTTTGGCTTTGCCTAATACGCTGTGTCGCTCAGTTGATGTGACGGATACGAACGCTTTTGTCGAGGCCTTGAAAGAAGCTGAGGCAAAGTTTGGTAAGGTCGATTGCCTGATTAATAATGCAGGTTTGATGCAATTGGGAAGTATCTTGGATCAAGATGCGCAAGAATGGCAAAATATGTATGACCTCAATGTGGTGGCTCTGTTAAAGGGCACTCAATTGGTTGCCAAGGATATGAAGGTCGCTGGTTCAGGCACTATTATTAATATTAGTTCTATTGCAGGTCGTAAAAGTTTCCCTAATCATGCGGCTTACTGTGGCACAAAGTTTGCTGTGCATGCAGTGAGTGAAACCCTGCGTGAAGAACTAGCAAGTTCTAATGTGCGTGTGGTGGTGATTTCACCCGGTGCGGCGGATACAGAGTTGATTTCGCACACTAGCAACGATGAAGTTATAGACAATTATAAGGCGTGGACGTCTTCTATTGGTGGGAGCATGTCTGCCGAAGCTGTGGCGGATGCCATCGTTTACGCTTATAGTGCGCCCCAACACGTTTGTATTCGTGAGATAGCTCTTGCACCGACTCGTCAAGAACCTTAGTTTTACACTTGCCCTGTGATTATGCAAGAGGGCTAAAAAAACCTTCTAACGGTGTGTTAGAAGGTTTTTTTGTGTCAGTTGTGATTATTTATTCGGACTTGAATTCGCTAGCAAGACCTTGGATAGAGGCTTTCGCGTCTCCAAAAAGCATGCGAGTGTTTTCTCCGAAGAAGAGAGGATTTTCTGCACCAGAAAAACCAGGACGCATGGAACGCTTAAGCACTATCACCGTTTTCGCTTTGTCCACCTCTATGATGGGCATGCCGTATAACGGTGAACTTTTGTCTTCTCGAGCATCGGGGTTGACGACATCATTCGCACCAATAACAATGACAACGTCGACGTTTTCTATGGTCGGGTTGACGCTATCCATTTCTAGCAATTTTTCGTAAGGGACATTGGCTTCGGCAAGCAATACGTTCATGTGACCAGGCATGCGACCAGCGACGGGGTGTATACCGAAGTTAATTTCACAGCCATTGTCTTCTAGTAATTCTGTCAGTTCTTGCACGGCGTGTTGCGCTTGTGCGACGGCCATTCCATAACCCGGAACGATCAAGACGTTGGAAGCGGCTTCGAGTAAAAGGTAGCTGTCTTCTACAGAAATCGGCTTGACCTCTCCTGTGACGGCGCTTTGTTTTTTGCTGGAAGTGACACCACTGCCGAAACCGCTAAACAAGACGTTGCTCAAAGAGCGGTTCATCGCTTTACACATAATAGTAGTAAGAATAATTCCACTCGATCCAACCAAGGCACCTGCGACAATCAACACGTTATTGAAGATCACGAATCCTGCAGCACAAGCGGCGATACCACTGTAAGAGTTCAGCAAAGAAATGACCACGGGCATATCTCCGCCACCAATGGGAAGAACGAACAGAATTCCCAAAAGCAAAGAGAGTCCGACCAAGACCAAGAAAATAAAATAGCTAGAAAGGCCAAGACTTGCAAGCAATGGGTTCAGGAATCCGAAAAGAAGTACTCCAGCAATCATGACGACCAGCAATAAACTGTTGACAATATTTTGCCCCGGATATTGTATGGGCCGACCAGAGATTTTTTCGGAGAGCTTTCCCCATGCCATAATGGAGCCCGTGAAAGTCAGCCCACCTACAAGGACGGTCAACACTATAATAGTGAGCTTACCACCCGTACTGGCAACACCTGTGCTTAAGATTCTTTCATATTCCGCCCAGCTTACCAACAGACTGGCCAAACCACCAGAACCGTTGAACAAAGCGACCATTTCGGGCATGGCTGTCATGCCTACTTTTTTTGCAGCAATCACACCAATAATAGTACCTATTGCTAAACCCGCAACAAGCCACGTCCAATTGATAATTTCAGCACTAATAAGAGCGGTACAAATAGCGATGAGCATACCAACGCCAGAAATAAAGTTCCCTTTACGGGCGCTCGCTGTTTTACCCAACATTTTGATACCGAAAATGAAGAACACCGAAGCGACAACATAGAGTAAATTTACGATACTAGTTTTATCCATTATTTTTTATCCTTCTTGGAGCGAAACATTCCCAGCATTCTGTCGGTAACCATGTAGCCACCCACCACGTTGATCATGGCGAAAATGACAGCACCCGTACCAAGAATCAGCCGCAGCCTTTCGTCCATGGCGCTAAAATCTCCCAATAAAATGACAATAGCCCCTACAATAGTGACGCCCGAAATCGCATTCGATCCCGACATCAAAGGCGTGTGCAATTGTGAGGGAACTTTTGAAATGAGTTCAAAACCCAAAAAAGTGGCAAGCACTAAAATGAAAATTAATAATATACCTTCCATTACTTTTTCTCCTCGTAAAATTCGTTGATTCTTTGATTGACCCATTGACCATCTTGCGTAATGAGAATGGCATCAATAATGTCATCCTCTTTGCTGAAAGCAAGAGTTTTTTCTTCTTTGTTATAGACGTGCGAAAGCAAATTGACAAGATTGCTCGCATACATTTCGCTCGCATCAATGGAAACTTCCCCAGGCAGATTGTCTATACCGATGATTTTTACGCCATCGACTTCTGTCGTCTCGTCTTTCTTGGAGCCTTCCACGTTACCGCCGCTGGCTACCGCAAGATCTACCACAACAGAGCCAGCCTTCATTTCTTTGAGCATGGCTGCGGTGATAACTCGGGGAGCTTTACGCCCAAAAAGTTTGGCGGTGGTGATGACGATGTCAGAAAGGGAGCACTGCTTGAGCATGGCTTCTTGTTGCTTCGCCAATTGTTCCGTTGTTAAAGCCGTGGCATAACCGTCTTTGGTCTGCCCCATTTCGCCCAAATCAATTTTCAGGAATTTCGCTCCCAGCGATTGCACCTGCTCCTCAACCACAGGACGTGTGTCAAAGGCATCGACACGAGCGCCCATGCGTTTAGCCGTAGCGATCGCCTGTAAACCAGCAACTCCTGCACCAATAATAAAGACTCGAGCCGGTGGAATAGTTCCTGCCGGTGTCATCATCATAGGTAAGATCTGGTTCAATTCGTTCGCCGCCTGCAAAACGGCAACATAGCCTGCCAAGCTTGCCTGCGAACTCAGCGAATCCATTTTTTGTGCCAAGGTCGTTCGAGGAATCATTTCCATACTGATGGCATTAACGCCAGCGTTTGCAAACGCATCGATAAGATCTTTTTCATTAAATGGATCTAAGTGAGAAATGTGAACCGCACCTTTTTTCAAGTGCTTCACTTCTTCTTTGCTTAAGGCTTGAACGCCTAGAAAAATATCTGTTTTTTGTAAAAGTGCTTTCGCATCAGAGACAATTTCTGCCCCCGCTTTTTCATATTCTGCATCGCTAAAATCACGGCTCAGACCTTGTTCAATAGCGATCTCTATTCCCTCTAACGTCAATAATTTTTTGACACTCTTAGGAGTTAAAGCCACACGGGTCTCACCTGCATGTTTAATAGTTGTGATAAGCATTTTTTCTGCAAACCCCCTACTCTTAGGTTATATTATCTATATAAATTTATTCTAGTTTATTCTTTCCAACGAGAAAAATCAAGACAAAAGATGTTTTTTAGACCTAAGAGAAGTACTAAAATGAAGGGTTCAGACAGCCTCCTTTTTATTAAGCTTCTGGGTTTTTTATTTCTCTAGCAGTTTTCAACACTTTTAAATGTAGAACAACGCCTGAATAGAAATCAACAAGAGCTTTTTCCATTTTTTCTATTATTTTTTGTGGTTGAGAAAATGTTGTATCTAAACAATAAGTAAATCCAAATTTGGACAAATGATTGTTCTTATTTTCTTCTAAGAAATTCTCGTAATCGTTCAAAGGGAATTTTTCAAATGAGCGACTCTTTATTTGAAGATCAATCTTTAAGTTATCTTTCAATTTATTATATTGCACTTCATCCTTCATTATGGGATCAATAATACTCTTTTTTATTTTCCCCAATTCTCCTTTTAGCGTCGCCTCCATAGGGGCATCCAATTTAACTGAAAAGAAAATATTTTCAAGGCAAAAATCACAGAGAACATTAATAGAAAAAGGAGAGCCTTTAATTTTAAATGACGATTCTAAACATTTCTTTTCTATTAGATTTTTTGTTTCAACTTCTATTCTTCTTTGAAGATCAGTCGCATAGTCCTTTTTTCCAGAACCGACAAGAACTCCCAGTTTACGACTCAGTAATAATGCCATATCTCGTTCTTCCTGCAACCAACTCTTTACCGCAAGAACCGCATCAGCATCATCTTTCTTTATATTCCCCTTCTCTTTAATCTTCTTGAAGATATCCTTCCAGCCATCCATAATTGTAAAGCCTTTCAGTCCAGAGGAATCGTGCTCAAAATAAGCAACCACTTCTCGCATAATATTTATTTGGTCTTCGTCTGCGATATTTGTTTCATTGTCCGTTAGCAATATATACGCCATAGTGAGAATATATGTCCATGACAGATGATAGAGATCTATATTTTTATTTATCTTCCCATTTTTCTTTAAACCTTCCAAAGGCGTTTGCTTGGGATTAGATACAAATTGGTTGGATACCGTAACCATTTTTAAAATGTTGTATGCTTTCGCAATATTCAGATAAGCATTAATCTGATCAGCTTCAAGAGTATTGGCGCCATTTTTCATTTCAAATATAGCAACATCTACGATTTTCCCGCCTTTCTCGACACAAAGCAGTCCATCAATTCGTAAATCCTCAAACTGAACAAAAGAGACCTCGGTAAAAACATGAGTTTTATTCGAGGACTTTATATCCAAATTTTCTATGACCATTTTACGGAATTCTTTTATATACTTTAATGAGGACAAAAATACAGAAGTGATTGCTATTTCACTTTTACTTGTCTTAGAGTGTGGAATGAGTCTCGCTTCTCGATATTCTCCAACAATGTCTTTATTGTTAAGAAAATTGTTATAAAACTCGTCCACTGTCATTGAACTTTGAAAATTCGGCTTAGCCATAATAAATTCCTCTCTTTATTAATGTATGTTTTTATGAAGGCTATATTTTTATAAAATAAAACCAT
>CAYRNA010000085.1:0-5337 GCA_964425555.1 uncultured Spirochaetales bacterium
TAGCGTTTTTCTAGTGGAGTAACCTCTCTGTATTCACTGATATTAGAATAGGCGGGGCGAATAATACGTTTTTGCGTAGAATACAATTCCTCCATTCTGTGGGCACACCAACCAGCAACTCTTGCCGTGGCAAAAAGAGCCGTATATAATTCTATAGGAATGTGAAGGCAACTATAAACAAAGCCTGAAAAGAAATCAACGTTGGTTGAAATAGTTTTATTATTTCTTTTTTCCAAGAGTTTAATAGCTATGCTCTCTACTTTTTTATAAAAGTTATACTCTTTCTCTCTGCCTTTTTCTATGGCAAGTTCTCTTGCCCTTTCGCTCAAAAGGTTGGCACGGGGATCACTTTTCGTATAAACCGCATGACCTATACCATAGATCTTACCCGATTTATCAAAGCCTTTTTTATCGAGTAAATTTTGTAGGGCTTGTTCTACTTCACTGTCACTGGTCCAATCTTTGACATTCTTTTTCAAGTAGGCCATCATCTCAGCACAGAACCGAGCAGCACCACCGTGTAAAGGGCCTTTGAGAGAAGCCAAAGCTGATGAAATAACAGAATAAGTATCTGTTCCAGAAGATGCGGTCACTCGTGCGGTAAATGTTGAGTTATTACCACCACCGTGCTCTGCGTGTATCATCAGCATGAGGTCCAAGAGTTTGACTTCCAAGTCTGTATATCTACCTTTACCCTTAAGCATATAAAGCATGTTTTCAGCTTGTGATACATTTTTTAAAGGGTGACGAATAGACAGATTCTTAGAAGAAATGTTGTGATGCTTGGCCATGTAGCCGTAGCAAATAATAGTGGGGAAACGTGCAATAAGATCGAGGCATTGTCTCAGGATATTTTCATAGCTCTGATCTTCTGCATTGGTATCTCTGGTGTACATATGTAATACCGTACGCGAGAGAATATTCATGATATTATTGCCCCAATTGCTAATGAGGCCCATTTTTTCTTTGGCGGTAAGCGCTATTTGCGTGTTGAGGTAACCAGAAAAATCAGTCAATTCATCACGATTAGGCAGACGTCCAGACAAGAGGAGGTAGATAACTTCTTCAAAGCCACAGCGGTCTTCTTTGTGTACGTTGCTGACGAGACTTTCCAAGTCATAACCACGGTAAAGCAATCTCCCTTTCATGGGAATAAGCTTGCCATCGACTTCATTGTAACCCTGCACATCGCCGATCTGGGTTAAACCTACGAGAACACCACGTCCAGAAGCCATTCGCAGACCCCTTTTGACATCTCGTTCCTTGTAAGATTCGCTGGTAAAATGACTATTTTCATCTTTGAGTTGTGCTAGATTAGCTAGTATTTTCTTTTGTTCTTCCATTGTTGTCATAATTATGATCCCTTAGAATTATTTAAGAAGCTTTGTTAGCGATAAGGTTTAATGAGCTACCTGCCTTGAACCAACTAATTTGGTTGAGACTGTAGCTGTGTTGTAGCTCTATTCTATCTTCACTTCCGTCAGTGTGTTTAAGTACCGCAGTGAGTGTTGATTCGGGAGCTAATTTATCTATGCCTACGATGTCTATCTTGTCTTTTTCTTGGATTTTGTCGTAATCACTTTTGTTCTTAAAGGTTGTCGCCAAGATGCCTTGTTTCTTCAAATTGGTTTCATGAATACGGGCGTAGGATTTCGTAATGACGGCTTTTACGCCAACGAAACGAGGTTCCATAGCGGCATGTTCACGAGATGAACCTTCGCCGTAATTTTCTTCTGCGACAATAATAGAAGAAGATCCCGCTTTTTGTATGGCTCTTGCGGTGTCTGATACGCCTTGATATTTGCCTGCCACTTCATTCCATACTTGTTCAGGTTTGCCATTAAACGAGTTGATGGCGCCCATGAGCAAGTTGTCAGAAATATTGTCCAAGTGACCACGGAATTTAAGCCAAGGTCCAGCCATAGAAATATGGTCGGTGGTACACTTTCCTTTGACACGAATAAGCAAAGAAAGATCTTTGAAATCTTTGCCATCCCACTTGGCGAAAGGAGTCAAAAGCTGTAAACGTTTTGAGTCGGGCTTGACTTCTACACTTGCATTTCCGCCTTCGTCGGGTGCATGGAAAAAATCAAAACTTTTGTCATAGTTCTGCTCGGGGAGAGCGATGCCGTTAGGGAAGTCTAGTTTGACTTCTTTGCCTTCTTTGTTGATCAGCGTATCGGTGAGCGGGTTGAAGGTAAGGTCACCACTGAGGGCAAAGGCCATGACCATGGCAGGCGACACAATGAAAGAGGCCGTGTTGGCATTTCCGTCATTACGCTTGGCAAAGTTACGGTTGAACGAATTGACAATACTGTTGATTTCGCCAGGTTTAATATCCGTACGAGACCACATGCCAATACAAGGACCACAGGCATTTTCCATAATGGTCGCTCCAAGGTCTTCTAGCGGTTTCAATAGTCCGTCTCGGGTGATGGTGTTTTTCGTTGTAATAGAACCCGGTGTAATTAAAAGAGGCACTTTTACTTCTAAGCCCATTTTCAGAGCCTGTGTCGCTATAGATGCTGCCACGGTAAAATCTTCATAAGAAGAATTGGTACAAGAACCAATAAGAGCCGCACTGATTTTGCTGGGATATTCTATGCCATTGATGTAGTCTTTGAGCTCTGTTACAGGGTAAGCTGCATCGGGCGTAAAAGGACCATTGATATAAGGTAGGAGGGTGTCGAGATCTATCTCTAATATTTGATCAAAGTATTTGCTGGGTTCAGCAATTACTTCAGGATCTGCATTAAAGAATTCGTGGCGAGTTTTAATAAGATCAGCGAGATCTTCTCTATCGGTAGCGCAGAGGTAGTCTTCAGAATAGTTATCTGTGGGGAAAATAGATGTTGTTGCGCCCATTTCCGCACCCATATTACAGATAGTCGCTTTTCCTGTTGTGGACAATGTTTTGACACCGTCGCCAAAATATTCAACAATAGCGTTTGTTCCACCCTTGGTTGTTAAATCGCCACAAACACGCAAAATAATATCTTTTGCCGTTGCCCAACCACTGAGTTTACCTGTCAACTTCACACCTATCAATTTAGGGCGTTTGAGCTCCAACGGCATGTCAGCCATTACGTCAACGGCATCAGCGCCACCCACACCAATAGCAATCATGGAGAGACCACCAGCATTAGGAGTGTGAGAATCCGTTCCTATCATCATTCCGCCAGGGAAAGCATAATTTTCAAGAACGACTTGGTGAATAATACCTGCACCAGGCCCCCAATAAGCGAGCTTATATTTCGCAGAGACAGACTGCAAGAAATTGTAAACTTCTTTGTTATCGCTAATGTTATTAATTCTATCTTGTACTGCGCCTTCTTTAGCCAGAGCCAAGTGATCACAATGTATAGATGTAGGAACCGCACTGGTTTCCATGCCAGCCAACATAAATTGTAACAGTGCCATTTGAGCCGTAGCGTCTTGGCAAGCCACTCTATCAGGATAAAAATTGAAATATTCGGTGTCACCTAAAAGCAGAGGAAGATCTTCCTCTTTTATATGTGTATAAAGAATTTTCTCTGTGAGAGTTAAGGGCCGCTTTAACGTATCCCGTAGTTTTTGTAGTTTAGTATCGAGTTGCGAATAAACTTTTTTAATCATCTGAACATCAAAAGTCATAAAACCTTCCTTTACATGGGTGATAAAATTTACTAATAGTACTAATCGTATAACTATTAGTATACACACTTTAGCTTTATAACACAATCAGAAAAAAATGATATTTCCATAGTAGTTCATTCAGAGGCAAAGGGCACTCACACATTTTCCATCCAAAAGATATCGTTATCGCCAAAACGCCTGTACTGAACCGCCTCCAACAAAGCGTCTTCGTCAATATCAGGCTTAGCATCCATATCAGCAATTGTCCGTGAAACCTTGATGATGGAATGAATGGCACGGGAACTCAGCGCGAATTCCAGACTAATTTGTGTCAGCCTCCGTTGCAAAGACTCCGCCAAAGGACAGAATTGTTCTATCAGCGAAGGCGGAATACGGCCATTTTGACAAAACTCTTCCTTGCGAAAACGCTGCAATTGCCGTTGCATAGCTCCATTTACCAGCTCTATCAGATCAGCACTGCTTCGTCCCTTAGGCCCCATCAATTGCTCCGTACTAATAGAACTCACTGGCAAACGCAGATCCGTCCTATCCAACAGAGCGCCACCCAGTCGCTTCCAGTAACGCTTTATATCCAGCTTAGAACACAAACAGTGACCGCCTTCCTTGCCCAAATTACCGCACGGACAAGGATTCGCCGTCATCACCAGCTGGAAATCCGCAGGAAAATGATAAGAATTCCCCGCACGAACAATGGAAATACTGTGATTTTGCAGTGGCTCTCGCAAACCCTGCAAGACATGCGCAGGAAACTCGGGAGCCTCATCCAAAAACAACACACCTTTATGAGCCAAGGAAATCTCCCCTGGCGAAATCTCCTTGCCACCCCCCAACATACCCTCCAAAGAAGCGCTGTGATGAGGCGTCCTAAACGGCGGATATTGCACCAAAGGATTTTCTCTATTCACCAAACCCGCCTGCGACCAAATCCGTGTAACATTGAGACTATCCTTATAAGAAAGAGCCTGTAAAATAGACTCCAGAGTCAAACAAGAATAGGTTTTACCCGAACCTGGCGGTCCAAACAACAGCAGATTATGCTTACCCGCCACGCTAATCGCAATCAAACGCTTAATAATTTCTTGTCCCTTAATAGCAGCAAAATCGCCCACATCCCTCGGCTGAACCTTGGGCTTGGGCGACACCACATTAATATCCTCAAGCTTGGTATCTAATATCCTCTGCAAATCCTTCAAATGTTGCAAAGGTCGCACCAAATCAATCTTCAACAACTTCGCTTCCTGCCAATTATCCTGCGGAATCAACGCCTCCTTAATACCGTGTTTACGCGCGTGAGTCAGAGCCGAAAGCAAACTATTGACAGGCCTCACCTTGCCCGACAACAACAGCTCACCCAACACCAAAATCGGCCTCTCCTCATCCCACTGAATCTGATTCGTCACCACAAGGATAGCCAAACAAATCGCCAAATCAAAAGACGCTCCCTCCTTCTTCACATCCGCAGGCGCCAAATTCACCACAATCCTATTATCAGGATAGCGATAATTACTGTTTTTTATCGCCAAACGCACCCGCTCCTTCGACTCCTTCACCGCCGTATCAGGCAGTCCCACAATATTCATCCCCGGTATCCCCGAACGCACATCCGCCTCCACCGTAATAAACTCGCCATCAAAACCATAGGGCACAAAACTCAAAATCATATTCACCACACCTCAACCCTAACAACACCGCAAATCATTT
>CAYRNA010000086.1:0-2089 GCA_964425555.1 uncultured Spirochaetales bacterium
TAGGGTTGATTTCAGCTCTACTCACTTTTATTCTACTGATCTTTGCGGAAGTTTCCCCCAAGCGAATTGCACTCAATAGTAACCTTTCTTTGGCATTAAATTTTGCCATTCCTCTTTTTCTACTCAGCATAATTTTACTTCCTTTTACTCGCTTCATCTCAGGTTTATCCACCTTTGTGGTCAAGCTTTTTCCACGTGAAGAAAAAGTCGATTTTTCATTACGTGCCTTGAGATCTTTGAGCAAAGAAGCCGTGACCAAGGGCGATATTAGTCAGCAAGAACACCTTGTTTTGTCAAAAATGGCGCAATTTGATGAAATAAATATCAGAGATATCTGTACGCACAGGGCTGATATCGTATCCTTGGCTTATGGAGCTACGTTAAAAGAAGCTTTAACTCTCATTAAAAACACCTTTTTTTCTTATTATCCCGTCTACAAAGATGATCAAGAAAACATTGTCGGTGTCATCAAGACAGAAGATATACTGAAAATAGCCTTGGAAAAAGGTCTGCAAGATTTGCAAGAAATCTATCTTTCCGATCTGATACATGAACCGATGAAAATACCTGCGAGTTATCATCTTTCAGATTTTATGAAAAAGATACAGCAAGAGCAATTTTATATAGGGATAGTGCTGGATGAATACGGCGGATTGACGGGGGTAATTACCCCTGCCGATGTGGCCTACTCTGTGCTTGGTTTGTCCATAGGTGACAACGATATCGATAGAATCGCAGATGTGCAGGCAACGGATGACCCAAAAGTGTGGCACGTGCAAGGTGATATGGACTTGTCTGATTTTGCGGAATATTTTAATATAGGCCCTTATCTGGAAGTAACAGCCGCAAAAACACTGGCTGGCTACTTGATGGAACATAGTAATACGGTGCTGAAGGTGAATGATTCTTTAGAGTTAGAGTTTGCCGTTTTTACTATTTTGAGTACAATCAATAACAAGATTGAACAGGTCGTTTATCAACAAAAATAACAAACAGAAACTACTCTCAAAGATCATGTGGTTCTCACAAAGGTATAAATAAATGGCAATATTGCAGAAATTGATTTTTGAAGAACACGGCTTGGCAGAGCTTATGACAGATCTGCCTATAATTTTATTAATTTTAGTATTTGCCGTGTCACTCTATTGCCTTGTCAAAGGGTCGGATTGGCTGATAGATGCCGTCGTCAATATTGCCTTGCGCACGGGCATACCCAAAGCCGTTTTAGGGGCAACCATTGTTTCGCTGGGAACAACTCTCCCTGAAGTTCTAGTCTCTGTGTCTGCCGCCGCTATGGGCAACTCAGAATTAGCTCTGGGTAATGGCATTGGCTCTATTATTGCCGATACCGCACTCATTTTTGGTGGCGTGGTTTTATTTGGGAAAGTTGTCATTAACAAAGGTATTATGCGGACATTAGGTCGCTGGCAAATTGGTAGTCTCGTCCTTTTATCGCTGTTAATCTTCATAGCGAGTTGGTTGCATTCTGGTGAAAATGCTTATTTGGGACGCACCGCTGGTATTATTTTGCTGCTCGCACTTGTCATTTATCTTGGCTATAACCTCAAATCAAGCAGCAAGAAAAAAGACGTTGCAGACAGTGTTGAAGAAGCTTCGCGCAGTCTTTTGCTGGACATCGCTATACTGCTAGCGGGAGTCGTATTCATTTTTATTGGAGCAAGATTTTTTATTGCGTCTGTCACCGAAATAGCCTTGCGTTTAGGCATTTCTGAGGCAACGATAGCCGTGACACTCGTAGCTTTTGGCACCTCATTGCCCGAACTCATTACAGCTATTACAGCGGTGAGAAAAAACCATTCAGATATTATGATGGGAAATGTGTTGGGTGCGGACATACTCAATGCCTTATTTGTTGTGGGCGCATCCGCAACGCTGACACCGCTCTATATCACACAGGAAGTTCTCATTACGCATTTGCCCGTGGCATTGTTGTCCTTTGTTCTTTTATACGGGGGATATTATTTGAACCGACAGAAAAAACATTTTCCGCATTGGCAAGGTGGACTTCTCGTCGCTCTTTATCTTGGCTTTTTGGGCATTTCTTATTTTTAGGTCTTTAGCAAACAAT
>CAYRNA010000086.1:2189-5241 GCA_964425555.1 uncultured Spirochaetales bacterium
TTACAGATGGTTTAATAAAATTGTTCACCAAATGAATTAAAAAATAACAAATAAAAAGACACAAAGGCGTTTTTAAGTTATAATTTGCTCATGTTGAATTTAATTTATGCGATTTTTTGTCTGCCCTTACTGTATGGCATACTTGTTTTTTCTGGTATTATTCCCAATCCTCGAGTCTACCTTGACGCCACATTAAAAGGCGTATTGCATGGTTTTATGCTTACCTTGGCTAGCTACGTCGTTCACTTTTTTGTGAATCCTATCTACCCGCCAGCGTTTACTTGGCTGGGCTATGTGAAATATTTTTATTTAAGTTATTTTGGCGCATTGCTTTGGTTGCCTTTATTAGGTTTGCGATTCCACTATTTGAAACGCATGGCGGAGCGACCCGCAGAAGAAAGCTACCTTTATTTCTTCACAGGTTTCACCGTTGTGTTAACATTGATTTTATGGCAATATTGTTTAATGCCACAAGAATGGTTTTCAATAACGGAAACCTTTGTCATTCCATTTTGGTTCCAAAACATACTTATATTGCTTCACATTACTGCAAGTCATCAACACTTAGCGGTTCACAAGTATAAACCGTTTTTAGAGTTATTGGCTTTTACCGTTATTTTAGCCATGCTCTTTACCTTGTCTTTGGGCATGGCGTGGTTGTTAGCGGTCTTAACTTTTTTGTTTACTGGCGTTGTGATTTACCACTTGGTGGTATTGCAAGAAAGTCGTTAAAAGGAGAAAATTAACATGGCATTACAAATGATAGACCTGATTATTTTGAAGCGCAATAACAAAACTTTATCCAAAGAACAGATTCAGTGGCTTGTAAAAAATATTGTGGCAAAAACAATACCCGACTATCAATTGTCCGCTTGGGCTATGGCCGTATGCCTCAACGGAATGACTCCACAAGAAACCGCTGACCTCACTCTGGCGATGGCTTTCTCGGGCGACACCATAGATTTAAGTAGTATTTCGGGCATTAAAGTGGACAAACATTCCACGGGAGGCGTGGGCGACAAAGTGTCTTTGATCGTGGCTCCTCTCATGGCGAGCTTGGGCATTCCTGTGGCGAAGTTGAGCGGTCGAGGTCTTGGTCATACGGGTGGAACGATAGACAAGCTTGAAAGCTTGGAAGGCTTTCGTACATCGCTCAAAGAAGATGAATTTTTAACGCAAGTGCAAAACATAGGCATTGCTCTGGCAGGACAAACAAAAAATCTAGCCCCCGCGGACAAGCAACTTTATGCGCTACGAGATGTGACTGGAACGGTAGATTCCATTCCCTTGATCGCTTCTTCTATTATGTCAAAAAAAATAGCTGGCGGTGCGGACAAGATTATTTTAGATGTTAAAGTTGGGCCAGGTGCTTTTATGAAATCACTTGCAGACGCTGAAGAGTTGGCCAAAATTATGGTCGGCATAGGTAATCATCTCAACAAGAAAACCGTGGCAATTTTATCACGCATGGAAGAGCCGCTGGGACTCACCGTCGGTAATAGCCTAGAAGTGCAAGAATCCATTGAGATCTTACAAGGCAGAGGCGAGTTCCAGATTACGCAGCTCATTTATGAGATTGCGTTGTTGACCTTAGAACTGACGGGCATTGAAAAAAACAGAGAACGTGGCTTGCAATTGATTCAAAACAGCATCAACAAAGGACACGCGCTAGACAAGTTCAAAGAATTTATTTTTGCACAAGGAGCGACTGAAGCTGCTATCGCCAAACTCAATGATAAAAGTATTTGTCGCACAGAATTTTTAGCGAGAGAATCGGGCTATATTCAAGCTATCGATGCCTATAAAATAGGTCATTATAGCATGCTACTAGGCGCAGGAAGACTCACTTTAGAGAGCGAAATAGATCACTACGTGGGGTTGACGCTCAACAGTAAAACGGGCGATTATATAGAAAAAGGTCATTCATTGGCAACGGTTTATCACCGCAAAGATAATTTACCTCATTTTGAGGATCTTGAAAGTGCCTATGAATTCAGTCAAGAAGAAGTGAAGACGTCACCTATTATTCATAAAATTATAGTATAAAAAAATCGAAACCGAGAGGATATTTTTTTGCTAGATCTGATATATTCATTATAAAAGGGATTTCATGACAAGTTTTTTACATTTTATTACAGCCAAGAGCACCATTCTTGTTATTATTGTTTTCAGCTATATCATTCTTTATTTTTCAAGTAAAAGAATACGTGAGCATTTTACCAAAGCTACGCTAAAACAAGTTTTTTCCAGGAAAAGCTACACAAGGTATGAATTATTTTTATTAATAGCCTTACCTCTGGTAATTATTATCGCTTCTGTCATTTGGCAGAGCGATATGTGGAGTATAATTTCTTCTGTAATGGGTGTTTACACCGTTATTTTTGTGTCCAAAGGGACGCTGTACAATTACCCCTTAGGGCTTTTTGCGGTGACAACATACGCCGCTTCTGCCTTTACTCAAGGTTTGTATGGAGAATATATGCTCAACATGTTCTTTTATTTCCCCGCCAACATTATAGGGCCTTTTATCTGGATTAAATCCATAGAAAAACAACAGAATACATCATCTGCATTATTTGACATTCAGGCACGATTATTAACGTGGAAACAACGCGCTATGGTTTTGGTTGTTGTTCTTGTCTCTATATGGGCGTATGCTTTTTTTCTCAATGTCTTGGGCGACTGGTTGTACGCTCTTTCTATGGGAGAATTCAGCCGACAAAATGTGGGTTATTGGGATGCGACTACCAATGTGTGTAGTATCATAGCCACTTTCTTGATGTTTTATCGTTACGCAGAACAATGGTTGCTCTGGCTAGCGATTAATGTTGCATCTATTGTTATTTGGCTGAAGGTATTGTTGGTGGACAAAAATATGGATGCGCTTCCTTTTGTGCTGATGTGGAGTTCTTATTTTGTTAATTCATGCTACGGCTGGCATCTGTGGTATAAAAAATCAAAGCAGGTCGTAAGTTAAATTTACCTCCCCTTTTTTCATCATTCTCCCACCATTTTACATAGCAAAAAATCCATTGCGTATGTCTTGGGTTTT
>CAYRNA010000087.1:0-2297 GCA_964425555.1 uncultured Spirochaetales bacterium
TTGGGGCAATGATATTTGACCACTTTGTATAAAGTATATCATTGGTATTTAGCTTGAAGAAATGAGATACATGAACCCATTCCTTCAAGTAAGAATTAACTAATCTAAATGTTTAGCTAATAATGTTTTATTCTTATCGTTGCGTGCATTGGTAATTGCAGCGTCTAAGATATTAATAATTTTACCGTTAAGTTTATCTAAAGCATCTTTAGAACTTTTGAGATCGCCTTGGGCTTTTACGTAATTTTTAACTTTAGCAATAACTAAAAGAGTTTCTTGTTCACTCATATGATGAACCTCCATAAAATATTTGGGTGTTAGTAATCAATATGTAGACTAGGTTATGCTAAACACGAATAATATGCAAGATCTTTTGATATGCTTTTTAGTTTTCTTGTTATTTATAATGGTTTTTAATGCGATTTAATAGGAACTGGTTGACCTGATTTTCCCATGGCTTTGCCATATCTAAAACTAAATAGGAAATATTGAGCCTGATAAAGAGCGTTTTTAATTTCTGTTGCCAGTCCAATGATTTTTGTTGCCATTTTTGCCTCAGAGACGGCGAAGAGGTGTCAATTTCTTTGATGCTCGAATTTTCGCCATCGTAGACTTTGAGCAAGCCGACATTGGGAAGGTTGAGGTCAAAGGGTGACTGGGCTGAAATGGTTATGATTTGGCAGTGTTTTGCGGTGATGGCTAAGCTTGTTTCAAAGTCATTGCTGTCTTGAAAGTCAGACATAAGAACAATGAGAGAATCGCTTTTTGACATAATAGCATTGACGTATTCTAAGGCGTTGCGAATATTGGTGTCGTTGTGTTTGGGTTTGTAGTACAAAATGTCACGAATGATGCGCATGGTGTGCTCAGAACCCTTTGATGGCGGAATAAAGAGTTCCACTTGGTCGCTAAACAATATGAGACCCACTGCGTCTTGTTTACGCATTGACGCCAGAGAAAAGACCGCAGCAATTTGAGCGAATAAATCACGCTTATTACTCTGCGAATAATAGCTTAGACCAGAATTGCTGAGATCTATCATGATGTAAATCTTTTGATTTCGTTCTTCTTTGAAGCGCTTTACATGGGGTTTGCCCGCTCGACTGGTCACATTCCAGTCTATGCTTCTGTAGTCATCGCCAAAGACGTATTCACGCACTTCTTCAAACTCTAGGCCTCTGCCACGAAAAGCACTGGCATATTCTCCCGCAATCAGAGAATTGACAAATCTATCTGCATTGAGTTGTATGTATTCTACTTTCTTGAGGAGTTCTTTGTCTATCATGTGTTCAAGGGAAGATTTTCGACTATGGAGTCTATAATATCATCCGTACTCAAATTTTCGGCTTTTGCTTCAAAATGTAGTATGATGCGGTGTCTAAACACGGCGTGTAAAACCGCTCTCACATTGTGAGGGGCAACGTAATCTTGCTTGTGCAAAAAAGCGTGCGCTTGGGCGGCTTGGGTTAAGGCTAGCGTCGCTCGAGGAGAACAGCCAAAGCGTATAAGGTGATCGAGCTCTAAATTATAGTGAAGAGGATCACGTGTGGCTTGAACGAGTGACACAATGTATTCTTTGATGGAATCGCTGACATAAACCGTTTTCAGCTGTGTCCATAGCTGTTGTATTTGCTCGTAAGAAATTTCGGGAGATTTGTCGTTCATCTCATAAGGCAGAGCGTAACGGTTGAGTATCTCCAGCTCTTCTTCGGCGGTGGGATAATTGACATTGATCTGCATCATAAACCTGTCCACTTGCGCCTCGGGAAGAGGGTAGGTTCCCTCTTGTTCTATGGGGTTCTGTGTTGCCAGCACCATAAATGGCTCGGGAAGAGGGTAGGTGGTGTCGTCTATGGTCACTTGGCGTTCTTGCATCGCTTCAAGCAAGGCACTCTGCACTTTTGCGGGTGCTCTATTGATTTCGTCGGCTAAAATAATAGCGTGAAATATAGGGCCTTTTTTGGTCGTGAAGCTGCCTTCTTTGGGATTGAAAATCAGCGTTCCCACAAGGTCAGAGGGAAGCAGGTCGGGCGTAAACTGTATTCTTTGTGTTTGCAAAGAAAAGGCCTGAGAGAAACGGTTAATGGTCAGGGTTTTCGCCAAACCAGGCGCACCTTCGACCAATATGTGTTGCTTTGACAAAAAGGCTATCATGATATTTTCACGTAAATCTTTTTGCCCTACAACGCTTTGCCCCACAAAATCTAAAATAGTATCGATAACCTTCCATGCTTGCACATTTTCTTGAGAAGGCTCTTTGTTTGATTCTACATTATCTATCTGTTCTGCCATGTATG
>CAYRNA010000087.1:2397-3565 GCA_964425555.1 uncultured Spirochaetales bacterium
TTTTCGCTTGCTTCGAGGTTAGTTTCCAAGTATTTCACAGCATTTTCTTTGCCCTGACCTATTTTGTCTTCACCCCAAGAATACCAACTCCCTGCTTTTTGGATAAAACCGTGATTAATAGCGCAGTCCAAAAGAGCGCCGTAGTATGACAGCCCTTTGTTGAAATACAGCTCGGTTTCCAGCTTCCTAAAAGGAGGAGCGACTTTGTTTTTGACCACTTTGATACGAATTCTATTTCCTATAAATTCATCTTTGTTTTCGGAAAGCGAATCTATTTTTCTCACTTCTAATCGCAAGGATGAATAAAATTTAAGGGCATTACCCCCCGTGGTCGTTTCGGGGTTACCAAACATCACACCAATTTTCATGCGCAATTGGTTGATAAAGATAAGCACGCCATTCGATTTGTTCATAATAGCCGTCAACTTGCGCAAGGCTTGGCTCATCAGTCTCGCCTGCAAGCCCATGTGAGAATCACCCATTTCGCCATCAATTTCAGCCTGTGGAACGAGCGCTGCCACAGAATCGACAACGATAATGTCTATGGCTCCCGAACGAATCAACGATTCCGTTATCTCCAGAGCTTGTTCGCCAGTGTCGGGCTGTGATATCCACAGATTCTTGACATCCACACCAATTTTTTCGGCATAGCTGGGGTCTAGCGCGTGTTCTGCATCTATAAACGCAGCGTTTCCACCCATTTTTTGTGCTTGGGCAATGGCGTGAAGGGCAATGGTTGTTTTCCCTGAAGATTCAGGGCCGTAAATTTCTATGATACGTCCACGGGGCATTCCGCCCACACCCAAGGCTTCGTCCAGCAAGATAGAACCCGTAGGTATGGCTTCTATGCGCATTTGTTCTTTGTCGCCCATTTTCATGAGAGACCCCTTACCAAATTGCTTTTCTATTTGTAAACGCGCGACCTCTAAGGCCTGTGTTTTATCTTCTGATTTTGCTGTTGCCATGTCTTTTAATAACTCCATTACCGTCTCCCGTCTAGTTTTGCATCACTGCTATATACTAAATGACAGACAAATATCGCCCTTACTTGCATCTTTGAATTGTTCTACAAGTTCCTTTGATACATATTCTACAAGGAATATCCTTTTCTAACAATAGCCTATAAAGATTAATAGCACTTTTATGGCTATCTTTCAAATAACGAAGT
>CAYRNA010000087.1:3665-5030 GCA_964425555.1 uncultured Spirochaetales bacterium
CCTTTTTATAGGCCAGTCATAGGCGCAGGTCTCATGCTCATTCCCATGGCTCTTTACAAGGTCGACACAGAAGATAATGTTTCACCGCCCTCAAGCACGGCCTTCGTCGGTCTTTATACCTCTTCTAATAGTTGGATGGCGGCTTTCATGCAAAAACTCTATCTCAAAGAAGACACGTGGCGCATAGAATTGGATGCAGGCACGGTAAGCATGCATCAGGAAGTCGTACCCGGTAGCCCGCCCGCACCCAGCATCATTCCCATACTCAACCAAGGCGGCGGAGTCGAACTCAAAGTGCTGAGGAAAATTTGGCAGGCCTTGTACGGTGGCTTGCAATATTCTTTAACGTGGAACAGAACCCGAGCCGAAGACGCCGCCAATCAACCTTACTTAGACCAAAACCCAACGTTCTCTTATGAATATGAATATTCTCAAGCCCCTTCTCTCGTCTTTAATTTTGACACGAGGGATAATCAATTCTCAGCCCAAGACGGCTTTTTCCTTGAAACGTCAATCTTTCAAGCAATAGGAGCATTGAGCGACAGCGATTACGGCTACTTCTCCTTCGCCTCAAATCATTACATGAACTTCTTTCAAAAATCACTGACCCTCGCTTCAAGACTTTACTACTATAAAACATGGAACGACACCCCTTATTTTGCCTTGGCAAACTATGGCAGTGCACGAGGAATAGATATGCGTGGCTATACCAGCGGCAAATATCTTGGTAGCAGTCAAATCGACGGACAGGTGGAAGCTCGTTACTATCCCAACAATGAAAAACTGGGATTTGCGGGATTCTTTGGTGTGGGGAAAGTGGCACAAGGCATAGGAACCTATGGCGAAAGTCCCATCTTATTGGCAGGAGGCGTCGGCTTACGCTACATGTTACTCCCCAAACAACGCCTACCATTGCGACTCGATTGGGCCATGGGTCGTGACGGCGGCTTCATCTACTTCGGCGTAGGCGAAATATACTAACCCCCAAACCTCTTATCCACAAATAGCAAACAGATCACAACGCTTATCCCTGATTCGCGCCCTCAATCATCGCCAGTAGTTATTTGCTGCAGCGATAGTTTGAAACTCAAGAGCCACAATTTGTCCAGCAAACATCAGCATCTCAGTATCGCTATCATAATTCGGGCGCAACTTCGTTCGCATCTCCGCATCGGGTTGAATCGCCGCAATCGTTTTTCTCGCTACCTTAATCGCCAACTCTCTACCCTCTATCGGGCTTTTTGTTATGAGAGATTCTAAAACTCCATCATAGACAGACATAATCATTTCCTTTTCTTGCAACGGGGCAAATCCCGCCAAATCAATTGTGTTTATGCTAACTAATATATGTCACAACAAGCGAAG
>CAYRNA010000088.1:0-4906 GCA_964425555.1 uncultured Spirochaetales bacterium
ACAAGAGAGATTTAGTAGCTACCTCAAGCACCACTTAAAACAAGAAGAATTGCACGTTTTGTCAGCTTATGTTGCGACTCTCTTGGGTAAAAAAGTGGTATGGCAGCGACATTATCACTACTATGTTTTGTAATAATGATACAATATCCAGCAGTATTGCAAGGGAAGTCCTATGTCTTATAAAGTCCTTTTTTGTTTCACCGTCCTCTTTGCCTTGTCAGGGCTAGGTCTCTTTGCACAACAAGTAGAGATAACAGAGATAGAAATAGTCGGTACAGTACGCACCAAAGATTTCATCATCAAGAATAGCATAGTCTTAAAAGAAGGCGACCAGCTGTCACCGCAACAGTTGCAAGAGAAAATTGCCACCAGCCTTAAAGAACTCAACGATCTAGGGAGCGTCGGCTCACCCATTTTGCAACAGGGTACGACCATAGACGTCGTCGAACTAGGCAATAATCAAGTTAAGATAGTCATCACCGCCAAAGATAGATGGACCTTTATCCCCTTTGTTGTTCCGGGTTTTGACACCACCAACGGCTTTAGTCTTACAGGGGGATTTGCAGACACCAACTTCCTCGGTCTGAACATGGGTACCGTCTTTTTGCTCAATTACAACCGCTACGATCTTAATGCCATCTTTGGACTGACAGGAAGAGACAGCTTTACGCCATGGTACTACCGCCTGAGCATGGGATACAGAGACTATGAACAGTTTCAGTACGACAGCAACAACACCATCATCTACGACGCCAAAGAGAAGGATATAAAGTTTGACTTTGAGCTGGCTTATGATGTCAACAAGACGCAGACCCTACAACCCTACGTCAAAACAGCCTTGTTGTACAAAGGCCCCCGTGAGATTAAAACGGATATGCGTGTTGACCCCGTTATAGAAGATTCCTTTTTGTTGCTTATGCCTGGTATTAAACTAGGACGTGTCTTGAAAGAAGGCTACCAAAAGACAGGTATACGCTGGAGCATAGCAGGTGGTGTGTCTGTCAATTACACCATATGGCCCGAAAGCTACGCCGAGACCAGACTGCAATCAGCCTTTCCGCTTTCTTTTGGCAACAAGGCCGCGCCTTATCATATCAAACGCAGTTTCGCAGACTTTGACGGCAGGATCTCCGCTTATCAGAATAACCTCATCTTTCCCACCATCGCAGGCAGCTCGCTCAACGAGATACAGGGTAATTGGGGCGGACAGGCCAAAGCCGGTGTCAACTTCTTTTTAGCCGCTCTGTTCAAAGAAAGCTTTTTGCTAGACCTGTACTTACCGCTGTGGTTTGAGACAGCCAATGCAGGCTACTGGAAAGAGTCACGCAATATAGACCAGCAACAGCAGTTTACCGTCGGCAGTGGTCTTATACTCAACATGGACAAAATCTCTTTGCCCATTAACGTCAAAGTAGGCTACAACATTACCAAGATGAGCAGGGGCCAAGTACCGTGGTACTATAGCGTAGACGTACGACCCGAAATAGACTAGCGCTCATCCCCCTTTATTTATGCTACTCCTCCTAGACAACTTAGAGCTTATGTTGCGGCACTTGTCGGGACTGTGTCATAGCCTTTTTGTTCTTAATTGAGTATACTATCCAAACAAGTGATGAGAAAATATGTATTAGCTATGAGTTTCTTAGGCCTAAGCCTCAACCTGTTTGCGCTAGAATACGGCATTGTTAAACGCACTACCTTAGGAGGCGGTTACGCAGAATTCGGCGATATTGCTCTGGGAGGCGGAATTAATGCCAGTGACTTTGATGTGAAGTTTAGTGGAATTCTTGAAAAAGGCTGGATGGGCTATGTCGCATTTAATAAGATCTTTAGTCTTTCGCTGGGTTATTCTTTTGGAGCAGGTACTATTTTTTCCGAGGAAAAGACAGACAAGATAGTCGTTGGCGATCAATCAATTGAACTGAGCGGTTCTATCAATTCGTCTAGTGTCTATCAAGATATAAGTTTGCAACTCGACACGGGCCTCCCTCTTAATGATATTTTTACCCTGTATGTTCCTGTCATTTTATTTTATCGTTCCAGCTTTTATTCTTCTTTGACAACCAACTCTTATAATATAGGCACTGAGGCAAGAAATGAGTCAAAACACGACGGAGGTGATCGCAGCTTTGGCTCTGATATTGGTTTAGGCACACTGATACATATTAACACAGATAATGAATTTCTTACCAAGATAAAGCTCAATCATGTTTCTTTTCGCATGCAGGCAAGCTATCCGCTGGCTCTGTTCTACTTTGAGTCTAGTTCGTGGGTTTATAGTGATAGCATTTGGGGTAAAATGAGATTTACCCTAGACACCATCATTTCCTTTTAGCTTATTCAAAATACTATAAAAAAACGGCAAGCCCTCGTCCGCAGACCAAAGATTGCCGTTTTTATGAGTCTCTCGCTTGAATACGAAAGAGTTGTTTACGTGTTACAGTTGCTTAACAACAGAGTTAAAGATCAAGCTTGATTGCATCGCTCCCATAACCTTTGAGAGATCGGGAGCGTAATAACCGCCAATGTCGGCAGGCGTACCCTGACTGTCTACAAATTCCTGTAAAATAGTCTCTTCGTTCTCTTTTAAGATGTTGGCTATACGATTAAATTTTTGTGCTATGAGCTTGTCTTGTGATTGCTTGGCGAGTTCTTCTAGCCAAAATTTGACAAGGTAAAATTGACTGCCTCTGTTGTCTAACTCTCTGACTTTTCTGCTAGGCGACTTGTTCTCATCTAAAAGACGTTCAATGGCTTTGTTCAAACATTCACTCAGTATCAGAGCCTTGTTGTTTTTATCTTTTTTACCCACATGCTCAAACGCACCTGCCAAAGCTAAAAACTCGCCTAAAGAGTCCCAGCGCAAATGATTTTCCGCTAAAAACTGTTGTACATGCTTAGGAGCAGAGCCCCCCGCACCCGTTTCAAACATTACGCCGTCATTCATCATGGGTACAATAGAAAGCATCTTGGCACTCGTACCCAGTTCTAATATAGGAAAGAGATCGGTCAAATAATCACGCAAGACATTTCCTGTGACCGAAATACAACTTTCACCCTTGTCGATAATTTCCAAGGTTCGCTTTGTGGCAGCGACGGGATCAAGTATTTCTATGATTAAACCCGTCGTGTCATACTGAGCTAAATGGTAGTTGACACGCTCAATCAACTGGGCATCGTGGGCTCGCTTGATATCAAGCCAAAAGATAGTGGGTTGACCGGAATCTTTGGCACGCTCTACCGCTAATTTTACCCAGTTGGCAATGGGAGCTTCTTTGGTCTGACACATTCTAAAGATATCGCCACGCTCTACATCTTGACTAAGAATGACCTCGCCGCTTTCTGCAACAACTTCAATGATGCCGTCGTATTCTACCTCGAAAGTCTTATCGTGCGAACCGTATTCTTCGGCTTTTTGAGCCATGAGTCCCACGTTAGAAACACTGCCCATGGTGGTGGGATCAAAGGCGCCGTGAAGCTTGCAGTGATTGACCACGGCATCATAGACACCGGCATAAGAACTATCAGGAATCACAAACTTAGTAAATTGTAGTTGACCTTTAGCGTTGTACATACATCCCGAACTTCGCAGCGCGGCAGGCATGGACGCATCTATAATGACATCGCTGGAGACGTGTAAATTGGTGATACCCTTGTCAGAATCAACCATGGCGAGAGCAGGGCCCTGCTGATAACAGTCTTGAATAGCCTGCTCTATCTCTTGTTGTGTTGACTGCGGTAGTACCTTGATCTTGGCGTACAAGTCTGCCAAACCGTTATTGGCATCTACGCCCGCATCGGTAAATTCTAGCGCAAATTGCTTAAACACGGGGGCAAAAAAGCTCCGTAGCACATGACCAAAGATGATGGGATCAGCCACTTTCATCATGGTAGCCTTTAAATGCACAGAAAACAAGGTATTATTTGCTCTGGCATCTGCAAGCTGTTCTGCAATAAAATTGCACAAGGCTTTTTTGCTCATAACGGCACAGTCTACAATCTCGCCTTTGATCAAGTCAAGGCCTTGCTTGAGATCAGTTATGCCCTCGTTGTGAACAAGACGAATAGAAACCGTTGTCGCTTCGTTCAGGCAAACAGAACGCTCAGAATGAAAAAAATCACCCTGAGACATGGTCGCTACATGCGAGGTAGAAGCTTTGTCCCACGCTCCCATGGAGTGAGGATTTTTTTGAGCAAATTTCTTGACGGCTTGAGGTGGTCGTCTATCAGAATTTCCTTCTCGTAATACGGGGTTAACGGCACTGCCTTTTATCTTGTCATAGGTTTCTTTAATCTTCCATTCTTCATCATTTTGAGGTGATTCCGGGTAAGACGGTAGGCCAAAACCCTTGTCCTGTAATTCTTGAATGGCGACTAAAAGTTGCGAAAGAGAGGCGCTAATATTGGGTAGTTTAATTAATACGGCTTCTGGAGTCTTGACCAAATTACCTAAAACAGCCAAATCGTCCACCGTTTTTTGCTCCATTTGTAAGTAAGACGAAAACTGTGCCAGAATACGGGAAGCCAAACTTATATCTTTTATATCCATGGTAATATCTGCTGTTGCAGCTAACCTTTTTATAATGGGGTAAAAGGCATAGGTAGCAAGCGCAGGCGCTTCGTCGGTATGCGTGTAGGTAATTGTTCTTGAACTCATAATGAAAAATCCTTTTATAATAATGTATTATCCGATTGATAACAAATGAAGAGGGTTGTAGACATTAAAAATATACACCATTTGGTATGAAAAGTCCAATATTATTTTATATATTTACGGTGAATACAAGTTTCCCTTTTGTTGCTCGCTTGATTTCAAAGTGCCTTGCTCTTTGTGGAGATGGAGTTTGAGACAATTTTTGATGGGCCTAAAATTATTGCATATGTAGATTGAATAATAAAGAAATAA
>CAYRNA010000089.1:0-4814 GCA_964425555.1 uncultured Spirochaetales bacterium
TAATGATCACTCAGATGTTATGGCGGTGAGGCAAAGCGGCGCTATTATATTGGCCTCTGCCAATGTGCAAGAAGCTTATGTTCATGCCATTTTAGCCCATTTATTAGCTATAAAAAATAGCGTACCCGTAATACATTTTTTTGATGGCTTTAGAACTTCGCACGAAATGCAGAAGATTGAAACATTAAACTTAGCTCAATTAAAAGAAATTTTTAAGACTATTGAACCTGAGTACAACGCTTTTCTCAACAGTGCCATGCTTCCCGAACAACCTTATGTAAAAAGTGCGGCACAGAGTCCCGAATTTTTCTTTCAAGCTCAAGAACGAAGCAATCAAGATTACAATCTTGTGCTAGCTCAATTAAATACCTTACGAGATGTCATCTTCCCTTATTTTTCTTCGCTCAATCTCAAAGATGAAGTGAACAGCAATGGTGCGTTCAGTTATTATGGGCATCATAAAGCTCGTGCCATAATTGTGATTATGGGCAGTGCAACATATGCGGCACAATCTGCTTGCGCTTATCTGAATCAGCATGGAGAAACGGCTTGTGCAGTGATACAAGTCCGCTTGTACAGGCCTTTTGAACAGGACGCTTTCCTTGCCTGTTTGCCCTCGTCTGTAGAAACGGTGAGTGTACTCGACAGAACAAAGGAAGCTGGAGCGACGTCTGAGCCATTGTGTTTGGATGTGATGGCGAGCATTATGCACGGGGGATTTGTTAACGAAGACGGTAGTACGCCTCAGGTCTTGGGCGGACGTTACGGTTTAGGCGGCAAAGAATTTACACCCAAGCATGCGTTGGCTGTTTTCGCCAATGCCATTAAGAGTCAACCTAAACGCAAATTTACAGTAGGAATAGCTGATGATGTGACGCATCTCAGTTTGCCCGAAATTAGGGTGAAGGACGGAGAGTCTCTTTTTGCAGAGAATGAAAACCATGGTCAAAATACTGAGACAGGCGTGTTCTCTAACTCGACCATAGTGTGGGGATTTGGTTCTGATGGCTCTGTCAGTGGCACAAAAAGCACCTTAAAGTTATTGGCAAAGAATGACGCTCAGCATGTGCAAGGCTATTTTTTGTACGATTCCAAAAAAGCAGGCGGGCTCACTCGCATCTTCATTCGCCTCAGCGATTCCCATCAGGAAAAACCGTGGCTCATTACGCAAGCCGATATTGGCGTTTGCATGAACCCCGAGTATCTGGAGATTTACAATCTCGTAAAACATCTCAAAGCGGGTGGCTCTTTCTTGGTAAATACCTCACTGGATGCGCAAGCTTTCCTCAATAAATTGACAAGAGAACAGCAGAATATCTTGCGTGATAAAAAGATTTGCATCTATACCATAGATGCTTTTAAGCTAGCCAGAGAACTAGGCATGAAACGCCGCATAGGAACTATTATGCAAGCGGCTTATTTTAAGTTGCTGGTCGCTGACGAAACGGAAAGGACGCAATATAAAGAAAAGTTGAAGGAAATAGCGTCGGAAACTTATAGGCTGAAAGGTCGCAAATGGATAGAGAAAAATCATCACGCTATAGAACAAGCCTTTGCGGCCGTGCAAGTGTTAACACTTCCCGAAGGATGGCACGAACTCTTGCCGCCGTCTCCCGCAAAACAGAATATCCCCAGTCGAATGACACTGCCACTGGCAACACAGAGTGCGACGAGCTTCGATCAAAACTTCGTTGAGAACGTCTTTCTCCCCAGCTACAGAGGCGAAGGCGATAGCGTTGCTGTCTCACAAATCCCTTCCAGAGGGCACATCCCCTTGGGTACGACCAAGCTAGAAAAACGCAACATCGCCACACACGTTCCCCGCTGGCATCCCAACAATTGCGTGCAATGCAACAAATGCGTCATGGCTTGCCCGCACGCCGTCATTCGTGCCAAACAGATAGATCCCCAGACAATGACTGACTCTCCCAAAGGCTTTGTCACGCTGGCATCCACGACCAAAAATGACAGAAATTTGCAGTACCGATTACAGGTAAGCGTGGAAGATTGTACGGGCTGTGGCGTCTGCATTGATGTTTGCCCCGTGACCCCCAAAGCCCTGAGCTTTACTCCTCTTGCAGAAGAAAAAGACAAGGGTGCCATCGCTCATTACGAATATTTTGAGACCTTTCCCTATGGCGTCAATGAGGGCGCGTACAAGGATAGCGTGCGAGGCAGTCAGTTGCAACAACCCCTCATAGAATTTAGCGGTGCGTGTCCTGGTTGTGGCGAAACGCCCTATCTGAAACTACTGACACAGTTATTTGGCGAAAATATGGTCGTCGCCAACGCAACAGGTTGCAGCTCCATTTTTGGGGGAACTTTCCCTTCCGTGCCTTATACAGTCAATCAAAAAGGTAGGGGAGTAGCGTGGGGCAATTCTCTCTTTGAGAACAACGGCGAATACGGTTTGGGCATGCGCCTTGGCATAGACAATAAGCGAAAATATCTTAAACAAAAGATCAAGACACACCTCAAGCAAACTTCTACAGAGCGAACGTCACTTTTCTATGACATTAACAAGGGGTTAGAACATTGCCTCCAACTGTGGAATGCGAAGACGCTCGACCAACAAGAAGAGGCCGTCCTTGCCCAAGAAAGCGCACAATTATTACTCGATCAACTCGCAAGTACAAATCAACTCACCGTTTTATTACAAGAAATCAAACAACTCAGCAATTATTTATCTGAAAAAAGCGTGTGGAGCATAGGCGGTGATGGCTGGGCTTATGACATAGGGAGCGGTGGACTCGAGCACCTTTTCAACGGCAACAAAAATGTCAACGTTCTCGTGCTCGACACCGAAGGTTATGCCAACACAGGCGGTCAACAATCCCAATCCACACCTTTAGCCGCCGTTGCCAATTTATCCAGCCGTGGCAAAGCACAGCAAAAAAAAGAATTCGGTCTCGCTACCATCTTACAGAATAATGTTTATGTCGCATCCATATCGCTGGGTGCCAACTTTCAGCAAAGCATTCAGGCCATGATAGAAGCAGAAAACCACGACGGTCCATCATTGATTCTCGCTTACGCACCCTGTATCATTCACGGCATAGATATGATGCAGTCCAACAGCGAAATGAAACGGGCAGTCGAAGCAGGTTACTGGCCCTTGTACCGCTTTAACCCCAATCTAGCCACAGGCTCACGCTTCCAGTGGGACTACAAAAATCCCACCGTCGCACAGTACAAAGACTTCCTCAACACAGAGCAACGCTATGTCGCCCTCAAACAGCAAGCCCCCGAACTCTTTCATCAGTACCAAGAACAGGCACTGCAAAAAGCCCAATGGCGCAATCAGATCTATTCATTATTAGAAAAAATGTAGTAAAAACGAGACTCAGTCTTTGAGCTTCGATCAATCATCGCCTCAATGCTGCATATTCTGCAAGATAAAGCTTCTAGCCCTGTCTCACCTTAATCGCTTCGGCAAGAGAATCAAGCACAGCTTCAGTCTTGTCCCAACCCAAGCAACCGTCAGTAATACTCTGACCATAAACCAAGGCCTTAGTATCATTCAGATTTTGCTTTCCTTCGACCAGGTGACTTTCCAACATCACGCCTGTAATATCAGTATTGCCCTGCTTAATTTGTTCGCACAACGACTCACTGACAATCACTTGATTCTCAAACTTTTTACTCGAATTCGCATGACTACAATCAACCATAATGCTCGCCTTAAGACCCGCTTTCGTCAAAGCCTCACTCGTTTCACGCAGACTCTGGGCATCAAAATTTGTCTTGTTATGCCCCCCACGTAAAATAATATGGCAATCTTCATTTCCAGCCGTCTTGAAAATGGCAGAATGTCCCGCCCTCGTCATCGAAAGAAAAGAATGGGGGCATTGCGCCGCTCTTATGCCATCCAAAGCAATTTGTATATTTCCGTCCGTACCATTCTTCAGCCCTATAGGCATGGACGAACCCGAAGCCAATTCTCTGTGTATCTGTGACTCCGTCGTTCGCGCACCAATCGCACCCCAACTTATAAGATCACTGACATACTGAGGCGTAATCACGTCAAGAAATTCCGTCGCCGTAGGCATATTCAATTGAGTAATATTGAGCAACAGTTTTCGAGCAAACCGCAAACCGTCATTAATATGAAAACTTTCGTCCAAATGAGGATCGTTGATCAGACCCTTCCAGCCCACCGTCGTTCTTGGCTTCTCAAAATAACTGCGCATCACAATCTCTAACTGATTCTCATGCTTCTTGCGCAACGGCAACAAACGTTGAGCATACTCTAACGCCGCCTCGGGATCGTGAATAGAACACGGCCCCACAACCACCAACAATCGAGAATCTTTTTTGTGCAAAATATTGTGAATATCCACACGGTTTTGAGCAATAAACCTTTTATTATCATCCGTATTGACGTATTTTTCAACGAGAGCAATAGGGGGTAATAATTCTTTAACTTCTTTGATACGCGTATTTTCAACCACAGTCATATATGATTTTCTCCCTTGAGTATTTGTTGTTACTATTTTATATCTTTTCGCAAAAATATGATACAATAACAGCTAACACTAGTACAATTATCCCCATTTTAAGCCCCCAAGACCAAATATCAATTATTATCACTTGACTAAATTACCCGTGAACTTTATTCTTAAGCGTGATAGAATCATCTTTTTGGTTCAAAATATGGGGACATAGCTCATTCGGTAGAGCGCGTGGATGGCATTCACGAGGTCGGGGGTTCGACTCCCCCTGTCTCCACACTTAGAGCGTGTTTTTTGGGCAATTGTACCACTTATTGTACCTGTTATTTTTTTAGAACAGTACAGAAACACGAACTTCCCCCC
>CAYRNA010000090.1:0-4812 GCA_964425555.1 uncultured Spirochaetales bacterium
TTGTATAGATTATACTAATATAGAATATCTTCGTCAGAGAATTGGGCAACTCTATAAGGTGAAATTTATGGAAATAAGTTTAAGGAATATAATTTTTTATGCAGAAAACGTGTTTCTTTAAAATTCTCTGAGATTGATCTTTTCTCAGAATAGGACTTGGTTTTCAGCATAAATAGGGTTATGATTGGTATTATATAGAATAATAGTGGATATCTATTCTATTTTTCTATACTATAACACTTAGACATCACTTGTTTTGCGTAGAAGGTTAATATTTTATGCAGATTCACTATAAGCTTAAGGAGCAAAAAAATGGCATTTCAACTTCCATCACTAAATTATGCAGCAGACGCATTGAGTCCTCACATAGGGGAAAAAACCGTAACATTGCATCACACAAAACATTTGCAGGCTTACGTTGATAACACAAATAAGCTTATTGCGGGCAGTGACTATGAAAATCTCGACCTTGTTGATTTAATTCAAAAAGCATGGAAAGATAAAAATCAGGGTCTCATTAATAATGCGGGTCAACTTTTTAACCATTCATTGTATTTTGCGGTGATGAGTCCTAAAGGTGGAAAATTAACTTCCAAAGTAGAAAGCAAAATTAACGCTGACTTTGGTTCTTTTGCGGCTTTTAGAGAAGCCTTCATTCAAGCAGGAATGACTCAGTTTGGTTCAGGCTGGGCATGGCTTGTTTTGAACAATGATAACGGCAAATTAGAAATTTGTAAAACACTCAATGGCGAATCTCCTGTCATGCATGGCAAAAACGTGACTCCACTTGTGGGTTGCGACGTGTGGGAACACGCATATTATCTTGATTATCAGAATCGCAGACTCGCTTATTTGGAAGCATTTGTTGACAGCCTGATTGATTGGAATGCGGTAGAAGCTAAGCTCTAAAGCTCTAATTTATAGATTATTGTGGCTTTTTAACTGCAATAATCGCTTATTTTCTATTAATACGGTTTAACAAATATTGCTTGTGCTATATAATCCATCATACACAATTTAATAAGTTGTCTATAGGGAAGTTTTGTGACTTCACGATATAGGCTAGGAGATTTTTATGAAAAAAATAAAATTAGTAACTTTCGCTTTGATTGCGACAGTTATACTTTTTTCTTGTACAAAGAAAGATGATAGTGCTATGGACGGTGCGGATAAAGCCGTTGTCGTTGGTGCTACTATCTACAATTTTGGCGATAACTTTATGAATGGGGTTGTTAGTCCTGCTCTTAAAGAATTTGCCGCTAAAGATGGCGTTGATTTGACCATTGTTGATTCTGAGAATCAGCAAGCAAAACAAAATGATCAAATAGACATTTTCATTAACAAAGGCGTTGACGTTCTTGCTGTTAACTTGGTTGATCCTGCTTCTGCTGGAACAATTATTGAGAAAGCAAAAGCTGCTGATATTCCTCTCATTTTTTACAACAAAGAACCTACTGAAGCTGGCATCATGCAAGCTTATGACAAAGTATGGTATGTTGGTACAAACTCTGCTGAGTCTGGCGTATTACAAGGTCAAATTGTAGCTAACGACTGGAACGCTCATCCTGAATGGGACTTGAACGGCGATGGTGTATTACAATATGTTATGCTTAAAGGTGAGCCTGGACATCCAGACGCTGAAGCTCGTTCTACTGAGTCTATTGCGGCTATCCAAGACGCTGGTATTGAAGTTGAAGAGTTGGCATTACAAGCAGATCCTACATGGTCTACACAGTTTGGTAACGATACAACAGCAGCATGGCTTACGTCAGAATTTGGTGATAAAATTGAAGTGATTCTTGCTAATAACGATGGCATGGCTTTCGGTGCAATTACTGCAATGAAATCTGCTGGTAGAGTAGTACCTATTTATGGCGTAGATGCTTTAGATCAAGCGCTACAGCACATTGCTGACGGCGAAATGAATGGTACTGTTCTTAACGACGGAGCTTCTCAAGCACAAGCTGTTATTGAGTTGGCTGTTAATGTTGCGGATCCTGCTAATACAGACCCAACAGAAGGTACAACATGGACGATTGAGTCACCTGAAACAAAAGCTATTCGGGTTCCTTATCTAGCGGTAACACCTGATAATTACCAAGACTTTCAATAAGTTTTGAATTATTGGCAATAGGAGGTAGAGTATGCCTCCTATTGTTGTTTCTAAATAAAGGCCGAGAATCTTATGAAGAATGAATATTTATTGCAAATTAAAGATATTAGTAAGTCCTTTTCGGGAGTTCGTGTCTTAAAAGACGTCTCCCTCAATGTAAGGCCGGGCACAGTTCATTCTCTCATGGGTGAAAATGGTGCGGGCAAATCTACCCTGATGAAATGCCTCTTTGGCATTTATAGACAAGATGCGGGTCAGTTTTTCTTAGAAGGTCAAGAATTCAATTTTACCGACGCCAAAGACGCCTTGGAAAATGGCGTATCCATGGTGCATCAAGAGCTTAACCAAGTTGTCCAACGCAGCATAGTAGACAATATCTGGCTGGGCCGCTACCCCAACACCTTGGGATATGTCAATTCAAAAAAAATGGTAGCCGACACGATCAAGTTATTTGAACGCTTGAACGTTGACATAGACCCTCACAAAAAATTATCAGAACTTTCGGTCTCACACAGACAAATGGTAGAAATAGCCAAAGCGGTCTCTTACGATGCCAAAGTTATTGTATTAGACGAACCGACATCTTCTTTGACAGAAAACGAAGTCGACAAATTATTTGAAATTATTAGAACGCTCAAAAAAGAAGGTTGTGGCATCATTTATATTAGCCACAAGATGGATGAAATTTACGCAATTTCTGATGACATCACCGTTCTTCGTGACGGTACATACATTGACACAAAGCCCATAGACGACATCAGCATGGACGGCATTATTAAAATGATGGTCGGTCGTGATCTCAATGACAGATTTCCACCCAAAGACAACGTTCCCAGTGAAGTTCATATCGCCGTCAAAAAAATGAATAGCCTGTATCCGCTCAAGATTAAAGACATTGATTTTGACCTCCGCAAAGGAGAGATCTTGGGTGTTTATGGTTTGGTCGGAGCTGGTCGAACAGAATTGTTAGAAGCGCTCTTCGGTTTGCGAACACTGACTTCTGGTGAGATTTACAAAGACGGCAAAAAGATAGACAATTCTTCGCCCGAAAAAGCCATAGAAAATGGTTTTGCACTCGTCACAGAAGAAAGACGTGTCACAGGCATTTTCGAAATGGCTAATATTCGAGCCAATACTGTCGTTGCTAATCTCAAAGCTTATGAAAATTTATTCAAAGTTTTAGACAGCAACAGAATGAAAGAAGACACCGCAACTCAAATCAAAAACTTGAAAACTAAAACGCACAGCCAAGAGAGTTTAATTTACGAACTCAGCGGTGGGAATCAACAAAAAGTGATACTTGGGCGATGGTTGTTGCGCGATCCAGACGTGCTTCTGTTGGACGAACCGACACGTGGTATTGACGTTGGAGCAAAGTATGAAATTTATCAGCTTATTATTAATTTAGCAAAGCTTGGTAAATCGGTGATTGTGGTGTCCTCAGAAATGCCCGAATTACTCGGTATTACCGATAGGCTTATGGTCATGAGCAATGGTCATATAGCAGGTACTGTGAATACTGACAGTATCGATCAAAATGAAGTATTAAAAATGGCAACATCTTATTTATAAAAAGGGA
Organism: uncultured Spirochaetales bacterium; assembly: GCA_964425555.1. GTDB lineage: Bacteria > Spirochaetota > Spirochaetia > SP-2023 > CAYRNA01 > CAYRNA01. The sequence continues at coordinate 3,693 of CAYRNA010000090.1, forward strand.
GAGACTATGTTTGTTTTATCCAAAGAAAGCATAAAATCATTTAACTGGAAGTCATTTTTGACAAATAATGCTATCTATTTGATTGTGTCATTGATGATAATCTCAATTATTATTGCTGAACCAAAATTTTTGTCGGTGAACGTTTTCAGAAATATTCTGATACAATCATCCGTCAGACTTATTTTAGCCTTTGGTGTGGCAGGAATTATTATTTTGCAAGGTACAGACTTGAGCCTAGGGCGAACGGTTGGAATGGCTGCGGTTATTTCAGCTTCTCTTTTGCAAAAACCTGAATACGCCGGTCGGTTTTATCCCGACTTAGCCGTGTTGCCCATCATTGTTCCCATGCTTGTTGCCATGATAGTTTGTGCGTTTTTCAGCCTCTTAAATGGCCTCGTTCACGCTTATTTTAAAGTGCATCCTTTTATTGTGACCATGGGGTCATCAGTTGTCATTTACGGCATACTTTCCATCTACTTTGCGTCTCAATCGAGCGGTGCTCAGCCCATAGGAAGCCTTGATGAGCGATACAGTACCTTTGTTAATGGAAGCACCTTTGGCATGCCTCATATCGTTTTTTACGCCATAATTGTCACCATCATTATATGGTTTTTATTTAACAAAACCACTTTCGGTAAGAATATGTACGCAGTGGGCGGAAATCCTGAAGCGGCGCACGTCAGTGGTGTCAGTGTCATTAAAACCATCATAGGAGTGTATATTCTGGGCGGTCTTTTGTACGGTTTCGGTGGTTTCTTGGAAGCGGCTCGTATAGGTAGTGCGACAAACTCTACAGGTTTTGGCTATGAGCTCGATGCTATCGCCGCTTGTGTTGTCGGCGGTATTTCATTCAGTGGCGGTGTGGGAAAAGTCAGCGGTGCCGTTATCGGTGTGTTGATGTTCACTATCATCACTTACGGCATGATTTTCTTAGGCCTAGATGTTTTCTATCAGTACATTGTAAAAGGTGTTATTATTGTGGCTGCGGTTGCGTTAGACACAAAGAAATATCTCAAGAAAGTTTAGGTTGTTTTGGAGAATTATTTGAGGGGCAATGAAAGATTCCAGCACAAGTTGTAATTGTACTGGAATTGAACTTTCCTTTTATATTATAGAAGGA
>CAYRNA010000091.1:0-4394 GCA_964425555.1 uncultured Spirochaetales bacterium
ACAGGGTTGCCCCCAGTAGATTTTGAGTCTACCGTGTCTACCAATTTCACCACGCCGGCATATTGTTAGGTTATGATTCTAATAAAAATCAAAATTTTAACAAGTACAATTCTTTTTTTCTCTTTCAAGAGATCTAAATTTCTTAAAAAGAACAATAATCATGCAAAAATAGAACAGCATCTTTTTTGCATGATTATCGTGTTGTGACCTATTTAGGCGTTGAGAGGATCCAAACCTATAGAACCCGTCAATGTTTCTATATATTCAGGGGCGCTGATTTCTTTCAGTTTCTTTTCTGCATAAGAAAGTCGAGCTTTAAGGTTTATACCTGTCTCTACTTCATCAAGCTTCGCACCTGTCATCACTTCTTTTATGTATGAAATCTGTTTGTTGAGCAGTTCCATTTCATTTTTCTGACGCAGACCAAGGCGAGCTTTATACCAGTCACTCTTGATTACAGTATCATAGTCAAAGAGCTTTTGTACCTCGGGAGAATCAACAGTTTTACCCTGATAATTTCCACTGACCATAATATGGAAAAGTGCCTTTAAAGGAGGTATGGCGTGTTCATCATATCCTGCCTCTAAATAAGTTTTAGCCACTTTCGTTTGCGCATCACAAATGTTTTTGATACCATCAACGTACTCGTCCATACTTTGTATTTCGGGTGCGAGCATTGTTTTTGGGAAAACAACATGAGGAGACTGGAAGACACGACCAAAGTAATCGTTCAAGAACTCTACAGTGATGCGGTAGCCTAAGCGGCTTCCCAAAATGGTTTCACCGTTATGATCAAAATCGTCTATTTTTTGCAAATAGCCTTTTTCTATCATTGTTTTTGGATCACGTTCTTCTTCTGTTAGTCGAGCCCATACTTCGGGGATAAGCAAAGAAATATCGTGTTCGACTTTATGTTCACGACCAATGTTACCAGCAGAAGTTGTAAAGCCACTGTACTGTCCCAAGATGGCTGTCAACAGAGCATTGTTAAGGTCTGTGATAGCGACGAGGCAGTTAAATGGCCCCTTGGTCAAAGCACCTTCGACACCTGCACCTGTTGTAGACGGCGATTTCCCTGTTACAGAAGGAATGTAGTCCATGAACAATTCGGGTAAGTTTTGGTAGTGCAGTGGGTTATATACTGCTAAAGGTTGAATTCCTGGTTCGGCAGGGTTGTTGCGTCGACCAGAAATAATAGCGTTAACAGGATGATAGACAGGTTTTGTCGGAGTAACTCCTCTAAACAACCTTACACCCACTTCGGCAATATAAGAAGGCTCATAATCTAAAAGATCAGGTCTCACTTGCAAGTAACGTGGATTTTTGGTAGGACTACCGTCATAAATACGTGAATGAGCAGGAGAAATGAAAAACTTGTCTTCGCTCTGGGCAAAGTCGGTGATCATTTTTTGTACTGGCTGTGTCCACAGATCAAATTCTAGTGGATTAGCAAGGAACTCTTGCGCATTGCTTTGGGTCTGAGGCTCAAAGTTAGAGATAAAGGAGCCTTTGCTGCTTAAGTCTATCTCGGCTTGTTTGTCATAACCACGTATTTTGGCGTCATCGGGACGTTGAAAGAAACGATATTCACAGTTTTCTGTAAATTTGAACGACGCATTCTTATAGTCAGGGTTGAGGCCTTCCAGTGCTTTTGTCGGTACTGTTACAGAGGCAGAAATATCATCTTCCCACTGAATTTTTTCGGCAGGGATAAATTCTTGACGTAGTCTATAAATAGTCCATGTGCCGTCTTGTTGTGTTCCGACACGCAAGTAGTAGGAAAGCAATTTTTTGTGATTAAACTTGACTTCGTTACCTGCTTTACCATTAATAATGTCGACGCTAAATTTGTCACGCCATTCATTGCCCCATTTGGGCTGATAAAACTTTTTGACAACAAAGACCAATGATTTGATGTATTCGGGAATACTGTCCAACCATTCGTTATATTCTTTGGTGAAATGCTCACTTCTCGTCAATAATTTAATGACAGATCCAAGGCTACGTTGGGGGCTGAGTAGGGGACGAGGTGTCTTTTTTGCAGGAGGCGAGATGTAGCGGTGAGAATAATCGTAGTCAATAATCTCTTTGACGCTATCCATGTCCTTGTCAAAATCACCAATAAATACAGAACCGTAAAGTATGGCATCTGTAAGAGATTTTGATATTTCAGATTTTCCACCACCAGAAACGGTACACGGTTTGTGAATGAGAGTTCCTTCTGCAACTGTACCAATCAGACGCCAGTTTTGACTAATAGGATGTTGTTCCAAATGCACTTTGTAACCAGAAGGGTAGATGAAATATTGATTAGGCATAATTTTTAGGCTATGCTCTTTGCCCTTGAGTTGCCATGTACAGGTCAAGGCAATAACATCAAATTCTGAATTTTCAGGAATATAGAATATGTTGTCGTAGTTTTTATCTTTGGCGTAACCTTCTTCTTGAACTATGATTTTGTCCTTGATGGTTTTGCTCAGATATTCAAAGGTATGCTCGTGCTTGTTGTAACTAACATTGTTTTCCATTTTGAAGTTATTACCCAAGTTATAACGTGGGAAAGCCAAGGCACCACCAGCGTGTTCTTCTTCGGCAAGACCGAAAAGGTTGGCGGAATAACCTATCTGTGTTTTCACTTCTTTTTTGGAATAACCAAAATAGTTATCAGATATAATAGTGACAACGCCGTCTTTGTTGCGAGCACATATCTTAAAAGGAGAACCGTCGTTGTACAATTCGTCTTCATTTTCCCAGCACATGCCGTCTTTAATTTGCTGTGCGGTAGCGTCTTTTTTCCGAGGTAAGCCCAGCTCTTTTTTTGTCATTTTCATGATGTGGGGAGCGAGGATAACACAACCTGTATTTCCTGTCCAATGTTCTGCGTCTAGGGCAAGGTCATTTTTAGGGAGATAAGGATCACCGCCGTTGCCAAAAATGGATTCGACAAAGTCTAGGTTGCTGATAAGGTTTCCAGGGGCGAAAAAACGAATTTCCATGCGTTTTTCTGCAATAAAGTTAGGAACTTCAGGCACAACGAGGGGTTTAAGGAGCAAACTAACAAAAGTATGCACGGGTTTTTTTTGATTGCTGGTCAAAGGAATTTCGAGCAGATCGTTAGGCGCATTATTTAACGCACAGTTGAGTAAGCGTTGAAAGGCTATTTTAGGGACAACTTTTTTGTCTTGAGGTATGGGTAGACCGCCCTCGACCACGTGAAAAACGCCCTTGGTTGTACGTCTGTCATTTTTAGGATTGTGGAGAACGCCTTGCTCTATGCGATAAGAATCGACGTAATCTTTGTGATATTCATCGGCGTTGACGGGCAATGCCATTTCACGAGCAAGACTATATTTGTCTAGCGTAAAAGTTTGCTGAGGCAATTGAGGCACGGCTTCGTTGGTATCACTCAGATAAGAATCTAAAAAAGCTTGTATACGCTTATCAACAGGTGGCAAGCTTTTATCGAGCATGGCGCTTCTTTTATTAAGGAGCTCTAAAAACTCTACCCATGCTGGACTCTTTTCCGTAAAAGGACTGTCCACAAGAGGATGGCCCATAAACTTAAGCTTCATATTGATGTAATCTATGGTTTTTGCCCTGTGTTCCGCAGAATTAGTGTCTACACCTATTCCGAGGTTCTCTGCTGTATAAGATTTCATACAAACTCCTTGGTTGTAAATATAGTTCGCGGTAATATAAAAGAGATTAACGCAATCTATAAATTTATTAAGATTTATTTAACTAATACTAGGTATTTTAATCAAATTAATCCAATAACTCTAGTAATTATTTATAAAAATATTGATTTATAAAAATAAATATAACATAAAAGTACAAGGCGTTCTCTATATATAATATGTTAGAATGTAGGGTCTAAAATGTGTTGTAAAGTCTCTAATATTACAAAAATGCCATATTTGAAAATGTGATATGTGATAGTAATGTAATCTTTAAAAGGGTTCTAGTGTGCTTTAAGTGTGCCTAGAAGCAATATAGTGAAAAAAAAGTGAAAATCAATAAAAAAAGTTTGAATTATTTGTAATAGTGTGTTATAATGGGTAAATAATCTCAATAATAGCTTAATTTAGCATGACGTTAAGTTGCGTTGTTATTGTATATATTTACTGAAATCTAAGGAGATTTTACTATGAGAAGAAATATTCTTTTTGTTTTAATTCTTATGGCTACGGGTGCTACTGCTCTGTGGTCACAAGCATTACAGGATCAGAGCGCTGCTGGTGAATTAGACCAAGCTGCTACTGAATCGTTAGGTCGTAATACACGAATTTATGGAGAAATGCAAGACGCACCGTCTACACCACAAGTGGGTGGAGTTACAGTTAGTGGAACATTGGACTTTACCATAGCCAATACATTCACACGTAGTGATAATG
>CAYRNA010000092.1:0-4351 GCA_964425555.1 uncultured Spirochaetales bacterium
TTCGTCTATCAGTTGATCAAATTTATCCAAGCCGGAGAACGTTTAACCAAGTGATTGGAATGGGTGGAATCAACTCCACTATTCAATGGCATACTCATACTGAGACAATACTTGTTCTATATGGTGGGCGATCAACTGAGGTGCCGTATGTTGTTCCCTAGGAAGTTCAGTTATCGCATAAGGAAAATAGGAACTGACCAAGGAGTAGGGCAATACTTGCTCTCCAAGCTGATTCATTAAGGCAGCGACTAAGTTTTGAACGTCCTTGTTTGTCCAATAATAGCGTATTCTATCGCTCAAGCTATAGAGGCATTTGTAGCGTATTTCCTCTGTCGAACCATGGTAATATTTATCCCAGTACTGTGGGTTTTTGCCAAGAAAATCTAACATCTTGTCGAGGAAATTGCTCGATTGTTTGAGCATGCCGTATTGATACATCGTGTTTTCTATGTGCGCTAGATTAAAGAGGGCTTCTCTGTAGGCATAGGTCAACCATGGGCCTACCTTTAAGATAGCGAAATGGTTATTAACCAAATGATTAAGATTTTCTTTACTCTGATAATCTGTCGAATGTGCCTCAAATACTAAGTCAAACGAATGAACAAGAGAGCTTAAATCCTTGCTTTTCTCTGCCTGATAATGAAATATGTTATCATCACTAAATTCCACACCTGGTTGTATAACTAGTGCGATCACTCGTTGCCAAGCTTCGCTCAAATCATTGTCGTGAAAAATAGTTTTGGTGATATTATACGTGGTTTGCGCAGCTGAAACAGAGGTTGGTTGCAGCTCTTCTTCGTTTTCCTGACTTCCGCCAGGAACAGGAACTTCAGTGCCTATGATGTAGACGGGTGCTTCTGTGCCGTCATTGAGCGACTGCCATGTTGTTTCAGCGACACGGCAAAGTTCGGCGGCACGATGAGCGACTATCTCATCTGTTAAAACGGCTTCATCACCCGCACATGACATGCTGGCGTCCAAATGAATTTTTCTATATCCTGCTTCAATATAGCTACGCACTAAATCACACGATTTTTGCATGGCGGTGGCGGCTGGTTCTGCTTGCCAGACGTTGGGACCGAGATGGTCACCTCCCAGTATTAATTTGTCTAGAGGATAGCCCACTTCATTCGCTAGATTTTCTACATAGTTGACAAAATCAACAGGAAGCATGCCCGTATAGCCACCAAATTGATTGACTTGATTGGATGTCGACTCTATCACGAGAGGATAGTTTTTCGTCTTTGCAAAATTAAGAGCTACTTTAAGAACCGTTTCATGACTCGAACAGACAGAATAAATTCCTTGTTGGCTGTTTTGTAAGTTGTTTTTGAGCAAGGTTCTCATTTCTTGTATTTTAGACATAGCTATAACTCCATTCTTTTATAAGTTTTTCAATTCAACGATAAATTCAAAATTATCTCCACGAACAATACTTTCCGTGTATTCTACCACTTCAGATAAACTACGCGTGATGCGCTTGAGAGAAATGCAGGGGGTTTGTTCCTTTATCTGCAGGTATGAAGCGATGAGTTCGCTAGGTAAGCAGGCAGAAAAAATCTCTTTGGCAGATTCCAAAATAATATTATACCGACTTGTCATAAGGTCGTATAAACTATGACCTTCTAAGATTTCTCTGTCGAGACCAGAGAGTCTGTCGGCTTGTAAATAGCTTGTTTCATAGATCATGGGTATGTTGTCGCTCAGTCGCAGGCGCACAATACGTATGAGAGTTGTTCTTGATTCTAGTCCCATGATTTCGCAAATGGCTGAGGAACCTGAAATCGTATCAAATGAAATGATTTTATCCGAAGGGATATGACCTTTTTTACGTGTTTCTTGGGAAAAACTGTAAAATTTTTGCAGAGATTGTTTAAAAAGGTGAGGAGTCACGTAGATTCCTGAACCCTGCCTTGAAACAATGAGGTTGTTATTTTCTAACTCTATTAAGGCACGACGCACCGTGACCCTACTAATATTATAATATTGGCAGAGTTGTTTTTCTGTGGGAAGCTTGGCACCCTCTTTGTAGTAGCCCTGATCTATTTGCTGAGTGATGCTTTTAACGAGCTTGCGATACAGGGGATCATTTGAAGCATCAAAAGCTACTATCTCGTTTACATCGTGTTGTTTATCTTTCACCTATAACTTGTCCTTCGCCTATGGTGGATTGCCAATGAAAGTGCTGATCAAAAAGAGCGAAGTTTGCCTGATTTCCTACTTTGATTTGACCTATTTTGTGTTTATCAAGTCCTAAGAATTTAGCTTGGTTTCCACTCAAAAGTTGTGATATTTGTGGAAGAGTGAGTTGGGGTCTGCGCTGTTGATCTGAACCAAATGACATGACTAAATTATATAGTATTTTATCCATAGTGGCAACGCTACCCGCTAAACCACCCACGTTAACGGTGCGTGCCTCATCATTTTTCAGTCTAATATCTGTTCCACCCAATTGATATACGCCGTCCTCTAGGCCTGAGCAAAAAATAGAATCGGTAATGATGAGTATTTTATCCAGAGGCTTGCAACGAAAAACCAGCTCCATCGCATCGGCAACGACGTGGTGCATGTCTCCTATCATTTCACAGTAAACATCATCGTTGAGCAATAAAGTTCCCGCACAACCGAGGTCATAGTGATTAAACTCTTTCATTCCGTTGAAAAGATGCGTGCCTGAAATAAGTCCTGCGGCAATAGCTTCTTTTACTATGCTAGAAGACGCTTCTGAATGCCCGAGAGAAGGTCGAATATTCATGGCGGTTAATTGTTTGATAAAGTCTAAAGCATGGATTCTCTCGGGTGCTAAGGTGATCAGCTTGATTAAGCCTCCCGATGCTGTAAAATACTGTTGGAACTCTTCCATGCTAGGGTCGCAGGTATAAAGAGGATTTTGCGCCCCTCTGTAGGAACCTGAACTAATATAAGGTCCTTCAAAGTGTATGCCGAGAATGCTCGCACCCTGTATTTTGGCTTGCTGTTCTAGGTGACATCGACGGATAGCGTCGAGTACATTAAGAAGCTGCTCTTTCGGTGCGGTAAGGGTCGTTGGTAAGAAATGGGTAACGCCTTGCTGGGCTTTTGCTATTGCCATATTGGCGATGTCCTGCACCGACTCTGACATGACATCAAAGCCATTCGTTCCGTGCGTATGAATATCTATAAAACCCGCAAAGATATAGGGTGCATTTTTTGGTATGGAACATTCTTTTATACGGCGAATAAAACCTTTTTCGTATTCTATTTCTCCAGCTATGACTCTATCATTGAGAACAATATTTCCCATTATTTTTGTCATGGATTTACCTCGTTCATTTCACTTGATTGTTTCAGGTTCTTGAGAAAATGGTCTCCATCGGCTTGCGAATAATTCAATTGAATTGTTGCGTACAAACAGGCGCCTTCGGCGGAAGAGAGTTGGGGGCTATAGATTTTGATGGGATAAGTTTTGAGTTCCTCAGACAAGAAATCAAGGAAGAAATCGCCAGCAGAAAATACTCCACCAAAATAAGAGAGAGGTATTTCCGTTGCGGTGCCTGTGTCAAAATTCTGCAGTATTCCTTTGACCAATAACGATAATTCGTGGGCTGCTTCTTTAAATACGAGCAATGCTTGTGCATCGCCTTCACTCGCTGCTTGCGAAAGGAACAGCGCTAATCGAGCCGTCTCTTTTCTATTATCCGTCAATTCATGAGCGATGTAGTTAATGAGGGAGAAATCGTATTCTAGCTTTAAACCTTCTTTGAGAATGGCATAGAGAGGGCCTTTTTCAAGGCGACCGTCTGACATTTTACTGAATATTTGACAGGTTTTGAGACCGAGGTCGTAGGCTGAACCTTCATCTCCAAACCAGTGTCCCCAGCCACCGCACCTATGATCCACCCCTGAAAAATCCACGCCATATCCCATTGAACCCGTTCCTGCTAAGAGGCAAATTCCGGACTGACAAGCCAAGGATCCTGTCCAAGCCAGCTTGACATCATTTACCGCCTCAAAAGGGTACTCAATATTTTTTGTCAAAATATTCATTAAGGTTTGCGTGTCTTCTTTCGATTCGCCCCAACCTGGAACGCCAATGGTAATAAATGCGAGAGTCTTATTTGCCATCTGGGGTAAGCTCAGAATAGATTTGATGATGTCTTGGATTTCTTTTTCAAAGCCATCGAAACCAATCTGTTGATAATGCAGGGTTCCCCGTTCTTGTTGTGCTTGCTGAATGCCTTTATTGTCGACGAGAATTATTTTTGTTTTACTCCCGCCCCCATCTATACCTAGAATCATATTCTTATCCTGCGGAATTTGTATAAGGATAAATCGTGACACCCTCGACCACTCTGTTGACACTTCCACTGGG
>CAYRNA010000093.1:0-4221 GCA_964425555.1 uncultured Spirochaetales bacterium
CGGATGCAAAACGACAGCCAAGGACATTTACCAAGAAAAGTGTGAATGGTTCTAACTATCAATTGATATATTTTACTACAGTGAGTGGTCACAGTGTCGTTCCTACGCAACCAGATAATGGTACTATTAATGCTTCAAAACAAATATATAAGTTGGGAGATGGCTCTTCTAATTCTTTTAGTGACTTAAGACGGCATGAAGGTCTTGGTGGCGTATATTACATACAGGTTTATACCTATAGAACCAGTGATGATCTACTGATAGGATCTAAACTGATAGAGTTTAATTCGTCCTTCGTTTTACAACCCATGTTTTGGTATAGGACTACTATTGTGTATGACGGGGTCACTCCTTTTCTTCACTGGTTTATGCCCTATATGAGAGATCAGGAAACGGGAGATACATATTATTTTAAGGATACAGGTGGTCTAACCGCTGCATCAGGCGGCTATGGTACAGTTCCTCTTAACTGGTTCGCTGGATTTAAAATAACACCAGGACTCAGTAGTTATAGGACTCCTATGCATACGGAAGAGTTTATCGTTCCATCTGGGTCGCAACCATTTCAAGCTATGGTACGTTTTTTTAGAGTGTACAATGCTGGGACCTGGACTTTTAATTCTAGCTGGAACCCGCATCTCTATTTTTTTGATCCTGCAACAAATGCTCGATTTGGTAGAGGGGTCGGTGATACTCGTATTTATGGGCATTATACTAGTTATGATAAAAGTAAACCTGCAAGTCTTGATGGGGTGTATGGACTTCATTCCGGTTAAATTGATCTAAGCGGAGGGTGTTGTGACGTCTTTACACCTTATTTTTTTGCGGAATAATTTATATTAATTGAGTATTAACATTGCTCTAACAAAACTTCTTGACTAATATTATAGGTAGCTGTGTTATCACAACTCAAAAATGATAATTAATTATTTGAGGTTTATAGCAAGAGGATTGGGTTTGAATACAAAACAGAAATTTAATGGTATGCGATATCTTGCTTCTATTGTTTTATTTATTGTATCTGTAGCCCATCCTTTAGCAAGTCAAGAAATATCAGTGTTCCCCCTGCAAGGTCACACGGGGACAATCTTTACTTTAAGCATAGATTTATCTACTGCAACTCATCTTGTGTTATTAGGAAAAGAGATATCTTTCCCCGACTTTGAAATTATCAACTTTAAACAAGACGGTCATACTTATACGTGGGAATTGCTTCCCCTCAAAATAGGAGCAGTACTCCCGCAATCCCTAGAAGCGACGGGACTTTTTACTCAAGATAGCGTGCTTTTAACGCTTCCTTCGGTAAATATCATTTCTGCTTTTGGTAGTGAGAATAAGCAAAAACAAGGCAGTGTTAATTTTAATTATCCTTTCTCTTTTTGGAGCTGGCTTTCAATAGCCCTAGCTATTATCACTCTACTTTTAGCAATATTGTTTTTTCTAAGACAAAGATATCTTTCTCAAAAAAAGACAGAGGTTGCTGCTCAAGAAAAAACGCTTGAAGAGCAATTTGCACTTTGTCAATTTAATCAAAATGACCCTCTACATTCATTTAATGTTTTGTACGAAATGATTTTAAAAGTGCTAGGGAATAAATATCATATTAACAATATCTTTTCGCTTTCTCCCGTAGAAATTAGCGATTATCTCAGACACAAAACAACAGTTCCCTCTCAAGTGATTGATGTTATTGAACAGAGTCAAAAGTGGTATTATTCTAATTCTACTCTAAGTATAGAATTTTATCTTACTTTTAAAAATGAAATACATAATTATTTGCTCAGAGATCATGCAAGACTTTAACTTCTATTACCCTTGGTTCAGCTTATTATTATTACTCCCTGTTATTTTGTTGTTATTTCACAAACGAGTCTTGACCAAAATACGTATATTCATTGCCAATCGTAGCGTCTTTCAATCTTTGCCCTTGTCCACAAAGCAGTATTTTGCATGGTTAGTGCCCAGTCTATACGCTCTGGCATGGGTTTTTCTCACCTTGGCACTGATGAGACCGCAAGTAAAAGAATTTTCAGATAGAGTGCAAGAAGGCGCTCCTTTAATGGTGCTGATTGACAGAAGTTCTAGCATGCAAAATTATTTGGGTTCATCCTATCGTTCACGCTTAGATTCAGCTAAAGAAGTGTTTTTAGATATAGTCAAGCAAAATCCATCTCGGGCTATTGGTTTAATCACTTTTGCTAAATATGTGCAAACAATTTCTCCTTTGACTTTTTCACATCAACCTTTAACCCAATTGATCGATTATATTGATTTTGCGGAGGAAGATGAAGATGGAACCGCTATTGGTGATGCGATAGCGCTCGCTTCAGCAAGGTTATTAGAGGCTTTCACCAATCAAAAAAATATTGATCTTGAAAACACTGACCTTGCTGGTATCAAAGACGAACAGGATAAAGAAGGTGTGATGATTATCATTACCGATGGTGAAAGTAATGTAGGGCTTTCCCCACTCAAGGCCGCTGAAATAGCCAAACAGTGGAATTTGCGTATTTATGCTATTAATATGACGGATAATTCTAATTTTCTATCCCAATTTGGCTCACTTTTTGGAGATATACAAAATAAAGTACTGGAAGAAATTACCGTAGAAACGGATGGTAAATTTTTTAGTGCTCAGTCCAAAGATGAACTTTTAGAGGCGTATAAAACAATCAGTGAATTAGAATTGAATAATATTAAAACCAGCAATCAAGAAATTATTGTTATCGAAAAATATAGTAATTTCTTGTTATGGGCTTTTTTATCTCTTTTGCTGGGATGGTTGCTGTCGCATACTATTTTTAGGCGTGCATTATGATTTGGATGAAACCTATCTTCTTTGTTGCCATCTTTTGCCTCCCTTTTATGTATTGGCTGATGAAAAGACAGAGTATCACCAAACAACACAATTGTCAATTGTTTGGTTTTGAGTTCTCACCATGGCATGAAAAAATAAAACGTATATCTTTTTGTTTAACGTTGTTTTTTTATATTTTTGCTCTAGCTGAACCCCATATTGATGGTGGCAAAAAAGAGCTTAGAACAGAAGCGAGAGAAATTGTGTTTTTGCTGGATGTGTCAAGAAGCATGCTTGTCGATGACTTGTTGCCCAATAGACTTGAAAGAGCGAAGCAGGAAATACTCAATGCCATTCCTGAATTACAAGGCAATGAGCTTGCCCTTGTAACCTTTGCAGGAGATACCGTCATACGCTCTCCGTTGACCGTCGATTACAACTATTTTGCACAATCTGTGAGCAACGTCCGTATCAATGATTCTGGTCGTGGCGGAACACTCATAGGTGATGCCCTCAGAGAAATACTCCGCGTCCTCGTGAGTGATGACAATGCTGATTTTATGGATGTCATCCTTTTGACAGACGGTGATGATCAAGAGAGTTTCCCTCTAGAAGCGGCAAGGAAATTAGCCAGCCAAGGTGGTACTTTATTTATTTTTGGACTAGGGGACGCAGACAGCAATTCACCCATTCCCACAAGTGAAAATTCAGATGATATCATCAACTATCAAGGCGAAGATGTTTACTCAACGGTCAATAGCGCATTGCTGCGAGAAATGGCAGAATCAACAGACAACGGGCATTATATACCCATTGCCAATGGCAGTTTTGACCTTGGTGGAATTTACGCTACACTGTCCCAACGGTCTGTGGGTCGTGAAACGAAAATAAGCAGCGATACACATTATATTTCTATAGGATGGTATTTTATCTTAATGGGACTGCTCTTTAACCTCATTTATTTTCTCTATGAATATAAATGGAATTATTTTTTATATGCGCGCATGAGACAATATTTTAACCTTGTAAAAAATCGTATGAAAAATTGATTAAAATAGACTTATGAAAATATATTATTTAAAAACGTATCTCACCTTGGCTTTATTTTTTTTACTAGCTTGCCTGAGCATTATTCTCTTAGGAGGGACATCTTGGAAAATGCAAAAATTATGGCGGGAATATCAACAACTAGAAAATACTCAAGATTATGCTGAGCAAACACAGGTTTTAACAAAAATTGCTCAATATCTTAATGAGAATGATGATGAAAACTGGGCGAAATATTATTATAATAAAGCGAATACGCTTGTAAATGAAGCGGCTGCCGCAGAGCCTGATAATGGAAATAAAACAGCGTTGGAAGATGAAGCATTAGTACTATATCAACGCAGTCTAGAGCTTGATCATATGTTTTTACCCGCAGC
>CAYRNA010000094.1:0-4052 GCA_964425555.1 uncultured Spirochaetales bacterium
AGAGCGTCGTAAGAGAAAAACTCTGTGCCATTTCCGTAGGTGGAATTCATATCCGCACGGTAAGGGAAAAGCTCTTCAAACTGTGCTTTGGACATTAAGTTTGCAAAACCACCTCTTCCACTCGAAGAGTTGGATTCGGGAGATTTACATCCTATAATAAAGACAAACATGAGGAAGAGTGGAAATAATGTAAGGGGGTGAGGGTAAAATATTTTTTTCATAAAGTTATGATAGTGTGCCTTTATGTCTTTGTCAATGCAGTTCTCTTATATAATTGAGGATAGATGTGATACATTTTTCTAGCAATATTTGTTGCATATACATATGAAATGGGCAATAGGAAATATCGTATTGGTATTAATAATGTTCAGATGATTTTAAAGGCTGGAATTTTCTGAGATATTTTCTAGCTTATACTATAAATGGAAGGATTCTTTTTAAAAGAAATAGTCTTTGTAAAAATTGTGTATCAAATTATCAAGGAGAAGGTGAGTATGAAAAAGCATTACTTATTTTTAGTCTATGCAGTTCTGATGTCGGCCAGCTTATTGGCTCAGTTTACAGGTTCGGGATCTCAGAAAGGATCATATACACGTGGTGGGCAAGAGCCTACGACAGTGAAAGAAGTTCTCGCTAATACGTGGGAGCTTGACGACAAAGACATACCAGTTTCTCTTACGGGGAATATTGTTTCGCAAGAAGGCAAAGAAATATATACTTTTCGTGATGCGACAGGAACGGTCAAAGTAGAGATTGACCAAGACATTTGGGGCTGGGGAAATCAGGCGGTTCAGGTTGACGAAACGATGGAAGTTACTATTCATGGCGAAGTCGACAGCGAATGGTATGGGGTCAAAATTGATGTGAAAGCGATCACTCTTCCTGATGGAACTGTTTTGCGAGAGCGTGACGATTAAACCAAGCAGTTTTACTAATGATTTGGGGTGGGGTTTTGCCACCCCCACAGCTCATGTTATTTGATTTTTTCTTTCTAATATTCATACGCTTAAAGTGTATGAATATTTTACGTCTCTCTCCGCGGTATTCATAGTTTTTACTATATTAATGTGATAAAACAACTTAGAGTCATGCACTTAAATATTATCAATTGTACTATCTCTTAATGTGAAAGAGACTCCTAGAACCGTTTTGAAGTAAAAATAATTATTTATTACAACAAATACGGTTGTTGTAATATTGTTATATCGATATAATTATTTTTATAAATGTGGAACAATATAAAAATAGTTTTTGTATATTGTTCCTAAAATCCTATCATTATTACTAGGAGGTCTATTATGACTTTTTTTTCAAGGGTTCGCCTATTCTTGTTTTTTTTATTGGGGATGTTTTCATCTTTCATTTATGCGCAATCGGACGAATTAGAAGCTGATTCACAGAGATTTAAAGATCAGGATCATGTGCCTAAAGCGGGTTTTGATTTCAGTGGTTATATGCGTGGTGGCGTTTCTGGAAACGCTTATGGCGAAGCTACTCAAACACCTGGCGATGACGGGAAAAACCAATTTACTGTTGACGGCGGTTACAGTCAGGCAAGACTAGGTAACGAATCAAATTACGGTGAATATGCCTTTCTTTACAGTGGACTTGGAGAGTCTATGTGGTATACGACGACCTTTAGACTGGCTCTCGATGATCCCGATTTCTCAAAAGGTTGGAAGTCTGCCGCCTCTACGCCAGGAAATCTTATTTTGGCAGAAGCCTATCTTCGCCTTGGATGGTATGACAATAAAGCGACTGTTTGGGCAGGAAATAGATATAATGATTCTGTAGGTATAGAGTTGTACGATTATTACATCAATGACCTTTCCAACGCTTACGGTGGTGGTGTGGACAATTGGGCGATAGGTAATTCTCAATGGGATTTTGCCTATATGATCAGCTATGATTACGCCGAAGGAGCCAGCGATGGCAGTAATTCTACGTTGAATTCTATCGTTGTATCACCAACTGTACCTTTGGGTGCGGGCGATTTGACACTGAAAATTGTACCCTCTGTTGCGATAACCGATGCAGGAAACAAGAACGGAGCCGTAACAGAAGCCCTTTATTCCATGAACAACATAGGCGGATCAGAAAACAACAATATAAGCTTTTTTGGTTATTACACCTTTGGTACAGGGGTTTATACGGTAGAATATAACGACGCTATCGCCGACCAAGATAATTCTACCTACCGAACGGGTGGGGGAACTCAGATGGGATTTCAAGTATCGGACAATGTAGGAATCAAAGCCGTTACCATGGTAGAAGCGAGAGGAAACTACGCCGACGCAAAAACAAATGGTATATGGACAACCGCTGCGATACGACCGTTTATTTCTGTTTATGAAAATATCGGTTTGATGCTAGAATATGATTTCGACTATTTTGTATACGCTGACGATGACACTTCTGCCAACGTACAAAACCGTGTCACCATTGCACCAACGCTCACACTTGATTCTAAGGCGAGCATCTTCAGTGATCCTCTCCTCTATGTTTTTGCAAGTTATGCTCGTGGTGAATTTGCCAACACTACTTCTAACTCAACATTACTACACGACGATTCAAAGCAAGGCTTTAAATACGGCATAGCCTTCTCTCTTGGTTGGTAATTTATTTGCACTGTTAAGTGTTTGATTTTATGCAATGCCTCGAGGCATCATAAATAAAAGAGACGACAAGAAGTCTGTTCATGGTGACAACTTCTTGTCGTTTTTTTGTCCCCTCGTCATTGATTCCGTTGAAACCTCCTATCTCAAAAAGGGTCGTCCTCACGGTTTTAAATAATTTTATAAAAACCACAGGACGCCACAAAACCCACTCTAAGCCTCTCCTCCTGATGTAAATTTAATTTATTTGGCTAAAATGCAACTTTTTTTTGATTTTATATTGCATAAATAAAAGCAGAAAAGTATAGTTTCTACAATTTGGTCAAATTTATAATAGTATTTCGTTTCATAAGATTTATCTAAGGAGCCTACAAAATGAGTAGCTTATCTAATCCCCCTTTAAATTTGCAGAAACCTGGTGTTTATGACCAGGATTTGATTTTATCCGTTGATTATAATGTCGTAGTTCAGAAGCTACGGCATTTTTTTTTGCAAAAAGGATTTATCGAAGTCCCTACGCAGTCTCGCTTGAGCATTTTAGCGGCTTGCGAAGACCCAAGAACAATACAAACGTACACTTATGAAAATCAACTGTGGCCTTTGCCACAAACAGGGCAGATGTGGCTCGAGTATGAGTTGCTCACCAAGCCTAAAGTTCCAGGCTTCTTTTGTGTCTCCACTTCTTACCGTCAAGAGCCCAACCCCATACCGGGCAGACACAAAACCATCTTCCCCATGTTTGAATTTGAAACGCACGGAAATTTCCAGTATCTTTGCCAATTAGAGAAAGAATTGATAGCCTATCTCGGCATAGCATCTATAGCGGATATTCAGGAAGTTGACTACAGAAATGTGGCGGAAAAGTACGGCGTGAAAGAGCTGGAGATAGAGCACGAAACCGCCATGGAAGAAGACTACGGTAGAGCCTCTCTTTTAGAGCATTTCCCCATAGAAACAAGCCCCTTTTGGAACATGCGCATGAACGGCGATACAGCCCTCAAAGTGGATGCGATTATTGCGGGACAAGAGACGATAGGAAGCGCCGAAAGAGCGGTGGACACCAAAGAGATGCGAGAGATGTTTCTGACCATTTCAGACGGTGGTTATGCCGGTCTCATCTTTGACACGTTCGGTAAAGAAAGGGTGATGAAAGAGCTAGAAGATTTCTTGTCATTTGACTTCTTTGAGCGTTGTGGAGGCGGTATAGGCGTGACTCGCTTAATGTCAGCGATGAAAAAATACGGTTTATTAGAGTCTCAAACAGAAGCGAGCGCCTAAGGAAAACGGTAAAATTATACTGGATTTCATGCCTGAAAAAGCACCGCCACGACTTGAGAATAAAACGACAATGAACACAAGGGGAAATCAAAGATGTATCATCAGATTTTGATCTCACCGCCTTTTGGTAATTACGTGAGAAAAAAGCAGGCGTCTTGT
>CAYRNA010000095.1:0-4052 GCA_964425555.1 uncultured Spirochaetales bacterium
TAGTGGAAATAGAAATGTGGGCAGCCAAAAAATAGTTTTGTGGGAGAAGTGAGATTATGAAGCCGATTAAACCCGTTATTATTGCGTATAAAAAAGCCGTGATTGACGATGAGTTCAAACAATTTGTAAAAAAACACAATCCCTTAGGACTTATTCTGACGCAAGAAAGCTGTCATAATCCTGCTCAATTAAAGCAATTTGTTGCGGACTTTAGAGATTGCGTGGGACGTGAAGATGCCCCCGTGTCCATCGATCAGGAAGGGGGAAGAGCCCAGCGCCTTGCGGGACGTATTTTGTTTGATCACGATCATTTAGTGCTGAAAACTCATGCAGGAAGTGAGCATTGGCCTTACTTCCCCCCTGCCGCTTTGCTCGGCGAAATCTATGAGAAAGATGCGGTTCTTGGAACGCAAGCGAGCTATAGAATGGGCCTAGCCTTGGGCAGTGTCCTTGATTATGTCGGCGTAGATTTGAACTACGCTCCCGTGATAGATGTTCCACAAATCGGGGCGGACAAAATTATCAGCGACCGTGCTTTTTCTGCAGACCCCGAGACCATTATTACTCTTGCTGAAAAATACACCCAAGGCATGCACGAATGGGGCGTGAAAAGTTGCATCAAACACGTTCCGGGGCACGGGCGCTCTTTGGTTGATTCGCACAAAAGTCTCGCAGTGGTTGATGCCGACAGACAAACTTTGGCGACGAGCGACTTCATACCCGTCAAAGCAATGGCGAAAGCGCCGTGGGCCATGGTCGCTCATGTTTTATTCACGGCCTTAGACAAGCAATATCCAGCGACGCAATCACCCTTTGTTATAGAGGACATTTTGCGCAAAGAATTAGGTCTAACGGGCGTCATTTGCAGTGACTGCATTTGGATGGAAGCCCTGCAAGGCAGTTTGCCCGAAAGAGCGAAATTGTGCCAGCAAGCAGGCATAGACGTTGTGATTGCGGTGCACGGCAACTTGGACGAACAAGCCGCCATTCTTGACGCAGTCCAACCTGCCAGCGATGTGGTATTGGAACGCTTGGATGATGCGAATAAAAGCATGAAAACATCACGTCAAAAAAGCGCCCGTTCCAATGAAGATTGGAAGAAAGAATTCGCTCTTTTTGTTGATAGCGTTGAAGAAGCGGGATTTGATTTTCCTAAGCTTGAAAAAGTAGGGGAGGTCTAAGATGAAAATTAAACCATGGCTGTTATTCGCGCTTTTTAGCCCCGCTATTCTCGCCATCGTCTTTCTTTTTGTGATTCCTGTTTTGCAGCTGTTTGTTTATTCGTTTACAGACGCTTCGCTCAACCAAAATATCAACTTTATTGGGCTGGATAATTACAAACGGTTTTTACAGAGTCCGACGCTGGGAACCGTTTTGTTGCGTACGCTGGTGTGGATGTGCTTTGGCATGCTGCTGAAAATGGTGCTGGGTTTTTCTGGAGCTTTGCTTCTCAATGCGCCCATAGGTCACAGAGGGCTGATGCGCTCACTCATTTTACCGCCGTGGGTGATGCCTTTGACCATCAGTTCCATTGTGTGGACGTGGTTGTTTAACGGTCAATTTGGTATGATCAGTGGATTAGCGCAAAAATTATCCTTGATAGCGCAACCGTTTGAATTTTTGGGGCAAGGCAGTTCGGCCTTTATTGCCGTATTGCTGGTCGATGCGTGGGCAGGAATTCCGCTCATCACCATCTTTTTAATTGCCGCCTTGGAGTCTGTTCCTGCAAGTTCTTTAGAAGCCGCTTACTTGGAGGGAGCTAGCCGTTCTCAGCGTTTCTTCTTTGTAATTTTTCCGCAAACACTGCCCGTGTTTATGTCTTTGGCAACCATCACCGCCATCTTTACTTTTAACTCTTTTGATGTCATTTGGGTGATGACCAACGGTGGGCCCAATGACAGCACAACCACCTTGCCCATTCTTGCTTATAAAACCGCAATTGGCCGTTTCCAGATAGGACAAGGAGCCGCTCAAACCATAGTCATGTGCATAATTTTAGCCTTGTTAGGTCTTGTCTATCTAGGTCTTAATGGAATGCTCTCTAAAAGGGTAAAAAAATGAAAATGAATCAAAAACCAAAAAGTCATTTAGATCACTATTCCACGCACGAAATTGTATTTATATGGATGGGGCGCATTCTCTTTTTACTGTTTATGTTGCTGCCTTTTATCGAAATGTTTTTCATTGCGGTCAAGCCACTTTCAGGCGTGAAAACTATACCCTACAGCCTGTTGCCGAAAGAGTGGGAGTGGAGCAATTATGCGCGCATTTGGGAAACTGTTCCCAACCTTGCACGCTACATATTCAATAGCTTTTTGCTGGGATTTGGTGTGACTTTTGTCAATTTATTGCTCAGCTTAACCGCCGCTTACGGCTTTTCTCGCTTCAATTTCCGCCACAAAAATTTATCCCTCGTTTTCTTGCTGTCACTGACTATGCTGTCGGGCGTTTTGCTGTTGATTCCTTTGTATAAATTGTTTCAGGTACTCAATATGCTCAACACTTATTGGCCCATGATTTTGGCGGGAGCGATTTCTTTACTCCCCATTAATATATGGCTTCTCAAGTCTTATCTTGATCAAATATCGGTATCTTTAGACGAAGCATCCTATGTTGATGGAGCGAATATTTTTCAGATAATCTACTATGTGATTTTGCCTTGCCTCGCACCCTCTATGGTGGTATTGGGAACACGAACCTTCATCGCAGCCTATGCGCAACAATTTGCGTTTGCCATCACCTTTAATCGCAAGCAAGAATTCATGCCCATTACACAAGGCTTATTTTCCTTTTTTGGCAGACAAGATGTTATTTGGAATGAACTGATGGCGGCGGCCTTGATAGGAAGTTTACCCGTGATTCTGGTATTTTTAGTGGCACAAAAACATATAATCCAAGGCCTCACGGCTGGCGGAGTAAAAGAATAGAACTTAATTGTTAGGAGGCTTTTTTATGAAAGCAAAAATATTGATGGGTAGCTTATTGGCTATCTTAATTGTAAGTTGTTCCAAAGGCGAACAAGAAAACGTGATCCGTTACGTTCAAAGCGGTGACAAAGTGAACTATATGACAATGGAAGCTGTCGCTCGTTTTGAGCAAGAGTTCCCAGGTTATAAAGTAGAGGTCGAAACCTTGCCTTGGTCTGTGTCACAACAGCAAGTTTTGCAAGATGTTGCCTCGGGAAATGCACCCGAAGTGGCGCAAGTTGGTACCAGAGTTATTCCGACATTGGTGTCTCAAAACTTGATAGAACCCATCACTTTTGAGGACGAGCAAAGTTATTTTCCTGCGGCCTTGGATGCGGTACGTTATGGCGATGCTAATTTGTATTGGGCCTACCCTAGAGCAATGACTTCACGCGCTTTGATCTGGAATGTCGATCTTTTCGCTCAAGCAGGTCTTGATCGTGCGCCTGAAACTTTTGCAGAAATGGTGTCTTATTCCAAAGATATTTTTGAAGCAACAGGTACACCTGGTTATGGTTTCCCTCTTAAGACAGGCGACGATACCGTTGTGTTTACGCTGATTAATTTTTTATATTCTAACGGTGGCAGCCTCATTAAAGACGGCGAAGTTTTTGCGATGAATAATCCTAATTTACGTGAAGTTTTGTCTATGTTGGTTGAGCTCAAACCTTATGCCGTTCCTGGTATGGCCGCTTATAAACGCTTAGACTTCAGAGACTTATTGGGCAATAATCAAGTAGGAATGTACATTGATAGTGCAGGCGCTCGTAACAACGAAATCGTCAACAATGTCAATTGGAAATTTGCGACAATTCCCCACGGAAGTATGGGCGAAGCCGCAGGGCAAGTATTGGTGGACGGCTTGGTCGTCTTCTCTGATTCTGCACAACCAGAAATGGGTCAAGAGTTTGCCAAGATTTTGACAAGCCCCGAGTTTCAATTTCCCTATGAAGCGGACGACGGTCTCTTAACTGTGCGTGATGACGCTGATTCGCAAGGCTTATTTGCAACGGATGAATATTATGAGCCTTTCGTTTCCATCTTAAACAACAGCAAAGGCGAACCGAAATTCACCGATTTCATTCT
>CAYRNA010000096.1:0-3889 GCA_964425555.1 uncultured Spirochaetales bacterium
TCTAACTGTAGTTTTTATATTAATTGATCTAGTTTTATACTAGTCTATGTAGCCCGTAGGATTGTCTCAAGATCATTCTCTCTTAATTTAGATCTTTTGATACTTTGAATTGGTTACAATTAAAGTAGGGTCGCATACAGCGTTTTGAATATACTAAAGATATAAATGCCTAGAATAGAGGCGAGTAAAGGACGCAAAGAACACGTCCAAAAGTAGGCTAAAAAGTATGCGGTAGAGAGGACTCGAACCTCCACGGGCTATACGCCCACTAGCCCCTCAAGCTAGCGTGTCTACCAATTCCACCACTACCGCAAAATTAAGCTACAACTTATCACACAATCATAGCCTAGAATGAGTCAACATGTCAAGATATTTTGCAGTCATAAAAGTTATTTTGTTATAAGATCCCTTGAATAAACATAATATTAGGTTATAATTTTTTTAGAATTTGATATAGCATATATTAACAACATATTCTTTTGTAAGGAGAAAAAAACAAATGGGAAAACAACTTCTTTTTGATGAAGACGCAAGAAAAAAATTGCTTTTAGGCGTAAGACAATTGTCTGATGCGGTAAAGGTTACTTTAGGTCCTAAAGGGCGTAATGTATTGATTGACAAAAAGTTCGGGGCTCCAACTGTAACCAAAGATGGTGTATCTGTTGCGAGAGAAATAGAACTCGCCGACCCTTATGAAAATATGGGTGCGCAATTGGTCAAAGAGGTTTCAACGAAAACAAATGATGTTGCTGGTGACGGTACTACTACTGCGACGGTTCTTGCTTATTCTATAGTGAATGAAGGCCTTAAAAGTGTTGCTGCGGGTACAAATCCCATGGGCATCAAACGTGGTATTGATAAAGCGGTAGTTACTGCAATTGCTGAAATTAAAAACTTTGCCAAAGAGATAAAAAGAACAGACGAAACTGCGCAAGTAGCTACGATTTCGGCGAATAACGATAGCCTTATTGGTCAAGAGATTGCCAACGCTATGAGTAGAGTGGGTAAAGACGGTGTTATCACTGTTGAAGAGTCTAAGACTTTAGAAACGATTACTGAATTTGTTGAAGGTATGCAGTTTGACAGAGGCTATATTTCTCCGTATTTTGCAAACAACAGAGACAACATGACAGCGTCTTTAGAAAATCCTTACATCCTTATTTTTGACAAAAAAATTAGTAATATGAAAGAACTTTTGCCCGTGCTAGAAAAAGTAGCGCAGACAAGTCGTCCTCTGATGATTATTGCTGAAGATATAGAAGGCGAGGCCTTGGCTACTTTAGTGGTAAACTCTATTCGTGGAACAATCAAAGTCTGTGCAGTGAAAGCGCCTGGTTTTGGTGATAGAAGAAAAGCCATGCTTGAAGATATTGCTATTTTAACAGGTGGTGAAGTTGTTTGTGAAGAGCTTGGTTTAAAGCTAGAAAACACAGAACTTGAACAACTTGGTACGGCTGTTATGGTCAAAGTTGAAAAAGAAAATACAACTATTATTGATGGTGCAGGCAAAGATAACGAAATCACTGACAGAGTGGGGCAGATTAAAGCCCAGATGGAAGAAACTACTTCTGACTATGACAGAGAAAAGCTTGAAGAGCGTTTAGCCAAACTTGCTGGTGGTGTTGCCGTTATTAATGTTGGCGCTGCGACAGAAGTTGAGCTTAAAGAGAAGAAACACAGAGTTGAAGACGCTCTTTCTGCGACAAAAGCTGCTCAAGAAGAAGGCATTGTCCCTGGTGGTGGTGTTGTTCTGGCTCAAATAGCCAAGAAGTTTGAAGCGACAGATTTGAGCGATTATACAGACGAAGAAAAAATTGGTTTCTCTATTGTAAAACGTGCTTTAGAAGAACCTATTCGTCAGATTGCTGAAAATGCTGGTCTTGACGGTTCTCTTATTGCGGACAAAGTTAAGAACGGTAAAGCCGGTACTGGTTTTGACGCTTATAAAATGGAATGGGTAGACATGGTGAGTGCGGGAATTATTGATCCTGCCAAAGTTACACGCAATGCGTTACAAAATGCAGCCTCTATTGCTGGTTTGCTTTTGACAACAGAGTGTGCTATTACCGATTTACCTGAAACTGATCCAGCTCCTGCTGGTGGCCCTCCAGGTGGTGGTATGGGCGGAATGGGTGGCATGGGCGGAATGATGTAATTCATCCCCCCACAAATTCATTTGAAATGGACTCTTATTTAAGGGTCCATTTTTTTGTGCTATTGAGTTGAGTCAAACTACACGGTTAATGGGTTTACCTGCAACAAAGGCAAGGTAGTTATTTCTTGCAATATCAAGAAGGCTTTGTCGGGCTTCTGTGGTCGCCCACGCAATATGGGGCGTGACAATACAGTTAGGCGCATTGCGTAGTACAGAGTCTTTCGCCATGGGTTCGACGCTCAACACATCTAGGCCAGCCCCCGCCAAATGACCCGTTGCTAGGGCATTATAAAGGTCGTGTTCAACTACCAGCGAGCCTCTTGCCGTGTTGATGAAGAAACTGCCCCGTTTCATTTGCGCGAATGCGTTTGCGTCAAAGAGATTGCGGGTGCTGTCGGTTAAGGGGCAATGTACCGTGACAAAATCGCTGGTCGACAACACTTCTTCTAGGCTATGATTTTGCGTCCATTTACCGCCAGAGCGAAGCGCCATTTTTTCGCTACTGCGTGAAGAAAACTTGACGTTCATACCAAAGGCTTGGGCGATATTAGCCACCGCCAAACCGATATCTCCAGCGCCCACTATGCCCAGTGTCTTATGCTTCAATTCGATGAGAGGCGTGCGCCAAAACGAAAATGTTTGCGAACTTTGCCATTCTCCGGCTTTGACTAACTGAGAATGCACGCCCACTTGGTTGACCATTTCGAGCATCAGAGCAAAGGTCAACTGTGCCACCGAATCAGTGCTGTAAGCTGGCACATTGGTGACAATAATGTCTTTGGCTTGAGCGGTTTTGATATCTATAATATCATAGCCCGTTGCCAACACCCCTATATATTTTAGCGAAGATTGCTCAAGAATTTCTTGCGTCAATGTCACTTTATTGGTACAAATAGCCTCAACTCCTTGGAGGCGTTCAATCAGCTGTTCGGGTGAAGTGTGTGTATAAAGTGTTGCATTATTCCATGCTCGACTATCGACGCTGTCGTCAAAAAGCGGTGCGCCGTCCAGTATTACTAAATTTTTCATCATGACTCTCTTTTTTGCGGATATGACAATGTGTCAGTTTGATTTTATTTCTTTTAGTAAAAAGCAAAGCCCCTCATAAGTCAAGAGAGTGAACTTATTTACTATGGGAAAGTTTGCCTATTGTAAAAAACTCCATTGACCCGTGGGAATACCAGCCAACAAGAAGGAAATTGTTTGTTTTCTCGCCTTGATTTCATAAGCGTATTGAAGTGACAAATTGGTAGGAATGGAGGCTCCATAATCAACGAAAGATAGGGAGAAATCTAGTCTAGTTCCCACGCTATAATCGTCTTGCCACACGCCTTGAAAAGGTTTTTTTTGCAGAGTAGCGAGCGTATCCGTTTGTTGCCCCAAGCCATAGCTTGCAAAGGTGGTGAGTGCTATGCGACGGATCTGGAAAAAACCATTGATACCGGCATCGGGATATAAGAGGGGTAAAGAATACTGCGAGGTTGCTCTGATGCGTTGGTCGTAAGAACGAGCGCTTGTTTGTTGATTGGCTCCTGCGGTGAGCGTTGATGATGAAGCGAGTCGTCCCCAGCCTCGAAAGTAGGTTGCGACATTGGTAAAGGCGTGATTTTGCGCCAAACCCGGTACTGTCAGAGTGAGAGCATTTTGTGTTTGATAGCCCGCAAAATTTCTGATTTCCTCACCAGATACCACAAAGTTTTTGAGTGCGGAAGTGCTTACACGGAACAGAAAAGG
>CAYRNA010000097.1:0-3852 GCA_964425555.1 uncultured Spirochaetales bacterium
GGGGAAAAGGGGAATATAGCGCAAGACAACATAGAGTTCGGCGCTCATTGTGGTGGGATTACTTGTCATTGTTAGCAACAACGAGAGCATAAAAACAATGGCGAAACGCAAGGCGTGCAACAGTCCCGTGTACCAACCGAGAAAATACGTGTTTGACGCAAAAAGCAGCAGCACAATAATCAACGCTGAGCGAGTCGTTCGTGTAAAAGAAAAGCTGAGCGAAAGGCGGGCGACCTTGAAAAAAAACAGCGAAAGAATGAGCAAGAAAAGAAGCGACGAAAGTTTTGGCGGCACAAGACTCAATGTAAATGCCACCAAGGCCACTACTTTAATGACAATATGGCAACGGTGTAAGGGCGATTGTTGCGCCTGATAAAGACCGAGAGTCATCTTCGTAGCCCTATGTCACGGTCATTCATTGAGCCACGTCATTGTTTCAATGCTTCTATTTTTGCCCCACGGCCTGCGTATTTTATATTGCTCTAAGTTCTCTAAACCCAGAGCGGGATGACCCTCAAAAGCAACGCGCCCCTTCTCTAATATGACGAGATTATCCGCATGTCGCAACACTTTTTCTATATCATGCGTCACCAGAACAACAGTATTTCCTTGCTCGTGGAAACGGATAATTTGCTTGAGAATATCTTGTACTCCTGCAAAATCGAGCGCCACAAAAGGTTCATCCAAGACAAGAATATGCGGTTGCATGACCAAGAGAGATGCAAGGCAAAGTCGTTTTTTTTCGCCCCCCGAAAGAGAATAAGGAAGTCTATCACGCAAAGATTCTAAGTGCATATCTATCAATATTTTATCCACAGCCATGTCTATATCTTTGCGTCGCCACTTAAGATTTTCGGGGCCAAAAGCAATGTCAGAAGCTAGCGTTTGTCCCACAATTTGCGTGTCAGAATTTTGAAAAAGCAGGGCTATTTGCTGCCGTGTTTTTTGTATATTTTTCTGTATGGACACGCCGTTGAGTAAAACGTCTCCCTGCTGAGCTTTGATCAGACCGTTAAAGTGCTTGATCAATTGTGTTTTGCCCGAACCGTTCTCACCGACAATGACATTAAAGCTACCACGGCCAAAGCTCAACGAAATATCATCAAGTATTTTATGCCCCTCGTAAGTGAGTGAAAGTTCTCTGATCTCTAATTGAGATGTTGCCATAGTTCGATACGCTTACCTTAACGCACGCCTTCGTGCAAACGTTGATAGAACGAAGGCTGAAAGACAAAAGCGAGGCTGACCGCAAGAATAATCTTGATCAGATCCCCTATAATAAAGGGATAAAATCCGAGCGCAAAAGCTTCCGACCAAGACGGCAAAGACAGCGTTTTCTTAAGCCAAAAGAGTCCTGGTATATAAATGGAAAAAGCGGCAATGATTGTCACGACAGAAATTTTAATCAGTCGTAAGACGCGCCCTTTTTTTGTTGTAGGAAACCGCCTATGATATCCCAAACTTGCTATCAAAACAACCAGTAAAAATCCCGCTAAAAATCCTCCCGTAGGACCTAAAAAGATGATATAGCCCGAACTTGCCCCAGCAAAAATAGGCAGGCCCAATAAACCCATACTAAAATACACCCCAACGACAGCCAAGCCCTTTTTTGTACCTAACAACAAACCCGCAAGTAGCACAAAAAGTATTTGAAACGTGAGGGGAACAGGGCCCACGGGGATAATAATATAAGACCCCACAATGATCAGAGCGACAAAAAGTGCAATAAAAACAAGCGTCTTAGTTTGAGTTAAATTGGCTTTCATTCACTTCGCTTTGTTAACGATAATTTATCGAGAAAATGATAGTGCGGATCATGATCGATGAACACTTCAACTATGGATTCTTGAGGGATTTCATAAAGCGTGAACAACTCTTTCGCCGTAGAATAAAAGCTACTGTGGTGGTCTTGCAAGTATTTATCTTGCCCCTGCTCAAAGCCCCTATCCCGCGCATGAACATTATTCAAGCACCAACTTGCGTCACAATTGAGCAAAATATATTTGTCTATTGCTTTAATGTCTGGCAACAAAGCACGAAAGGACTCTCGCAACTGTTCTAATTGGCTGTGTAGCGCAAAGGCTTTTTTAGAATTTACAATGGACTTATTTTCATTTTTTGCGTTAATTAAGCTCTGATAAATTTGTTCGACAAAGATGCGATTGGTAAATAAAGTGCTATCAAAAATGACATTAGACAAAGAGTTTGCCTTGACCATTTCCATGTAAATATTAGAGAACGCTCTAAACTGAGCCAAGAAGGCGTATTTTTCTTTATTTTTGTAGAAAAAATGCAACAAATCTCCCATAAATTCATGGCCCGTAGGCTCGCTGACTAAAGAATAATCATAATTTTCTGTGATATGTTTTCCTAGCGTGGTTTTACCCGACCCTATAGCACCCATAATCGCTAATCGCATATGTGCTCCTAGTTGTTTTTAATTTGTATAAGATTTAATACGGTTTGAGCTGAGCGCACCATGGGCGAAAGTGCCACCCATTCTTTGCGACCATGGAAGTTTTGCCCACCCGTGAAAACATTGGGGCAAGGAATGCCCATTTGTGTGAGCCTTGATCCGTCCGTCCCCCCTCGTATGGGTTTAATGGTCGGTTCTATACCCGTTTGACGCACCGCTTCTTTAAGGCGTTGCATCACTTCTGGGCGTTCGTTCAGCTTTTCTTTCATGTTTCTGTACACTTCTTGCATGGAGACGCCGACCTCACCGCCAGCATAAATATTGCGCACACTTTCAGCTATGCTGTTGATCACATTAATGCGCCTTTCCATACCCTCTTGGGTAAAATCTCGCATGTGAATTTCAAACGTACACGTCTCTAAGGTACCGTTGATTTTATGCACCCAGAAATTACCAAAATGGCCGTCTGTCGCTTCGGGGCTTTCACTGCGAGGAAGTTGCTGAATAAATGAATTCGCCATGCTGACGGCGTTGACAAGTTTGCCACGGGCAGATCCTGGATGTATCACTACTCCTTTACATTCAACGTGCACATGATAAGCGGTATAGCATTCTTCCTCGATTTCGCCTTCCGTACCACCGTCGAGCGTATAAGCATATTTACAATGCACTTCGTCGAGAGGAAAACGACTCATGCCGTGTCCCGTTTCTTCGTCAGGCGTAAAAATGAACTCCAGCTCGGGGTGAGATATGCCTTCGTTATTCTGTAAATATTCGATGACATTCATCAAAATAGCGACGCCTGCCTTGTCGTCCGCTCCTAGTAATGACGTGCCATCCGTGGTGATCACCGTGTCACCCTTATAATTGAGCAACAGTGGAAAATCCTCGGGATCAAGGACGACATTATTTTGCAGAGTTATAGTCTTTCCATCGTAAGGAGCGTGTACTTGGGGATTCACCGCATCAGCGATGACGTCACTTGCCGTATCCACGTGCGCCATAAAACCTATAGCATCTCCGTCGTTATTTTTAGCAGGCAAACGGGCGATCAAAAAACCATTTTTATCCAGAGAAATGTCTTGGACTTTCATCTCTTGCAATTCTTGCTTCAAGAGATTGAGCAAGTCCCACTGCTCTTCTGTCGAAGGACTTTGCTCACTCACCAAATGTGGCGCCGAAGTTGTCACTATTTTGACATAGCGAAGAAACCGCTCTTGCAGTTTGTTTTTAAAGTTATTATCTTGTTGTATTTCATTCATTATGTATTCCCACCATTTTTGAAAACGTAAAAAGTCTACCTAGCATGATACAGAAATAAAATTAAAAATACCATAGAAAGCAAATAATGTTTCACACATCTTCAAAAGGAATAAACAAGAAAACCCAAGACATACGCAATGGATTTTTTGCTATGTAAAATGGTGGGAGAATGA
>CAYRNA010000098.1:0-3681 GCA_964425555.1 uncultured Spirochaetales bacterium
CCACCATGCTTGTAAATGTGTTTTGCATGAGCGACTAAATCTTCAACTTTACTGTGCGTACTATCCGCATCTTTTTTGCAAAGAAAACGGGGACAATAATTTAAACCTATAAGTCCACCTGTTTCTGCAACGGCCGCTATCATTTTATCGCTCAGATTGCGAGGATGAGGATTCAGCGAACGTGCATTTGAATGCGATGCCGTAAAAGGCTTTTTGCTCTGCGTTACCACATCCCAGAATCCGCCATCACTCAAATGTGAGACATCAATAATCATACCCATTTCATTCATTTGGGCTATCACATCATGACCAAAAGGCTTCAAACCTTTTTTCATAAGCGCCGCATCGGGAGAATTGGGGTAAGCGAGACAGTTCTCGAAATTCCATGTGAGGGTGATCAATCTGACACCCATGTCATACAGCTGGTGTAAACGTTGCATATCTCCGTCTATACTTCCCGCCCCTTCAAGGCTCAGTAATGATGAAATTTTATTGCTGTTGTCGTTTTTTTCTATGTCAGAAAAAGCGAGGACGGGGGCAATATCAGCACTATTATATTTGAGTTCGTGCTGGTAATTACGGTGCAATTGCTGGACAAGATCCCACGCACTTTCGCCCTCAAAGTCATGTTCATACCATTTTTCTTTATTAATGAACATCGCAAAAACTTGCAATAGAGATTGCGATTGTTGCAATTTTTCAATATCGAGCATGGCGTCATTGCGTTTTAAATAACTTGCCCGTTGCTCTCTGTGAGGCTCCACCGTCAGTAGAAGTGTGTCGCAGTGTAAATCTATCATCTTCATGTATTCTTTCTCCATTACATTGTAGAATTAGGGTCGATATCAATTTCTAAGTAATAATTAGCGGGAGTTTTGTAGAGCGAAAGTAAGTGGGAAATAGTCTGATGCGTCTTGCGGAAATCTTGGCTTTTTATCAGAATATGATAGCGAAATGAATTAGCGATTTTGGCAATGGGGCATTGCACAGGGCCCAGATATTGCACATCCCATTGACCCAAGTAGTGAGCGAGAGTGTCTATCTCATGCTTGACTTTTTCTTCATGAGGCCCACGCATAACGAGGCGAAATAATCTGACATAAGGCGGGTAAAACAATTCTTTTCTCGAGGCAATTTCTTCTTCGTAAAATGCGGTATTGTCGTAATCCACCGCCCATTTGATGATAGGCGAATCGGGTTTATAGGTTTGCAGTATCACTTCGCCGTCGTCACGATAACGACCAGCCCGCCCCGAGATTTGCTGTATCAAGGAAAATGTGCGCTCACTGGCACGAAAATCAGGTAAATTGAGACTGGCATCGGCCATAATAAGCCCCACTAATTTCACTCCAGGAAAGTTCAATCCCTTCGCTATCATTTGCGTTCCCAACAAGACAAGTATCTCTTTTTCCTTAAATTTTTTAATGGTGAGTACAACTTGTTTCTTGTCTTTGGCAACATCTGTGTCTAAGCGTGCCACGTGTTCAGCGCCTAAAAGTCGTTTGACTTCTTGCTCGACAAATTCTATGCCCATGCCCGAATAGTGCATGTCATAAGATTGGCATTCGGGGCAAAAAGTGGGCGTCGGGCAACTATAACCGCAGTAATGGCACAGCATGAGTTGTTTTTCGTGATGATAGGTGAGGGCTATGCTACAGTTTTTACATTGCACTTCGTAACCGCAACTTTTGCAGTGGTAATAATAGCTATAGCCTCGTCTGTTGAGGAAGAGAATGGCTTGTTGTTTTTCCGCCACGATATCGAGTAAACGCTGTTTGAGCAGAGGCGACAAAACCTCCTTGCTTCCTTGCATGTTGACAATAGTGGGGACAGCCAAACGAGCATTGCCTATACGCTTTTGCAAACGCAAGCATTGTAAATCGCCAGCGTGCATGTAGTGCCATGCTTCTAAAGACGGCGTCGCACTTCCCAAAAGTAAAAAAGAATGGGGGTGGTAGCTCAGTTTTTTCATGGCAACTTGACGCGCACCGTAACGTGGAACTTGCCCTGATTTGTAAGAGTTTTCGTGTTCTTCGTCAATGATGACAGCGCCTAGATTTTGCACGGGGGCAAAGATGGCACTGCGTGGACCAACGATGACATTGGCTTCACCTTTTTGTATGCGACGCCATTCCTTCAGTCTTTGCGAAGGCGTGAGGTGGGAATGTAGTACCGCCAATTTGATTTGAGTCTGGGGATCTTTGTGAAAGTAGTGTTGGATTTGTTCGAGACTTTGATGAACAAGAGAAATTTCGGGAACAAGATAAATAACGCTTTTATTTTCGGCTAAGATTTTTTTGACCAGCTCTAAATAAACCATTGTTTTGCCAGAGCCTGTAATTCCGTAAAGGTAGAAATTACCGCCCTGCGATTGCTTCAATGTATCAATGGCATCTTGCTGTTCTTGCGAAAAAACAATGTCATTTTTTTTGATGAGGGTAGAGTCGTTGCTGTCTAGTTTGATGTCCCAAAGACTATCCATTGCCTTTTCACGTTTGGCGCTAGGTATCATGGCAAACAAGGCTTCGCCGAGGCTACAAAAATAATACTGTGCCATCCAAGTGGCCAGCTTGATGTCGTCTGCAGCGATGAGGGCTGTGTCATCATGAACAGAGAGAACGCTACGGATTTTGCTCTCTTCGTAGTCGCTTTTTTCACTGGTTGCGAGCACAAGCCCGAGCATCTTTTTTCCCGCAAAAACTATTTTTACCCGACAACCAATGATGGCACTTTCTGCCATTTCGCCCTCGTAAAGATAACTATAATTATTCTTTAAAGGTCGATTGATGCAGACATCAACGTAATAACGGTGCATTAGCTTAAAATTTGATTGAGCAGTTTGAGGCAGTACCAGACATAACGTTTCAGATCGGTGTCGGCGAGGACGTTCGCAGGGTGGTAGGTGCTGAGTACGGGGATTTTTGAGTAATGTGAAATTTTCCCGAGCTGATGACTGAGCGACATGTCACCTAAGAGTGTCGCTGTCGTCGCTTCTCCCAGCGTCAAAATTGCGTTGGGACGAAGTAGGTCTATCTGTTGATCGAGGAAGTAAAGGCATTTTTGGTGTTCTTGCTGATAGTGAGCGTTCCACTCGGGGAGAAAACATTTGACCGCCGTTGTTGTATAGGTATCAACACCGTAGTTTAACTGAATGCTGGCAAACCATTTTTGTATGAATGCTTGTTCTTCAGCACTAAAAAATGCGGGTAAAGTGTGTTGCTGATAATGTGTCAAAATGAGGATCTTGGGATTTGTTTGATTGCCTTCGCCTAGCGTTTTACTGAGGGGACCAGGCGTACCCAAACAGCGGACACAATTTTGACAGAGTTGCTGTATGTCTTGTAGTTCCCTCGGAGAGGGTGCAGAAGACTGAGCCGTGGCAGGTGCGGACAGCGGTACCGATTGCGTTGGGCTTATGTCGCTTTGTGTATCCGCATGATGAGCATGACTCGCATCGTTTTTACGTGGTAAGCGCCATTGTGGTGGCGTGGAAGGAGGCTGGTACTGATAGTCTAAGGAATCGTGTAAGTCTGTGAGAAGCGAATAGAAATCTTCTTCAAGTTCATTAGGCGTATAATTTTGATCTGTAGCCATAGCTTCCCTAGATATTTTATATTTGTACTCCCTGTAATTTTAGATATATTTTATTTTTTGTCTATGTCTTTGCGCTGAGTTGTATTT
>CAYRNA010000099.1:0-3624 GCA_964425555.1 uncultured Spirochaetales bacterium
AGCAACACCACTGACAGACTGGCCTATTAATGATAAAAACTATTATCCTAAGATAACAACCACTGATGGCTATGTTATGGCTACCAATGGTGGAAAACAGGTAGATGCCACGTTGACAATAGGCTCGACATGGAAAGATCAGAATGGAGCATTTGTTTTTGACTAAAGGCAACGCACACATAATCAATTCAGTAAAGAAAATATATTTATTACGATAGGAGGAACATATGATGTTCATCAAAAAGAGTAAAGCCTGCTGGTGTATAATGTTTATTATGTCACTAGGATTACAGGGGCAAGAAAACCAAGCACCAGCAGTAGAAGATCCTGCCGTTATTGCAGAAGAACCTAGTGCTACAACAAACGCACCCGCGACTGATTCACCTAAGGTGAAAGTGGAAATTGGCTCTGCTTTAGACCTTCGTATGGCCAATAGCTTTTTCAGTGCCCCCCAGAATCCATCAACCTTGCCAGGGGAAAAACCTTCTGACATTACACCTTCTGGTTTTAAACTGTATGTACCTGATGCGGACGTTACCTTTCGTACAGCCTTTGATTCATTGGGCTTTATACAGGCGACATTCAGTGGTATTCCCATCTTCAATCAAGCGAGTCAGGCTCCCGCCAATGCCCTCCCTTATACGCAATACATACAGCTCAAAGAATTCATCTTCAATGTAAATATGCTTGGTTACGCTGACAATGATCTGCCTTTAGATGCTATTTTCTATGGCGGTTATACCGTGCAAAGACCGCATAACTACATAGAAACTCTTCCGGGTTTTGACCTACAAAATGTTATGTTTGCACAGTTGGGAAGAGGCGGAAGTCTTGGCTTGGATCTTGCTTATGAAAATAAAGAGAGAAGTGAAAGTTTTGGTCTTATTGGTGTTTTTAATCCCGATCTCTTGGGAGTGGAAGCAAAGGAAATTAGAGATCTCAGTTCTCCTAACAATGGTCTTGATACAACAGAAAGTACGGCACCAAGAGGGACTTATGGCCCTTATAGCTCGCCTCAGTGGGGAACAGAGTTGTACACCACTCTTTTTGGCGATGCCTTTAAACTCAATCTCTATTACTTCACCAACAACAATAACAGATACAACCCCATTGGTTCAGCCGATTTTGCTCTTATCGGTTTAGAGGACGGCACAGACATTAATAAGTTTCAAGATCCCGCTCAATTTGCGGTTGGCTACGGTCAAACATTGGGACTCACAACGTCTTACCTCTATACTTTGAATAAAACACAAAGCCTGACCGTGGGACTAGGAGTAGAAAACATTCTTGCACGCAAGAAAGGGGCTTTTACTTATTTCTTTAACGATGGTCTTACCAGCCCTAATAGTGGCTACTTTGTCTTTGAAATTCCCTATGACACCGCCAACCATTTAGCCGTGGGTGCCTCCGCATCTTACCACCATCTACTACAAGAAAAAGGGAGCATCAGCCAGCAACCTATTAGTCTGAGCGTTAACCTTGGTGTTCAAGCTCTTGATGCGAGCGCTATTAGTTATGACAAAGACGGCGACGGCACGGATGAAAAGTACTATCTTTATCAAGATTTTGGCTATGTTGGCGATGAAAAGAAGTTGAAAGACGGATCGTATGTACCCGTGAAAGTAGCGATAGATACGACATTTATGTATGATTTCGTCGGTGTTTCTGCTGGTTTTATTGTCAATGATCTGAGGAAAATCAATCCTGAGTTCAAAACCGATTTCAACCAGAGCGTTGGCTGGGAACTCGGACTTGTTTTCCCTGCACAAAGCGTTATGTTCTACACAGGCTATGTCACCTATGCCGCAGGTGGAGACAGCAGTTCGCAAGACCCCCTCAATAACTTCAATGAGTCGGGATCGTTAAACGCAAAGATTCGTCCCCCACAAGAAAATGAGAATTTCGATAAAGGTGCATGGTTTTTACGTGTAGTTTATCCCGCAAATAAATAAGGAGCAAAGATTATGTATCATAAAAAAAGTTCCCTTATTTTATTCATATTAGTTGTGTTGCTGAACTCAACTCTTTGGGCAAATGAAGACAGTTTTATTCCCCTTGAATATGATATCTCGGGCGAAATAGAATGGATTCTGGTCAATAGTTTTTTCAGCACTCGAAGAGCGGACTCGGCTTTAGTTGGCGCTGTTTTCAATGATAGTGGCACCGCACCACGCTTGGAAGAGTTTGATAAGTTGGGGGGAGGATTTGCACAAGATCTTGTCGATGCCAATGTTGTTCTTGACTTACACCTTGATGAAAAGAATTTGTTGAAAATGAAGATAGAAGGGGCTGTCATAGATGCCGACAATTCTCAGTCACTGCCCTATGGTTTCAGTAGTTTCCCCATATTAGAAGAATTTACCTTGAATACAAATTGGACGAACAATCTGGCAGGCTCAAATTTACATCTGAGTACTATTGTTGGTTTGGACAACATAGAGACAGAAAATTATGCCGAAAGCATTGTGGGTTATGAGTTACAATCAGAAATTGTAACAGGAACGATACCACGAGACCTCTTGCTTGCTATTGATTTGGGCTATGACTTTAGTAGCTTGGGAGAAAGTTCCTTTTTAAAAGACGCAGGAGGACGGTTACGTTTTGGCTTTAGCCCCGATTTTATTGGAGTGACAGGAAATAAATTTATCATAGACGATGGAACAGACTTGGATATAGAAGCCGATACCGGTGTTTCCACCTATGGACAGTTTCTTGAGCCACGCTACTTTGCCAGCTTCACAAGTAATTTCCTTGCCAAAACCCTAAAATTAGAGCTGTATTACTCTTCATTAAATAATAATAATCACAATGTTTTGAACACAGGATATAATTCTTTTTGGCAGAAGCTCAGTCCCGTTATCGAACCTGTCAATATCAAGAAATTCATTGATCCCAGATACTATAGTGTTTCGTGGTCCAATACCGTTGGTCTGACGGCTTCGTATGATTATAGTTTGACAGAGGATGATACACTCAAGTTTGCCATGTCGCTAGAAGATATTCTTCCCGATGGCGCTCATTACAACACCTATTTCTTCACCAAAAAAGATGAAGCAGCCTATTATTCTTATGCTGTGCCTTATACCACAGCCAACCATTTGGCCGTGGGTTACGCTTTTGAGTTTAACAAACAGTTTCCCAAACTTTATGGCATTGGCAAGGATGCATCAGAGTGGTTAATTCGCCTAGGTGGTAATGCCCGTATGGCATCGCCTATTAGTTATGAGGGCAAAGAATATTATACTTACGAAAACTTTGAGGTGAATGCAGATGGTACAGTACAGCTGAAAGACGAAGCCTATGTTCCCGTGGGTCTGGGTATTGATACTCGATTTATGTTTGGGCGTGTAGGTCTTGGTTTAGGCTTTATTGTCAATGACTTTAAGTATCTGCAAGATAACAATGTCGCTTTGCGTAATCAAAATGTAGGTGGAGAATCGGCCTTGTTAATTAAGCTTGACTCTAAAGGCAGTATACTCTATCTTGGTGCGGCAACTTATGCTTCGAGTAACCCTGATATAGGTAGCGGTTTATACGCTCGTCTCGCTGTGCCTCAAAAAACAAAAGACTATGATACTATAGGTATGTTTATGCGTCTTGTGGCAAAATACTAGTACAGTACTA
>CAYRNA010000100.1:0-3621 GCA_964425555.1 uncultured Spirochaetales bacterium
ATGAAGAAACAGTTTGTTCAAAAGTATGAAAGAATGGTTGTATAATATAATCCATAGCCTAACCTGAATGTATGAAGAAACAGTTTGTTCAAAAGTATGAAAGAATGGTTGTATAATATAATCCATCGACATTCGTATTTAGCTTTTATTAATTCACTCGTTATTCTACAATGATAACAAGACACCACATGAAAGATAAGTTTTGAGTGGTTACAACAAGCTTCTGGAAGTGTAGGCTACTACCGTAACTCGCTGAAGCTACAAAAAACAACCTGGATCCTTCCAAAATATAACGCTGTCAATACAACCTATATTTTCTACTCCAGCTACTCATGCGTGAAGCAACCCTTTACCCTCCGCGCCAACTTCACTCAACATAATCACAATCAACAGAGATTTTGACCTTTCGCACCTTCGCAACGTATCTTTGGTATGATTTTAAATTCTAATTACATGAAACTTTTGGCTACTAATTTAGTGAATCATCTCTCTAAGGCTGTAAAAGGCGATTCATTCAAGCTTGTTTGCCACAACTCGCATTCTTTCTTGTCCATTCTGTTGAGCAATTTACCGTCTCATCCTTTTTTCTTTTTCACTCTTGCAGGATATTTCCGCATCATCGGCCAATAGGCGCATTGTTGCCTTTCGGAATGCAACCAATCAGATCCAACGTACGGAGTTCGCAACCTTTTGCGCACGGCACTAACTCGCTCATGTTGTTGTAGATGTCTGCTGCTTCAAATATCTGCGGTATGTCTTGTTATAGAGATTTTTGTGTCGCCGATATTAATATAGAAAGACGTGGAAAGAAGGAAAAGATTTTGTGAATTTAGTAAATATAGTTCAGACATTTTGTGTGCAGTTTTTTTTCGCTTTTTCACACCGTCAGAGAAAACTAAATGAGGAAATCAGCAGGCGGTAGAAAGACACCGATATGTCGGAGGCAGTTGGTTACGTTCCGTCTGGACCGTAATACTGCAGCCAATAGAAAGTTAGTAGAGGGTTTCAGGAGAGGTTTCTTGATAAATTTCCACTGTTTTCCCAAAGATTTGTGGGTTATTTTATCTTTCAGTAATAAATAGTATTTTACATTCGAGTTAATGATCTTTTCCTCTCGTCAACCAATATGTAGTTTTACAAGTTATCACACCCCTTACTCTCCATTAAAACACATCCCTTAACGAATCCCTATCTATTCACATCTATGTGAATATTGTGCATTGTGCATACATACTTATGAATAAATTATGTATGGATAGATTTTTCAAAAGGAAACTGAAATAGAAATCGTGTTTAGTTGTCTGCTACTAATTTTCACAACACTTAGATGAAGTCGAGCAAAGCAGAGAAGTAGAGAAAATCCAACTCAAGATAGTTGAGGTTCAACGATGATTTTTTTCTTTTAATATTATTATATAATTTAACTTTTTTTAACTGTTCTAATAATATCTTATTATGAGTTATTTTCTAACATTTTTATTATCCGAATAGTTAATTTGATGGTAAGCTACCTGTTCCTCATTGTATTTTTAATTTCATTTGGAATTTGTAGGACACGCAATTAATAAGCATGATGAAATTCATCCTTTAATAATTTTTCATCGCTTACTGGTCAAATGCAACTTGTTGATATATAATGTCACCTGTGAGACTATATTGTATGAGATCCAGTTATCGTAACAAGACAGAAACTGAAAGGAAGGCTCGATATTGCCATACCCAACTAGAAACTTTCAAAATGGCATTGAAGGTAGAAAGAAAGCTAAGCAAGGAGTCAACTATCATGTAGCGTAGCAACTAACATGCAGTACGCGAGCATTTTTCCACAGGCATAGCGCCGCTACCCAAATGGTGTAATAGGAACCAGGTAGAATAAAGAGTGTCACAGTTGTACATTTGTTATCATCCCTAATTGGGATCGACTTTAATCATGTAATATAGTGTTCAGCATTGTCTGGTATTGTCTAGCAACGCAGCTATTGCGTGGGTTTAGTGCCGATGAATTTTATTAGTGTTTTGAAATTTTAGTTTAGTGGGTAATGATGGGAAATTCTTTGTGTGGGTTCTTTGTTCTTATTGCGCTCTCATGCTGTTAGTAGTGTCATATGTGTAACTAATTTATGTAAATCAATCAGTCAGTTGTCAGTATATCGGTATTATTCTTGTTCTGTATTTTAACTTCACTGAAATTATAAATTTGGTATCCACTTGTGTTGAGGTTATCACTGTCCTGGACTTCAATTTTTAGCTTTGCGATTTCATATTTGGGTGCTTGGAAATTCTCTTAATCTAGGATACTTAAAATACTTCACAATAACAACTTTATATTAACTTTGCAGCAATGATGTATATGTGCTGGAAATATATATATCTGTCTGGAAAACTTTTTAATGTTTCATATATCCAACTGTAACACGTCAGTGACCACTGCCTTGAAAGGTTTTGGATATTTCTGTTGCAGAAACGATAGTGTATGCCATGAGAGATATTCACTGTAACATAGCTGACGTTAATCTTTTTCTGAGAGCTTCGCATCCCGTTTAAAATTGGTCCTGAGGCTAAAGTTTGTTTACAGACAGGATTAATTTCCTAATGAAATATTATTTCAAATTCGATAGTTTTACCAGATTTAAACATGTTTAACTTAAATATGGCAGTACCTATGTTTCAAAAATAATATTTTTTACCAATATATTGTAATTTTTTAAAGCAGTTGCTATGTTAATTCTAAAGGTAACATAAGTAATGAACGATAGCAAATCTTCGGCGTCTAGTCGTGTAATTCGTGACCCTTCTCTGACAAACTCAGGCTTGTCTTTGGTAACGCCTACTAATGCAGCCGGACATACCAACATAACGAGCACCAATCCGTTTTCGACGTATATTGCTAATAGGAAGCCTAATCCTTCGTCCACCGGGACTGTGACGAATCTGCAGCCAATATCTGTGACTGTAAGTGACATTAAAAGAAAATCTCTGTTATTATGAAGGTAAAAATTTTTTTTTTTCTATTCAGGCTATCCCTGTCAATGCTCAATATCAAGTGCCTCTAATTACTTGTCTAAACAAGAATCCGTTGACGGTCGTGACAACCTTTGCCACGAAGCCGAGTACGTCAGGGGCCCCTACCGTGGAAAAACATTCTTTAACAGGAATCAGCAACTCTGCTTCCGACTCATTGACCAGAGCCACTGTCAAGCCGATTGGGGTCCAAAAGGGCTCGTATGGGAAGCCGCCGAGTGCCCCAACGCTAACCCAAGGAAAAACTTTAGCCATGTCAGTTGCAGAGTCGAGTCCGACACAGCCAGGTATAGCTATTGCGCAAATGAAAAAAGAACCTGTTAAGGTGAGTAGTCATTTAGCAGCTGTTACAAATTTAAATGAATGCCTATTTTTAAATAATCGAGTTTGTTTTTTTAGCCGGTGCTGATTGGTGCAGGTTTGAGGCAGCCATCGAAGAACCCACACTTTCACTCACAGGTATGCATTTGGCAATAGTAGATTCAGATATTTTTGTTTTATATAAATTGTAGAATATTTAAGTGATTTTGTGATTGCATGGTACTTGTCACTAACTAGTATTATGTTGTGCTCTGCCCTGTCTTCTCGCAGTCTGAACTA
>CAYRNA010000101.1:0-3540 GCA_964425555.1 uncultured Spirochaetales bacterium
GAAGAGACTTAAAGGCGTGGTATCACCTGACATCTCTTCTGTTTGAATGAAAATTGTTTTAATTTCGGCAGGGAAGAATCAACGAACTTTCTGAAATAATCTGTTGTGTAACGGTGATAAATTCAGTATCTGTCGCCAAATGCCTTCCCGTATTATGATTGGGGAAAATCTGATTTTCTGCTCCCGATGTCACCGCAAGAGCGATGCGTTCACCGACTTGCATTTCACAGGCTATACGTGTCATCTTGATTTGAAAAGTATAAATGGTATTAGGTTCGAGCAATTCCGCTTTTCTAAATGAATTTCTAAACTTTGCTCGCAGTATCCCTTGTGACAGCGAAAGAGCGTCGCCATTTGGCATGATGCGCAACAATCGCACTATCCAGTCGGTGTCACACCCCGTCGAAGAAGCGTGCAACTCCAAAGCGGGATAGCCAGCAATTGCAAGCTTAGCCGTGAGCGGTTCTGTGGTAAAACTCAATACATCGTCACGCAAGATAATCTTGTTATAATTGCCTGGTGGTGTCAGTTCGTTTTCTGTAATATCTATTATATGCGGAGGCGCATTTTGCGGATCAAAAACATAGCTCCAAGACTGTTTTTGCAAACTCTTTTCTTTCGTTAAAGAAAGTCCTTGATTGAAATAAAATTGCTTTTTTTCTATATCTTCAGGAGGCCAATTTCGTGCATTTTCCCACGCTTGCTTGCCTAAATTGTAATATTCAACTTTCGCTCTGTTTTCAATGCCATTTTCAACACCCTTTAAAAAGCGTTCAAACCACTGTAACTGTTGCAGATCAAGGTCGTAACGCAGGGCATTTACACCCTGATCAATACCATTGATAGAGCGCTTCGAATTCAATTTATGCAACCACGGCCCTAGTATCAAACGAATATTATTTCGTGAATATTTCTTGTTCAATTCCCACGCTTCTATCGTTCCTTCGCCATTATCATCGTACCATCCCGATATCAAAAGAGCCGGAACGTTGATTTTTTCGCCATGCAAAGACCAGTTGCGACTATCCCAAAAAGCATTTTCCTCTTCGTTTTCCAGCATTTCATGCAAAAAAGGCACGTCTCTGCCAAGGTATTTTTGCGGAATACCGAGCAAGGGTCGCTCTTTCAAGACTTCAGGCCAATCAATATCTTTCATCAGACTGCGATCAATTTTCCTTTTGCTCATGGCAAAAGACATGGCCAAGGCCGACGAAAAGAACGTACCGCCTCGCCTAGGCAAATCGCCGAAACCACTTCCTGCGGCAACGACACTGTTAATCGCTTTTAAGTAAGGATTGCCCGATGCCGCCGCAGCCCATTGTACAGAACCACTGTACGAAGCACCTATCATGCCGACTTTTTCATTTGACCAAGACTGCGATGCAATCCACGTCAGAGTCGCATCGCCATCTTCCCTTTCCGCCACATAGGGTCTATAATCGCCTTCAGAATCTTCACGGCCTCGCACATCCTGCAACACAAGGGCATAGCCTCGCAAGACAAAATGAAAATGGCTCGCTAAAAAATTATTGCGACCATAGGGTGTGCGCAACAAAACCGTCGGAAAACTTGCGGGTGATTGCCCCGTTTTACTTTCTGGAAGCCAGATGGAAGTTGCCAACAGCACGCCGTCTTTCATTTCAATTTTTTCATCTAGAGGAGCGCAAAGATTAAAATCACTGCCGAGCAACGCAGCGTCTTGCCACATTGCCACAGGAGTATAATGCTCGTATTCAGAGGCAACGAAAATGGTGGTAGATGTCCGTGAAGGAAAAATACACGCCACAATACAATTGTCCTCAACTATAAGGTCTATGGCATCATTTGCCTGCCTATCAACCCATCTCGCTATCTTTTTTTCCTTGCTCTTATAGCCCGCAAAAGAATAATGAAAGTTACCGAAAATAAGATCGTCGTCTATTGTAAATTGA
Organism: uncultured Spirochaetales bacterium; assembly: GCA_964425555.1. Classification (GTDB taxonomy): domain Bacteria; phylum Spirochaetota; class Spirochaetia; order SP-2023; family CAYRNA01; genus CAYRNA01. The sequence goes on from CAYRNA010000101.1 coordinate 1,932, forward strand.
GGTTTGTGCTTTTCAACAGAAGCAAAGAGCGCTTCCAATTGAGCAAAAACCACATCGTCCTCAATATTGAAAGGCAAATCTAATTCTGCTTTAAAAGTACATTTCCCTTCGACAAAATGTACTTGTCCGAACTTTAAACCAAAACGATATACGTCAAAATTGCAAAGGTACATCATTATTTCAAGTATATCGTTTTAATAGGATGCTCGTCACGCGCCGTGGTAGACCAACCGCCCCACTTCTCCGTATCTATCAGGTTTTTGGCCACATTATAATAAATGGGCATAACGGCAAAATCTTCTTGCGAAATGAGTTTGTCCGCTTCTCTAAGCAAGGCATAACGCTCTTCGCCATTGGGCAATAAGGCCGCTTCTTCGATAATTTCGGTATAGCGTGGATTTTTATAGTTCGGGTAATTTTTAAAAGAATTTTTCGTAAAAAGATCTAAGAAAGTATTAGGATCGGCATAATCCGAGCCCCAGCCCGCTCTAATTATTTGAAAATTACTGGTGTTACGCGTCACCTGATAGGTCTTCCATTCTTGATTGACGAGAGTTATATCTATGTTCAAATTTTCTTTCCACTGTTGTTGAACGGATTCCGCAATCTGACGATGAGATTCGCTACTATTATAAATTAACTCAAAATCGGGGAAGCCCTCACCATTAGGATAACCTGCGTCCGCAAGGAGTTTTTTCGCAAGCTCTACGTCTTCAAAATTATCTTTTAAAGTCTCATAACCGGGCATGGAAGGACTCATTGCATAGGCTGGCGTTTCTCCTCCGCCTGTCACAAATTCAACAATATCTTTTCTATTGATGGCCAAAGAAAGGGCCTGACGAACTCTGACATCGTCCAAAGGAACAACGTCGGTATTAAAAGCATAATAATAAGTTGTTAAAACGGTATTTACATGAAAGTCATCACGCAGTCTTAATTCATCAAAACTATCGTTGGGTATGGTTGTAATCCAATCAACTTCGTCGTTGTTATAGGCATTGAGGGCCGTTCTTGCATTTTCTATGGGCAAGAAAACGACTTCGTCTAGTTTGACCGCATCTTTATCCCAGTAAGACTCATTTTTCTCCACGGTTAAAGACGCTTGTGGCACCCAACTTTTCAGCACAAAAGGCCCATTGCTCACGATGTTGTCTACTTGCGTCCATGATTCGCCGTATTCTTCGATCGTATGCAGAGGCACGGGAAAGAAAGAGTGATGATACAGCGCTTCCAAGGCATAGGGTGCGGGACCAACAAGGTCAAATTCAAATATTCTGTCGCTTAACGCTCTCACGTGAACCGCATCTTTATCCGCTTCTCCACTATTATACGCTAAGCCACCTTTGACAAAAAGAGCGGGAAACCACGCATAGGCAGAACCCAAATCGGGATTGAGAATGCGCAACCATGAATCAACAAAAGTTTGTGCAGTAATTGCCACGCCATCACTCCACGCTATGCCCTCTCTCAAAGTAAAGGTATAGGTTGTGCCATTGTTGCTAATTTCCCATGACTCTGCCATTCCTGGTAAGGGTGCGCCACCGTCAGGATTTTGCACAACAAGTCCTTCAAAAAGAGCAGAGATAATGCGAGATTCAGGAACTCCATC
>CAYRNA010000102.1:0-3426 GCA_964425555.1 uncultured Spirochaetales bacterium
ATATTGCGGAGGATAATTTATCCAGCTATTCCATACGAAAAACAAGTAATACGACTGATTTTGAGCTGACTTTTCCCCAGCTGGGAACATGGCTACCATCTCGTTTGTTGCTGAAGATTTACGAACAAAAAAACATGGGGGACGCATCGTCGTTTTCTTTGCCTTGGGGCTTGTATCAATGGTTCAATATTCAGTCTCATTGCGTCTACTCTTTGCAGGTGAGCGAGAAAGAAACCTTTGATCTGCTGTATTGTCCCACAAGTACAGAGAAATAATTTATACGCATATCTTTTATTCTTTATACCGTGATTTTCTCTATTGAAAAAAATATAATAGGGTGACTAGTTATCCGCTAGGAATACAAATTTTTACAAAAAAGAGTACACGAATATATGACAAGAGATGCTGACTGGTGGAAAAAAGAAGTTGTTTATCAAGTTTACCTGCGGTCTTTTTTTGACAGCAACGGTGATGGTATAGGCGATTTACAAGGTCTTATTTCCAAGCTGGATTACATTAAAGAAACGGGATTTACAGCACTGTGGGTGTCTCCTTTTTTTGAAAGTCCTCAGGTCGATTTCGGCTATGACATTAGCAATTATGATGCGGTGGATGCTGCCTACGGCACAGAAAAAGATTTAGATGAATTGATAGAGGCAAGTCATAAAAGAGGCTTGAAAGTTATTCTTGACATGGTGTTAAATCACACCAGCGATCAACATTTGTGGTTCAAAGAGTCTCGCTCATCATTGGACAATCCCAAGCGAGACTGGTATATTTGGCGCAAACCTCGTATGCGTTGGGGCAAGCCACATGCTCCCAATAACTGGACCAATCACCTCAACAAGTCAGGTTGGGTTTATGACGAAGCGAGCGGAGAATATTATTTTGCCAGTTTTTTTTCATTCCAACCAGATTTAAATTGGCGCAACCCCGAGGTCAGACAGGCAATGTTTGCCATGATGCGACGCTACCTAGACAAAGGAGTGGACGGTTTTCGACTTGATATTATTGGCGCATTATTCAAAGAGAAAAATTTCCGTGACAATCCTCTTAGCAGGCAATTTACGGCAAAAAATTACAAGGGTTTGTTTTTCCGTTCGTTTGAAATGACCAGAAATCGAGACGAAGTGTTTGAGTTTGCGACAGAAATGCGCTCTTTTGTAGACAGTTTCGACCACAAACCGTTTTTGTTGGGTGAAGTTTTCGGTGATGCGGCAACGGTGAATAAATTTTTGGACGCAAGTGCTCACGATTCACAAGTAAGCCAAAAATCAACGGGTTTACATTCGGTGTTTTATTTTAGTGCGGCAGAAGTCGCATTCAAAGCGTCAAATTTTGCTGCTACGCTACAAGATCTGGAGGACAATTTTGTTTTTCCACGTCAAGCGTCTCTGGCCTTTTCCAATCATGACAGAATACGGTATTTGTCCAAATTAAAAAATAGTGAACCATGCTACAAAATAGCGTTGTTATTTCAATTGACGGCGAGAGCGTTGCCAGTGATTTATCAGGGCGAAGAAATAGGTATGCAACAAGCTCGATTTTCGCGCAAAAAAAGTTTGGATCACGTTGCGATGTTGTATAAAAAAATTCCTTCTTTTATGTTTCATCTTATCAACCGCCAATTTCATGGTGGACTGAATAGAGACAATGCTCGTACGCCTTTTTTGTGGAACACGCAAGTTTCAGCAGGCTTTAGCACAAACGAAACCACGTGGCTTCCTGTGCATCAAGAGAGCGACGATCTCGCTTCTCAGCAGAAAAATGCGCATTCTCTTTATCATTTTGTCAAAAAATTACTTTATTTACGACAAAATACACCGTCCTTATCACAAGGAACATTGCGTCTTTTAAAGTTGCAATCTCCGCATGTTCTTGCTTACGAAAGAGAGTGGCAAGGGGAACGCATACGAGTGCTGCTTAATTTTTCTCGCCGTTTGCAAGCCCTTGGAAATTTAGGGGAAGGGGAATTATTGTTTTTGAGCGATGATAAAATGCCTTTTGCCCCTCAGTATTTACAGGCTTACCAAGGCGTTATTTTGCGCTTATTTGAGCAAGACTAGGGGTAGCCCATAATATAATAAATGAGGCGTTCGCACAAAAAATATTGCGAAGCTGTTTTTTTAAAGTTAAAACAAGAATAGTTCTTTTAAAAAAAAGACTAATAACTAAAATAGTTTTATATAATATATCAAAATAACCCAATTATGAAGGAGATCATTCATACTATGTCTACGAAGAAATTTAAAACAGAAGTGAACGATTTATTAAATCTTATCATTCACTCACTTTATTCTCATCCTGAGATTTTTTTAAGAGAATTAGTGTCTAATGCATCAGATGCGCTAGACAAACTCAAATATCTGACCATTAGCGATGATGCTTTCAAGTCACTTAAATTTGAGCCTAAAATTTCTATAGATATTAGTGACGAAGAAAAGAAGTTCATAGTTATTTCTGATAGCGGTATAGGAATGAGCAAAGAAGATTTGGAAAGTTCTTTGGGAACTATCGCTCGTTCTGGCACCAAACGTTTTATGGAAGAAATAGGCAAAGACAAGCTCAAAGACAGCAATTTGATTGGTCAATTTGGGGTTGGTTTTTATTCCGTATTTATGGTCGCTGACAAAGTAGAAGTGACGAGTCGTAAAGCAGGCAGTGATGCGGCTTGGACATGGATTAGTGACGGCAAAGCAGGTTACAGCATAGATGAAGCGAACAAAGAAGATCACGGAACGACGATCAAAATTTTCTTGAACGAAGACGGCAAAGAATTCCACAGCCAATGGGGCGTGCAAGAAGTCATCAAGAAATATTCCAACCATATTCCTTATCCTATAGAATTGATTTATCAGTCTAGTCGTTATGAAGGCGAAGGCGACGATCAGAAAAAAATTGATGAAGTGAAGAATGAAATCATCAATGACTCGTCTGCTCTATGGAAACGTTCAAAGAGCGAACTCGAAGACGAAGACTACAAGAGCTTTTATAAAACCTTGGGCCAAGACATGGAAGATCCCATGCTATGGTTACACACCCATGCCGAAGGTACTTTTGAGTATTCTACATTGTTTTATATTCCTAACAAGGCTCCCCAAGATATCTTAAGAGCGGATTATGCTTCGGGCGTAAAACTGTATGTGAAACGAGTTTTCATTACAGACGACGACAAAGATTTATTGCCTGTTTATCTGCGCTTCGTTAAAGGTGTTATAGATGCAGAAGATATCCCGCTGAATGTAAGCCGTGAAATTTTACAAAAAAATAAAGTTCTCGCTTCTATCAAAAAATCTTCGACCAAACGAATTTTAGACGAACTCAAAAAATTGAGCAATAAAGACGCCGATGGCTATGCCCATTTTATCGATGAATATAACAGACTTTTGAAAGAAGGGCTTTATATGGATCACGAAAATAAGGATG
>CAYRNA010000103.1:0-1408 GCA_964425555.1 uncultured Spirochaetales bacterium
GAATATAACAGACTTTTGAAAGAAGGGCTTTATATGGATCACGAAAATAAGGATGCCTTATTAGAATTGGTCCGCTTCAAGTCGAGCAAAGTGGATGGCTATGTGAGCCTAAGCGAATACAAAGATAGAATGCAAGAAGACCAGAAGAGTATTTTTTACATTACGGGTGAAAATGAGCAAGCGTTGCGCAATTCTGCTTTGCTAGAAATTTACAACAAAAAAGACATTGAAGTTCTGATTATGGATACGGATATTGATGAAGTTGTCGTGCCTAGTATTGGAACATATAAAGAATCTTCTTTCATGTCCGTTAATACAAGTGGTAGTGCTGACGAATTGAAAAATGATGAAGAAAAAGAACAAGAAAGCAAAGAAGAAAACGTCAGTTTGTTAAATAGTATGAAAGAAATACTGGCTGACAATGTGAAAAATGTTGTTGCGTCTAATAGACTCGTTGATTCTCCTGCTTGTATTGTTATTGATTCTAATGATCCTACGGCACAAATGCAGCAAATGCTGAAAGCCATGGGACAGCCCGCGCTCGATGAAATTAAACCCATTCTTGAAATTAATCTCAACCACGATATTGTCAAGAAATTGATTGATATGAAGCAAGAAGATGAGCTTTTTAAAGATGTGAGTTTCCTCCTTTTTGAACAGTCATTACTGAATGAAGGTTTAGAGGTGAAGAGTCGTGCAGAATTTGCTTCTCGCTTGAACAAGGTGCTGAGTTTAGCGTTATAATTTTGATGAATTTATTCAAAGTTTGGTTCATGGTTATTGTGTTTTCGAGTATGACAATGCTCGAAGCACAAGTGCCCAGTGTGCCGCCAAAGAAAGACACTAACACCCGTGAAGACAAAGGTGTTAGTGTTCTTAATGTATTAGAACCCATTAATATTGCTCTCGATTTTGATGCCTTGAATGATTCAGTCTTGTCGACATTGCCACTGATTTTGGCGAGTGAGAAAACGGGTCGTTATGTTTATCTGCAGGATTATGGAACGAACCAATTTCTCTCTAAAAAAGAACTAGAGCAACGCCTTGCGAGCATACCCGATAACAATCCCTATCTTAGCCAAATAAAATTGGGGGAAGCGGTGAGTGCGGTTTACTTGACGATTGCTATTACGTCCAGTTTACTCTGGATAGCAACATACCCCAACTTACGTGTTTTGTACGCACAGCCTGACCAAACTCAGCTATACCAAAATGTGTATAATGTCGTGCCTTATGTCACAGCGGTGTCACTTTTACTGTATGCCATTGCCGTTAATGGCCCTAGACAATTGCGTGAAGAAGCCATCTCTCGTTACAACGCCTATCTTATTATTAATGGTGGTGTTAACCTCAAGAATGAATAAATGATTTTTGGGAAAAGCAGAAAGCTCTGCTCAATTTTATTTTA
>CAYRNA010000103.1:1508-3408 GCA_964425555.1 uncultured Spirochaetales bacterium
AGAATGAATAAATGATTTTTGGGAAAAGCAGAAAGCTCTGCTCAATTTTATTTTAAGTTAAAATCAGATCGTTTACGTGGTTTCATGACGGGTACAGGGCCAGAGGGCGTTTCTCTTTTGCCGTCAAGACGTTTATGCCTAAAAGTAAAACCAAAAAATGCTCCACAAACGGCACCCATAATATGAGCGAGTTGTGAGACATTGTCGGGTGAAAAAGCGGCTATAACTTCTTTCGATAAATAAAGCCCGAGAACAAATAAGAATGTCATGGGAATTTCTCTGTTATTAATATTGGTGATGGATACCAGTAAAATAAGCATGAAAACAATACCGCTTGCACCAGCTACTTGCGTTGTAAAAAAAGTAACATTCAAAATACCGTTCACCAAAGCAGTGATAAAAAACATGATGAAAAGTAGTTTTGAGCCATATTTTTCTTCCAAGATGGGACCAATAAGCAAGATAATGGTAAGGTTGGAAAGCAGGTGGTTGAGCCCAAGGTGACCAAAGGCATAAGAAACCATTCTGATATAATCTAATTTACTGGCAGGGTTGAAATCTAAGCGGCTGGGCAGTACAAAATAACTTTCTAAAAATCCAGGTATATTTTTGCTAAGAATAAGGACGAGGACACAGAGTAAGGAAAAAGTGAGTGTTACGGGAGCATTGTATTTTAGCTTATAGAAGAACATCGACAAGCCCTTTAATTATTCCTATAATGGCGCCAAATAAACCGCCCCAAACAACTAACCAACCGAGGTGAGAACGTATCATTTCTTGAATGATTACTTTGACATCTTGAGGAGAAAGTTCGTTGAGTCTATCATCGATGAGGTTTTCTATTTTTGTCGTAATACCGTCAACCATGTCGTTGCCTCGCGTGTTGTTTTGAAGGCCTGCTATTGTTTCCTCGACAAATTCCTGTAAACGTATTTTAAACCGTGGTCTAAAGCCATCAATAAGGGATTCTCCACCAAACATCCCCAGCATTCCACCCATGCTAGACGTCATGATTTCCTCTTTGAGGGCGTCAAATGCCTTGTCCAAATCAACCTTGTCATGAAGTGATGTTGGGCTGGCATTCTCAGCAAAAAAAGCAGTCAATTTTTCTTTGCTAAAAAATTCTGCAAGCATCATGTTACGGATGGCGGCTTTGAATTTTTCAAAGTTGAGGGGAATGACGCCCGAGCCGTATAATCCAGGCACTTTTTCAAATAACATGTAAATGGCCAACCAATTGGTGATGGCTCCTGAAAGGCTAAAATATCCTGCCGATAATACCAAGTTTACCACCAGTGAATGGCCGTCAAAATAAGAGATAAGGTAGCCCGCTAAAATGAGTAGCCCTGCAATAATATTTGTTAATAGACTTTTATTCATCTTGTGTTTTTTCCTGTGATTAACGTTTGATGGTGATTTTTCCATTGTCCAAAGTTGCCGTTTGACTGAGATTGACGGCGAGCCCCGTTGTTGGATATTTTTTATCCGTGGACATTTTGGCAACAACCTTTACTTCGGTAATATTTGAGGGAATGTTGAGTGTTGTACTGCGTGTAAAAGGCTGTTCTGTAGTGTGAGGATGGGCGAGAGAACGCTCTCCATAGACTACATTTGTTTGGGCATCAATAACTTGCCACCCATCGGCATAATAATCCCAGCCGCTATCCTCGGAAAGTAGTGTCACCGCAACATTCCAATTGCCGTTTCCCGCATGGGTGAAAGTGGCTTTCTCTATGGTCACGGCCTTGCTCTCTTGTTTGTTTTGTGCCGTGAGGGTGGAAAGATTAAGGCTAATAAAAGCGAGGAGGAACACGCTAGGTAACAGCACATTGAGGCTCAATTTGTTCATGGTTTTCCCTTTATAATATTTTAACGAACGACAAAATTGACCAATTTTTTA
>CAYRNA010000104.1:0-3388 GCA_964425555.1 uncultured Spirochaetales bacterium
TGCCCATTGATATTGGGCTATTTCACTATAAACAACTTGCCTAGCCTCAGTGTATCTTCTTAAGCTAGGAGAGTCTTTATTTTGATTTTTTTGTAGGTAGCTGAACTACTTCATTTTCCGGCAAAAATAATTGGTAGGTGGGTACTTTGAGAGCATAAGCGATTTTACTTATGGTGGTTAGAGTGGGGTTACGCCTTCCACTTTCTATATCACCTATAAGCCCAGAAGAAATCGAGGCTTCGTTTGCAAGAGTGAGTTGAGTGAGTTTTCTTTCTCTGCGAAGACGCCTAAGATTTGTACGAAAAACATTGCATGCTATATCTGTAAATCCTTTTTCATCTGCAAGATCCATAATTCTTCCTCTCTCCTCGTTTCATCACGTTAAATTGTATTTGTGTATTCTGCTTCATCATAAATTTTCACACTATATATTCTAATGTTTTTTCTTCTTCAATATGTGATTTTTTTGATATTTTATTTCTTATTCAGAAGCTATATATTTAATCCTCTTCCACATTCCTTACGTTATTCCACAAGGTGTATAACTTGATTATACTTAAATCAAAGGAAATAACAAAAATAATGTCCAATGAACTACTAGAAAAAAATAAAACTCCAGAAGGACAGGCACGAGATATTATCGATACCATGCTTGAAGCGGCAGGATGGATCGTTTCATCTATGGATAAAATAGAGTTCGGAGAGGGGCGGGGTGTCGCTATACGAGAATACCCCACAGCTGCGGGGCCAGCAGATTATGTCCTCTTTGTTGATAAAATACCCATGGGTATTATTGAGGCAAAACATGAGAAGAAAGGCTACGCCCTCCACATGGTCGAAGAACAATCGACAAAGTACGCCAATTCAAAATTAAAACACCTTGATAACAAACCTTTAAATTTTGTCTTTGAAAGCACGGGAACCATCACAAGATTTACGGATTACAGAGATCCCAAACCCAGAGCCAGAGAAATTTTTCATTTTTACAGACCCGAAACCCTTGCAAAGTGGTATCAAAGAAAAGATACGCTTAGAGGCCAACTCCTCACTCTGCCAACATTGGATGAATCGGGATTGAGAGCGGCGCAAATTTCTGCCATAACTCAATTAGAGGCGTCGTTCAAAGCAGGTAAACCTAAAGCCCTCATCCAAATGGCAACGGGGGCAGGCAAAACATTTACCGCAGCCACCTTCGTCTACAGACTATTAAAACACGCCGACGCCAAACGTATCTTGTTTTTGGTCGACACCCGCAATCTAGGGGAACAAGCCGAGGGAGCATTCCACCGTTTTCAGCCCACAGACGACAACAGAACATTCACCGAACTCTACAATGTACAGCGTCTGAATTCCAGTTTTATTGCACCAGACAGTCAGGTTTGCATCTCTACCATACAAAGGCTTTACTCCATTTTACAAGGAAAAGAACTGGAAGAAAACGCCGAATCATCTCCGGCAGACGAAAACTCCTACCTAGAAAAATTGTTCAAAAAAAATGATGCACCCCCCTTACAATACACTCCCACAGTACCCATAGAAGAATTTGACTTTATCATCATCGACGAATGTCACCGCTCCATTTACAACCTGTGGAAGCAGGTCTTAGACTATTTTGATGCCTTTCTCATTGGTCTTACCGCCACACCCGACAAGAGAACCTTTGGTTTTTTTAATGAAAATGTGGTCAGCGAATACACCTATGAAGAATCCGTCATCGATGGCGTCAATGTCCCCTATGAGGTCTATAATATTGAGACGGAAATTTCGGAGAACGGTGGACTCATAGAAAGTGGTTGGTTTGTTGATAGACGAGACAAAATGACCAGAGCCAAACGCTGGCAACAAGAGGACGAAGACACCGCCTACGGAAAAAATGACTTAGATAAAAAGGTGGTCAATCCCAGCCAAATACGCACCATAATCACTGAATACAAACGAGCGTTAAAGGCGAGCATATTCCCCCATCGTGTGGACAGCAAGGGTGATTACGAAGTGCCTAAAACTTTAATTTTCGCTAAAAGTGACAGTCACGCAAGCGACATCATAAGAATTGTGGGAGAGGAATTTGGAGAGGGTAACGAGTTTTGCAAAAAGATCACCTACAAATCAGAGAATCCCCAGTCCATTTTAGACCGTTTTCGTAGAAGCTATTATCCCCGTATTGCGGTCACCGTGGATATGATTGCGGTCGGTACAGACGTGCAACCGCTGGAAGTATTGCTCTTTATGCGTGATGTCAAAAGTAACAATTATTTTGAGCAAATGAAAGGGCGTGGTACTCGCACGATAGATCAAGACAGCTTGCGAGGCGTCAGTTCTACGGCGAAAAGTAAAACCCATTTTATCATTGTTGATGCCGTGGGAGCGATCAAATCAAAAAAAACAGATAGCCGCCCCTTGGAAAGAAAGCGAAGCGTTTCACTCAAAAATTTACTCGAAGCGATTACCGTCGGTGCAGAAGATGAAGACTTATTTTTGTCTTTAGCCAACCGCTTGCTCCGTTTAGAAAAGCAAATTACGGTCGAAGAAAAAGACACACTTCAACAATTGTCTAAGGGGAAAAGCCTGAAGACGATAGCAAAAGAATTGCTCAACGCGCATAATCCCGACGAAATCAAAAATCTTGCCCAAGTAGAAATAGACAAGATTCCAACGAAAGAGCAAACGCCTGCTTTGATAGAACAAGCGAAGAAAACCGCCCAAAAACAGCTGATAAGCCAAGCCTCCACCACCTTTAACGGCGAGTTCAATGCTCGTGTGGAAAGGGTGCGTCAAGAACACGAACAGATAATTGATACCATTAATATTGACCGCGTCGTCAAATCTGAAGCCGATACGACCACCAACGACAAGGCAAGGCAGGTAGTCAAAGATTTTAGCCACTATTTGGAGACGCACAAAGACGAAATCACCGCCTTGAGCATTTTCTACGACCAACCCCACAGACGCAAAGAGATTACTTTCACCATGGCGAAAGAGGTGCTAGCAAAATTAAAGGCGGACAAGCCACTTTTAGCCCCCGCCTACGTGTGGAAATCTTATGCGACCTTAGGGGAAGACGCAGGCAAACAGCCCGAGGCCGAACTCACAATTTTGATCTCTCTGATTCGCCGAGCGTGTGGCATTGATGCTACGCTTAAAGCTTTCGACAGCACCATAAATTATAATTTTCAACAGTGGATTTTTGACCAAAATAAAGGTCAGCACAACCGCTTTACCCCAGAACAAATGAAGTGGTTGCGCATGATCAAAGACCACATCGTCAGCAGCTATCACATAGAGTCCGACGACTTGGATTACACCCCCTTTGACAGCCTCGGCGGTAGAGGTAAAATGTACGAACTCTTTAAGGATGAAATGGATAAGATTATGAACGAACTCAATGAAG
>CAYRNA010000105.1:0-3187 GCA_964425555.1 uncultured Spirochaetales bacterium
AAAAGATGCTAGAAGAAACGGATATTACGATCAAAGAAGTTGCTTTCAAATTATGCTTCCACGACGAGTTTCATTTTAGTCATCAGTTTAAAGATTGCTTTGGTCATTCGCCCAAGAAATCGCTGAGAAAGTACTCTCTATGATGTCGCATTCACCTTGAGCATAACACCCATTTGCATCGCTAAGAATTTTGTCTTGGTGTTATTTTGAGTCATTGATTTTATTTTTTGATCTCTGTAAGATGAAAGTATCATTGATGATAAGACCTATCCCATAGAATCTATCATCTGTTGCACCAAAATACCACCAAGGAGTCTACTTTATGAAACCTATTTTTTCTTCACTTGCACCGGCGGCGATTGGGCCTTATTCACAGGCGATAGCAACGGGTAATATGCTCTTCATTTCTGGGCAAATCCCTGTGGATCAAAGCACGGGAAATATCGCGGATGATATAGAGGCGCAAACACGTCAATGCATGGAAAATTTGGGTCATATTCTCAAAGAAGCGAAGCTAGACTTTTCTGATGTGGTGAGGTGCGGTATTTTTCTGAAAGATATGAATCAATTTGCGGCTATGAACGAAGTCTATGCTTCTTATTTTAAAGAGCCTTTCCCCGCTCGAGCAGCTGTTGAAGTTGCCCGTTTGCCGAAAGACGTACTCATTGAGATTGACGCAATCGCCATTCAATCCTAAGTTTATTCGTATCGCAGCAATTCCACCAACGCTAAAATCTGTTTTTATCCTGCAAGAACAATTTAAGGCGATAAAATAGCGCATTTTCATATACTGCTCATTAATGAACATTACTATAAATTGATATACGAGGAGTTATCATGACAAAACAGTTAGACCTTACGCAAGGTAGTATTTTCAAACATCTGTTACACATTGCGGTGCCTGCCAGTACGGGTGCGTTATTTTTGACGTTTTACAACCTCACAGATACGTATTTTGCCAGTAAGTTATCCACCGAGGGCCTCAGCGCCTTGTCCTTGTCGTTTCCCGTTTATCTTTTACTCGCTGCTTTTATTTCCGGTTTTAACAGTGCCGGTGTTGCTAGCATAGGTAATGCGATGGGCGCCAAAGATGAAAATAAGAAAAACAAAGTTTTTACGCATCTCATCTACATCACGCTAGCTTTAACCGCCATTTTCTATATTCTCGCGCCTCTCTACTTACGCCCTCTCTTTAGCTCTCTCAATGCGAAGGGGCAAACGCTCGATTATGCTGTAAGTTACATGTCTATTATTATCATTGGCTTTCCTATTAATATGTTTGCGACGACCTTGAACGGTCTTTTAAATGCGGCTGGAAACACCAAAAGTTTTAGGAATATCCAGATTGTCAGTGCCGTACTTAACGTTGCGCTCGACCCTCTGTTTATGTTTGGTTTGGGTGATTGGTTTCCTGCTATGGGTATTGCCGGTATTGCTCTTGCGACAGTTATTTCGCAAGCCGTGACCATGCTCTATTTACTCAAGGTTGTTATCAAAGGTAAATTACTCGCAGGCTTGCTCAAGACACATTGGAAGCCCCAAATAAAACTGGCTGGCGAATTGCTCAATCAATCTTATCCCCAAATATTTAATATGATGATGATCTCTAGCGGTATTTTTGTTATCAATTATTATCTGTCTGTGCTCAATCAGGATTCAGCTGTTGCTGCTTACGGCGTGGGTGTTCGCATAGAACAAATTGCTCTGCTACCAGCTATGGGCCTCAACGTCGCTATCCTTTCCATGGTGAGTCAGAACATGGGCGCCAAAAATTTTGATCGCATCAGCAAAATCTATACCACAGCACTCAAGCTAGGAGCGGTTGTGATGGTCGTCATGCTCCTTGTAATTTTGCCTTTCTCAACATTTTGGATATCCATTTTCAACGCCACACCTTTGGTTAGTCAACTGGCTTTTCAATATCTTATCGTCGTTGGCTTCACCTATTATGGCTATATTTTGATCTTTAGCAGCACCTCTTTTCTGCAAGCCATCAAGCGACCCTATTCCATCACATGGATTGCACTAACGAGACAAGTGATCTTGCCGTGGTTGATTTTTCCTCTCGTCATCAAATACACCAATTCTTCTGAGTTGGGGATTTTCATTAGCATAGGTTCCATTAATTGGCTCGCCGCCTTGGTTTTGAATTTCATTGTTTATAAAGAGATGAAAAAGTTGAAATAAATTCTTGCGAAAGGGCTTTCTTTCAAGCCTTTTCAACAAAAATATTTTTACAAAATATGATGAAACATACTCAATGAACTTGGCAAATCTTAAGTCTTTTGCTAAAATTCAATATTATTATATGACAATATAACACAAGAAATAATGACATAAAGGTGAAAAAAACAATGAAAAATCTAGCATACATTTTTATCAATTTTCTCGTGCTCGGTTTATACAGTTTTGGCGGGCCCAATGCTCATTTGGGCTATTTTCGTCTTCGCTTTGTCGAAAAACTAAAATGGTTGCAAGAAGAAGAATTTCTTGACATTGTCACGCTCAGTCAATTTTTACCAGGTCCCAGTTCTAGCCAAGTTGGTTTTGCTCTAGGCCTCAAAAAAGGTGGCGTGATGGGTGCGATATGCGCTTTTCTCGGCTTTACTCTCCCCTCTTTTTTCATCCTTTATTTTGTGGCAACCTATGCGGGCAACTGGATAGAAAGCACGGGCATTGCCTACGGTTTTAAGCTGCTGTCCGTGATTGTCGTGGCTGACGTGGTTATTTCAATGTACAAGAAATTCTGTACAACGAGACTGACGGCATCGATAGCCTACGCTGTGGCTGCCATACTCATCGTCGCACCTTATTCGTGGATGCAAATTGTCTTATTGCTCTTGAGTGGACTTGTCGCCTATATTTTTCGCTCGCGAGAAGAGAATGAAGAGCATGCTCAAAAAGTAGGCCAAGATAAAGTTCCGTCTGCAAACAATAACTTTCGGGGGCGCTCAACAACGAGTGCTGTCCTGTTTGTGTTGTTCCTGCTGGCTTTGTGGCTACCCGCAAGCTCCATTTGGATGACGATAGCACAAACGTTTTATCATACGGGGACGCTGGTATTTGGCGGTGGTCACGTCGTATTGCCTTTATTGCAAGATCTCACGCAAGGCTACATTAATCAAGAACAGTTCTTGACGGGATATGCTTCGGCGCAGGCCATACCAGGGCCAATGTTCAGTCTGGC
>CAYRNA010000106.1:0-3170 GCA_964425555.1 uncultured Spirochaetales bacterium
TTCTGTGTCGGGGAGTAATTCACTGATGATACGTCCTCGTGGCGAGACGATGGCAGTGATACCTGTTTGTGTGGCACGGATAAAGTACCTGTTCGCTTCTACGGCTCTGAGTACGCTTGCGGCAAAATGTTGTTGGGATGCGACGGCAGATTGACTCCAGCCATCATTTGTGACATTGAGAAGAAAGCTGGTGCTGGGATTGGCACGGAGACGTTTGATAGCATCACTGGAAAACTGGTCTTCGTAGCAGATGAGAGCAAGAAATTCTACCAACTTATTATCTATAGACAGCGAAAGATTATCCGTGCTTTGCCCTTGTGCGAAGAAAGGACCGTATTGGCTATCTAAATAATTCTCAAATTGCGGTAAAAAATCCCCCCACGGATAATATTCGGAGAAAGGAATGAGACGGCGTTTGGCGTATTGGGCAATCACATCCCCTTGGTAAATAGCCAGTAGGCTATTGTATTGTCTGTCGTCTTGCCAATCGCCGTTTCCGATGAGGAGCATTCCACCAAATTCTTGCGAAAAATCTTTAATGAGCTTATGTACTTGATAACGTAAGGCATCTTTTTCAGGTGAATCAAAATATCTGTAAGAGGGGATGACGGCCGTTTCAGGCCAAATGATAATGTCGCTCGCTTGTTCTTGTAGTGAGGCACGACTCAATTCTATCAGTTTTTTTGTTTGTGCAATGTACTGACTTTCTTCGCTCAACCATGGATTTTGATTGCTTTGTATGAGTGTGAGGCTCAGCATTTCTGTCGTATCTTTGGTAGCTTGATCTTGCATTTTCGGCAGAGGTAATGCGAAAAAAATAATGAGTAGACTAGATATGATAAGCATTATTTTCATTGCTCGATTGAGATGGAAAAATGAAGACTGAAAGATTTTTAGAACGAGTTCATAGAGGCTGAGTGATATAAATAAAATGCTGGCACTGAGACCAGAATAACCGATGTAGGAAGCAATTTTCAAGATGGAAGGATACAAATAGTAGGCATTGCTGATATTGGCGTAGGTAAAACTGAGGGGTAAAAATTCTCTGCTCACTTCGAGACTTATCAAGGCTAAGAGTAAGAGAAAAGAGCGCTGTAATTTTGACCTATCTTGAAAGAGATTGAGCGGTAAAAAGAAAATGAGGCTGAGAATGCCTTGCCATAAAGGGACTACAAAAAAACTCAAAGGAGAGAATGAGAACAGCCAATAGCAGAAAAAAAGGTAGGATAAAAGGGTGATGGTAAGAATAAATTGTATTTGCTTTCGTATGGAAAGACGGGCATCGAGCAGATAATACCATAATGGGAAATAAGTGAGCGGCAGGAGCCAAGGAATGCCTTCAAGAACCAGAATGTTGGGGTAACTCAGGCAAAAAAAGAAGACATAATAGCTTGCTGAAAAAAGAAAAAAGCGTTGTTCTAAAAGGCGTATTGTCTTCAAGATAGTAGGATATTAAGACAAAAATTTCTTAACAAGGCTAGGCAACCACGTTGATAAAATGGGGAGGTAGGTGATGATGAGAACAATGACTAGTCGTATCAAGAAAAAGGGTAAGACAGACCAGTAGAGTTTGACCATGGATATTTTGAAACGATAGGATGCAAGAAACAGATTGAGACCAACGGGAGGCGTCATGTAGCCAAGTTCTAGGTTCGCTAAAAATATCACGCCTAGGTGTATGAGGCTGATATCATAGACTTCTGCGAGGGGTATGAGCAAGGGTACTATCACTATGATGGCAGAGAAAATATCCATAAAACTACCGACGACCAACAGGCTCAGGTTCAAGAGCAGTAAGAAAACATATTTTGATGAGACATTTTCTTGCACCATCGTTTTGAGTGCTTGGGGAATTCCTTGGTCAATAAAATAATCAGAAAGACCTTTAGACATGGCGAGTATCATAAAAATTCCGCCTACGACAGGAAGAGATTTTTGTACTATGCTGACAGGATTATGCGTAAAATCTTTTCTCAACCAAATAATTATGAAGACGTAAAAGAGTGTGATGGCACTGACATAGACTAAGTTACTGGTAACGAAAAAATATGTTACCAAAATAATCATGGGGAGTAAGAATTCGGGCAGGGCTTTCGCGGATGCCTTGAGCTTTTCTTGGCGAGAATAGCTAATATCAATTTTCTTTGGGGGAGGGAAAAAGAGTATAATAAGGACCAAGAGGAGAGCAATAATAATGATTCCGGGAATGACACCAGCAACGAGTAATTGCGGAAAACTGATACTGCTGTCTGCTTGGACGGCATAAATCGCATACATCAGTAGGGGCAAGCTCGGCGGGAAGAGGAGACCTATACTCCCCGATGATGTGAGTAAACCATAGTTAAATTTATCGTTATAATATTCTCTTAAGGGCACAATCAGTAGCCCGCCTAAAGCCAGAATGGTGAGACCCGAAGCTCCTGAAAATGAGGTAAAAAAGGCACAAACCAAGAGCGTCGATAAAATAATTCCTGAAGGGATTTGGGCGAGATACACATTGAATAATTGCACGAGGCGTTTACCCGATGAACTTTCTGAAAGTAAATATCCAGTCAGAGTAAAGAGGGGCAGGGCTGGTAAAACAGAGGTGGCCTGCTCTGTGAGCATGGTGTAAATCTGGTTAGGTAGAGCGAGAGGAAGTTGTGATTTTAAAAAAAGCACATAGGCAATGCCACCGAGAACGACAAACAAAGGCATTTTGAAGAAAGCGGCGATGACAAACAATAATATCAGCGTATAATGGGTGGAATTTAAGAGGCTTATCAGTGTTTCTGAGAGCTTTATTAACCATTCTTGATTTTGCAAATAGAGAACAATATCGACTTCAAGACCAGCCAGAGGTTTTAAGATTGCAGGGAAAAATATTAAGTACTCTTCTTTGGAAAAATAAAGACCATATTGAATATAGTCTAAAATCGCAGTTCCACTGAGGAAAATACCCAAAAGGCTTGCGAGAGTGTAGTAAATCACCTTTGTTTTGTGAGAATAGTTAAATTCACCTTTCATTTTGATACTGCGTATACCCATTACGATAAAAGCAAAAGGTATGACGCTCAGTAAAAATGTTTGGTTAAAAATCCCAATTTTAGCATCAAATAAAATGCTTTGTTTAATGAAAAATATGGTTGAAATGGCAACCGCAAATAATACAGCTGTACTTAATAGCCCCA
>CAYRNA010000107.1:0-3159 GCA_964425555.1 uncultured Spirochaetales bacterium
TTGCTAGCACCAAACCCGTAAAAATTTGTCCATAATCCGTGACGCTGACTCCTTGAAGACCAGCAAGTGCTACAGGAAACGTAAACATGTGTGGCAAGTTAGTCACAATCAAGGGCCATAGGAAATTGTTCCATTGGCTCATGAATAAAAAAATGGTAGCGGCAGAAATGACTGTCGGTATATTGGGTAATACCAGTTGAAAAAACATTCTGAATTCATTGGCTCCATCGATGCGACCTGCTTCTAAAAGTTCGCTGGGAAAACTTTCTAGATTCTGTTTAAAAAGGAAAATGCCAAAAGGCGATGCGAGTGTGGGCAAAATAATCGCTCTATAGGTATTGAGCAAATCCATTTTGACCATGAGCAAAAACAAAGGAATAACCGTGGCATAAAATGGTATCATCATGGATATCATAAAGCTACCAAATATAATTTTTTTGCCCTTGAAATCGTATTTGGCGAAGGCGAAACCCGCCATACTACAAACAAAAAGGGTAAAAAACGTGTAAGAAATTGACACAAAAGAGGTATTCCAGAAGACACGCAGTATATCACGGCTTTGATTCAGATTGATGAAATTTGTAATAAACTGGTTGCCAAAAAATAAACTGGGAGGATTAAGGTAGACATTTTGACTCGGTTGCGTACTTCCCACGGCAATCCAATAAAATGGAAAAAGTGACAGGAAGGCGGTGATAGACAAGTAGAGATAAACAAAAATGAGGCTGATTTTACTTTCTTTATGTTTCATTATTCTTTTCCTGTGGCTTTAAATTGTAGCCAACTTAACATTGCAATTAAAACAACAACGAGATAAGCGAGAGCTGAGGCGTAAGGAAATTCTGAGTTGCCAAATCCCGTTCTATAAAGGTAGAGAGCCAAGGAAAGCGTTTTGTTTGCGGGGCCTCCGAGGGTGAGAATATAGGGTTCATCGAAAAGTTGCAATGTCCCAATGGTGGACAAAATGCTTGCAAATAAAATAACGGGCTTGAGTTGGGGTAAAGTCAATTGGAAAAAATTGCGAATGGGACCGCTGCCATCTATTGCCGCCGCTTCATAAATAGAAGGACTAATAGATTGCAAGCCCGCAAGAAATAAAATCATATTATAGCCCGTCCAGCGCCACAGCATCGCTAAAATAATAGTCATTTTTGCAGGCAACGCTTCTCGTAAAAAGAGTATGGGTTCTTTGATGAAATTGAGGTGTTCGAGTGCTTGGTTGATGAGACCCGTTTCCATAAAAAGTATTTTGAATAAAATGGAATAGGCGATCAAAGATGTAATGGCGGGAAGAAAAAGTACCGAGCGGAAAAAATCTTTCATCAGTAAAACTTGAGAATTGAGTATAGAGGCCAATATCAGTGCCAAGAAAAGCATGACGGGAACTTGTACTATGAGTATCTGAAAAGTATTTAACATTGCGGTTAAAACTAATTTGTCGCCAAGCATGCGTTTGTAATTGACGAGACTGAAACTGAAGTCGTGCAAGCTGGGTTGAAAGCTCATTTGTAGCGAGGCTATAATGGGATATAGCATAAATGTGAGAAAAAAAAGAACTGCGGGCAGTATAAATAAATACGGCGCTACTCTTTGTCCTAGAATATCAACTTTACGTTTCATTTAACAATCCTTCTCTCATGATATAAACAGAATTATATACTATGGTAGGTTTTTTTAGAAAGTTTAAAAGTGCCTCAGTAAATAAGGCACTTTTAAATATTTTAGTAATTATTGATAGTACGGTTGGTTTGATTGGCCAGTGTGTTGCTGGCGTCATTTAAGGTTGCTATGATGTCTTGATTTTCACTTTCTACGAGAGGCAGAGATGAAATAACAATTTGCTTCGCTTTACCATAATCATTGGTATAAGTTACGCTAGGAATATTAGGCACTTGCGCACTGAGATTTTTCCAGATAGCTTCGTTGCTAAAATAAGCAGACGGTGCGTTAAATTTTTCTGTTTCATAAACAGGCAAATAAGAAGGGTACAAACCTCTGTCTAACATAAGATCTTGCATATCAAGATCGGTAGAAATGTTTAATAAGAAGTTATACGCTAATTCTTTTTTTTGACTGTTGTTGATAATAACCCAGTTGCTACCACCCAAGTTTGAAGCTCTATTTCCACCAGCGGTAAAAGCGGGTAATTCTATCGCTTGCCATTTTCCTGGTGCATTAGAAACGGCAGATTCTAGTGTGCCTATGTACCATGCTCCAAAAGGAGTTCCTGCAAGTGAACCGTCTTGTAATGCCGTAATAATTCCATTCCAGTCAAGGCGAGTGACAATGCCTGCGTCGGCAAATTCTTTACCTTTGGCTACAGCTTGCACTACTTTAGGATTGTTAAAGTCTATGTTGCCTTGCGCATCAAAGTAATAAACACCCAGTTGCTGCATCATCATGCGTAATAGGCCATCGTCTTCTGCGACGTTATTGTTGAGCATATCTATGCCAGTTTTTTCTTTGAGTTCTATACCCATGGCAAGAAAGTCGTCCCATGTTTCTATGGTCTGAGGATCGAGTCCAGCATTTTCGAAAATTTCGCTGTTATAAAAATAAGCCGTAGGGCCAATGTCAAAAGGTAGTCCTAATATTTTGTCGTCTGAACGAACAAGATCTTGTTTGAACTGAGAAAAGTTTCCCAATTCTTCGTTAAAACCAAATTCACTCACATCGGCAAAACCTTCAGGGAAAGACTCTACAAAACCTTGGAATCTGTCATCTTCCACATAAATAATATCGGGAAGACCTGCGCCGCCAGCTACGAGACCAGTGGACATTTTGCTATAAACATCAGTATTGGCATAATCGGTAACGACAACTTTAAAGTCTGCGAGTTCTGGGTGATTTTGCTTATACTGTTCTGCTGCCTGCTCTACATAGGGTACGACAACATTCCATGTCCAGACGTGGAGCGTGTTGGGCTCTTCTATTTTATTTGATTTGGCACAACTGATGAGTGTGAAAAGAATGGTTAAAGATAATAATATTTTTTTCATTGAGAATACTTCCTTCATTATTTATTTTTGTGGATGGTAAAAATTATATAATAATTATTTTATAATTTATTGTAAAGTAAAGCTTGAACAAAGGCCTTTCTATTTAATAGATAGAAGATATACGGCTAAAAAAGATGATTTTTATTTTGTGATTGATTAG
>CAYRNA010000108.1:0-3103 GCA_964425555.1 uncultured Spirochaetales bacterium
GCTTCTCCTGGAGAAATTACACCAGAAGTGTTACCACCAATGACAATAGCATTTTCACTTTTGGCTGCTTTACGTATTTGTAGAGCGTCATGAATGGGAATGCCGTCGGCGATAGTGACAATCTTTTTGATGCCCGCATCCAGAGCTTCAAAAACGGCGTCTTTGGTAAAAGGAGGCGGTACAAATAACATAGAGGCGTCAACTTGCACTTCTTTGCAGGCTTCACGAACAGAGTTTGCAACAGTGATTCCTTCGACGATTTGACCACCTTTTCCAGGAGTAACACCTGCTATAATTTGGGTGCCCATTTCCTTCATATGCTTGGTCCAGTAACTACCTTCTTTACCAGTAATACCTTGGATTAAAACACGGGTATCTTTATTGATATAAATGCTCATTATTTTTCTCCTTTGCTGATGGCTACGGCTAAACGAACCGCTTCTTCTGTATCCGTAAGCGGCTCGAGACCGGCCTTTCTAAGTGTTTCGTGGGCTGATTCTTCGTTCGTTCCTCTAATACAAGTGACAATGGGAATGCTCGGTTTGAGTTCATTCAAAGCATTGACTATGCCTTCTGCCATAACATCGGCTCTCGCTATTGTTCCAAAGGTCACGACGAGTAACACCTTGGCATCGACATTGCCTAAGCACAGTTCCATGGCTCTTTTGGCACGCTTATAATTGGGGCCACCAAATTCAAGATAGTTTGAGACCGTACCACCTTCGTAGTTAATGAGGTCATAGACTGCGGTTGTCAGACCTGCTCCAGCACACATCATGCTAATGTCGCCATCAAATTGTAGATAAGGTATGCCTTCTCTGGCAGCTTCGTATTCCATATCGCTATCAAATTGATTACGAGTAATTTCATGTGATTCTTGTCTGTGAGCGGCATTGTCATCTATCACAAATTTACCATCTCCAGCAATTACTTCACCACTTTTTGTGATGAATAAAGGGTTGATTTCAGCGAGTTCTGCGTCATATTCTTCAAAGCTAGCGTAAAGCTGTTGAATAACGGTGATAACTTGCTTGGCAATATCGCCACTGAGACCGGCACGATAAACTAAGTCTCTGGCTTGATAGGGCAAGAGACCTGTATTGAGGTCGACAAATTCTCTGAAAATAGCTTCAGGATTTTCTTCTGCGAGAGTTTCAATTTCAACGCCACCTTCGGGACTAAACATGATAACGGCTTCAGCTCTTTCGGCATCTATCATGATGGCAAGATAAAGTTCTTCGTCGATGTCGACGGCTTCTTCGATAAGGAGACGTGTCACATTATAGCTGGATTGGAACAGCTCGTGCGCCTTTTCTTCCGCTTCTTCTGGGGAATGAACGACTTGGATTAGACCTGCCTTACCTCTACCACCCATAAGCAATTGTGATTTAAGAACAACAGTTCCGCCTATGTCTTTTGCCGCTTGAATGGCTTCAATGACAGTTTGAGCGTCACGAGATGCGGGCAGTTTCATGCCTACCTTTTTGAAAATTGTTTTGGCTTGATATTCGAATAAATCCATTGTAGTCTCCTATTTCTGATAGCGATTAAAAAATTCAGCAAAAAATTGGGTTTCATCGGGTTTGTTGACGGGCAACAACTCAGAGACCCATGTTATATTGAGGAAATGCTTGTAATAAATATTTTCAGTAGTGATATTTCCTCCCCATGTTCCACAACCTAAAGTTGTAGTCGAAGGCATACCGTTGAAGAAATTTCCACCATTGGCAGGCGCTTGTGGTTGGTTGACCATTATGCGACTTGTTTGCATGTTTTCGGCGAGGTATTCGACGTAGTCTTGATTGTTTGTGTGTATCCCACAAGAATGACCCGTTCCGCAATTGTCAGTGAGTCGTTTGAGTATGGCATAGCCCTCTTCAAAACTGTCGTATGACCATGTTGTTAAGACTGGCGATAATTTTTCCATGGCAAAGAGATCTTGTTCTAAGGGCATACTCCCTTCTACAATGAGTAAGCGAGTTTGTGCAGGAACGTCAAAACCTGCTTCTTGAGCGATCACAACGGCAGATTTAGCGACGATCTGAGGATTAAGAACCTCGTAACCCTTGTCATTTTTAGCCCACATCCATTCTCTCAGTTTGGTTTTTTCTTCACCAGCACAGAGGTAGCCATTTTCAGCATTTTGTAATAATTCTAAGCTTTTTTTGTACAAGCTGGAGTGAACGACGATGGAGTTTTCAGAAGAACAACTGGTCGCATTGTCAAAACATTTGCTCAGCGCAACTTTTTTCATCGCATCTTCTATGTTCGCATCTTCGGCTATAATTTGCACGGAATTACCTGGACCGACACCGTAGGCAGGCGTTCCACTGCTATAAGCGGCTTTCACCATGGGGCCACCACCCGTTGCTAGAACAAGATCAACTTGCGCCATCAGCTCGTTGGTTGCTTGAATGGAAGGGGATTCTATGATTTGTACGAGATCTTCTGGGGCTCCGACTCTTTTTAGACCTTGACGCATAAATTGAACGGTTTGAGCTGAACATTTCTTTGAGCGTGGGTGAGGTGCAAAGATAACGGCGTTACGACCTTTTAAGATAGCAATACCATTACTGCTGGGAGTTGCGGTGGGGTTGGTTACAGGTGTAAGCGCCCCGATGACACCGACGGGCTTGGCGTATTTTTTGATTTTCTTGACTTTATCTTCTTCTATGAGACCCACAGATTTGGCGCCCTTTATACCGTCTAACACACCGAGGACTTTACCTTTGTGTTTGGCAATTTTATCAGCGACGTTACCCATGCCTGTTTCGTTGACCGCCATTTCTGCCAAGATTTTAATATTGGCATCATTGATGACTTCCCAGCCCACAGAAAGGCACAAGTCGTCTATTTGCTGTTGGCTGTAATGTGCGATTTGGGCTTGTGCGATTTGGGCTTTCTTGACTAGATCTGATACCATAGCGGTAATATCTTCTTCCATATATTTATCCCTCTGTATTGCTGAAATGGCTGTAATTAATCTAAAAATGGTGAAATTTCACCAAAACATATTCTATTATAACTCTATCTTTTTGTATTTGTCAAGTAAAATAATATTTATTTGTAGAAATAACTAGAGAACTGCGGTTTTTATAGAGTG
>CAYRNA010000109.1:0-3049 GCA_964425555.1 uncultured Spirochaetales bacterium
CAACTCAAGACTTCGAGCGAATCTCAGCTTTTTTGCAAAAATAAGAGTACCTCCCTTGTTTTATGCGTAATAAGTTAATATTTTACCTACAACCGCAGGTTGCGGTGGATGTTTACAGTTACAAAATGATCAACATAGGAGTTTATTATTTATGATAAAAGTTACAAAATTATTTCTTTTAATGAGCATGGCACTGCTTGTTATTGTGTCATGTTCGTCGCCGTCAGAGAGTACAAGCACAGGCGTATCCGCAGCGGAAAAGGCCGCCAACTCACGTTACAATGCACTGACAGCTTTCACAGATGCCGAGGTCGCAGAATATTCTCAGGTTTTTGGCGATACCGATGGCGACTGGGTTCTCATCAATACGCAAGGCGGTGCGAGCCAACCCCTTTTCCCACTGGCGGAGAAAAGTTCTTCAGGCGTATGGACCACATTGGATAATACCCTTGTCAACAATGAGTGGCTCGCGAAATATAAAACTTACACTGTTCATCAGGTCCAAACTAAAGATTATGCAACGAATTCTATCGCCGACGTAGAAGCATTCACCGTCGACACTTCAAAGACTGGTACAGCATTGCAAAACCGTACAACTCTTTTGACTTCGGCAGAAGCAGAAGCCATAGATTTAGAGTCTGTGCAGTGGCTGGCACGCTTTATCAAGCATTTTGACCAAAAGGGCAAAAAAATTGCCGTGATAGGTAGCTCTTTCGGTTCGTTTATGGTCAACGAGCTTGTCGCTCAATATGGTACAAACTATGCGGATCTTTTCATTTCCGCCGTGGGTCGCCTTAATATGGATGATGATATTGTCAAAGCGTTTAGCCAAGGAAAAGGCGGTGGATTCTCTTATCCTGCTTACGGAAGCGCAGACAAATTTGTGACCTATCCACAGGGAACAGAAATTGTAAAATTATCGGGAGAAATAAACCCTGATAATTATGCCACCAATTTTTACAGCAAAAATTATGCCGCTTTGACCGCTGATGAGAAAGTTATTATCGACAAAGTGGTTATGGGAGCCAAAAGCATGGTTGCTCTAAATGCTGGCCTAGGTCAACGTCGCTACACAAAGGTTTTCGCCGATTATGACTTGAGCAAAATGCTTGTAATCTGGAATTATCTTGATGCCGCTACAGGAATTTTTACTTTAGATGAAGTCAAATTTTTGAAAGATAAAAACGTAAAATCTGTCAGTTATTTTGATAACCACAATCATCCCATTACGGTAGGACGGATTTTGGACAATATAAGAGCAAAAAGTGCGACGACCATGGATCAATACCTTGAAGGTGTTTATAAGACAGAAGTTGGTTTTACAAGCGATATAGACTCGAGCGCTGGTTCTAAAATCACATTTGATCAGGTATATTATAACACCAATGAAGCCTATGACTTTGCGTTTAATGGGACTGTAAAGAAATAATTTTCTGCTAACTTACTTCAAAATGAAGTAGAAGTTGAGAGCTACGAATGCGTAATGTGTTCGTAGCTTTTTTTGTGAAATGTTAAAAAAGTTTGAATTTAATATTAAAAAATATGACATTTTTGTCATAAAATTGTGCTTTAAGATTGATTTATCAGCAATAAATAAGTATGTTATATAAGCTGTATGCTATGGGCAATGCTCATAGACCACCAAAAACATTACAATAGGAGTTTTATTATTTATGATAAAAGCTACAAAATTATTTCTTTTAACAAGCATTGCATTGCTTTTCGTCGTGGCATGTTCGTCACCCTCTGAAGATAGTGCAAGCTCAACAAGTGGAGCAAGCACATACTTTACGCAAGCCAAAGCCGATGCACGCTACAAAGCACTCACCGCGTTTACAGATGCCGAGGTCGCAAAATATGGTGCCGAATATGGTGACAATGATGGCGATTGGGTTTTGATCAATACTCAAGGGGGAGCTAATCCATATCTTTTCACCCTCGCAGTGAAAGATCCTTCTTCAGGTGTGTGGTTTTCAGAGGAGGATGGAATTGTTAATGATGACTGGTTCCTTAAGTACAAAGCTTACAATGTTCATCAAGTTCAAACAAGAGATTTTGCAGATAATTCCATCGTTGATTTAAAGGCGAAGCCGATAACATTCACGCCAACAAACAAGGGTACGGAACTACAAAATTTGACGACAGATCTTAGTCTTAGCAGAGCCGAGGAAATAGATGCAAAGTCTATTGAATGGTTGGGACGTTTCATTAAGCATTTTGATGAAAAAGGCAAAAAAGTTGTCGTGATAGGTAGTTCTTTTGGTGGTTTCATGGTTCATGAACTTATCGCTCAATACGGTACTGATTCTGCGGAAATTTTTATCGCTGCCGTTGGTCGTTTAGATATGAACACAGAGATTGTCGAAAAGTTTAAAAAGGGAACTTTTACAGAATTCCGTTACCCTAGTTATACTAACGCTGGTGATCTTACTCAATATCCCAAAGGAAGCGACATCACAAAACAAGATGTAAATGAGACATTAGTGAAGTGGGCTGATAATCTTTATGGAAAAGTTCCGGCTGATTTAACTGACGAGGAGTTAGCTATTACCAATAAAGTTCTCCGTGAAGCGGAAAGTATGTCTCGCTTGAATGCAGGTCTTGGTCAACGTCGCTATACAGAGGTTTTGGCTGATTATGACTTGGGCAAACTTCTTGATATTTGGAGTTACGTTGATAAATCTACGGGAAATTATAGTCTAGCAGAAGTAAAATTCTTGAAAGATAAAAAAGTAAATTCTGTCAGTTTTTTTGATAACCATAATCATCCCATTACGGTAGACCGGCTTTTGAACAATATAAGAATAAACAGTGCTACGTCTATGGATAAATACCTTGAAGGTGTTTACGTTACGGAAATGAATGCCGAAAGTTCTATACCAGACCCAGCGAGTTCTAATCCAGATAAACCTGATAGACTCATATTTGATCAGTTTTACTACAATGCAGATGAAGCCTATGCTTTTGCACTAGGTGGAGCTGCAAAGTCATAATTTTTTTTACTTGAATTAAAGTAGATATTGAGAGCTACGAATGCGTTATGTGTTCG
>CAYRNA010000110.1:0-3022 GCA_964425555.1 uncultured Spirochaetales bacterium
CTCTCCCTCTTACATTCAACTGATAGATTAGATCACTTTAAATGTTCTAATCTCAAATGGCTTAAACGCTATGTCTTCACCCAAAGCATAGACCGCACCAGTTTCATTCCACTCAACAATATCAATCTCAACCAAAGACTTTCCTTTGACATTATCCAGTGTTATCTGCGTACTATTTTCACGCCCCTCGCCTTCGACAAGACGAACAACAAGGTGATCACTCTTCTCCGCTTTTTTGACAGCGACAATGTCTATCGCCTCATTGCAACTTCGCAGACTTGTTCGTTGCTTCACTTTTGTTTCGGCAAGAACAATGGGAGCACGATTTAAGTCAAAAGACTCTTTGCGAATATCGCTCGATAACATAGTCCCTTTGTGAGGATAAAAAGAATAAGTGAACGAATGTTGACCTCTGTCCGCATCCGCATCGGGAAGCGTGGGAGATCGCAACAAGTTAAGATCGAGAACGCCATCCTTCACCTTGTAACCGTATTTACAGTCATTGAGCAAAGCGACACCAAAATCATTATTGCTGATATCCGCAAATTTGTGACCGCAGACCTCAAACTGTGCCTTATCCCAAGAGGTGTTTTCATGCGTCGTTCTTTCCAAATAACCGTACTGAATATCAAAAATAGCCCGTTCACTTGAAACGATAGTCGGGAAGGCACAACGAAGCATTCTATGTCTCTCGTACCAGTTGACTGTCGTGGCAAAATCAAGGCGTTTGCTGTGTTGTCGCAGTGTCACAGATTGCGTCAAATCAGAATCATTCCACTGATACCCAAACTGTATTTGCTGGCGTAAAGGATGACTCGATATTTTTTGACAACTCTTCGCCTCAAGGGTGTTAAGAAGGCAATCTTGATAAAAAATATCAACATCCCATGCATCCCAATTCGCTGGTCTATCCTCATAAATATTGAGCATGTTCGCTTTCTCTTGAATCACATTGCGTGCCAACTCTTTGTCAAAAGCACAGATCAACTGACCCTTGTCGTTAAATTCATAACGAATCAGATCATTCTCCAAAACAAGACTGTCATCATTTGCCTGAGCTAAGACGGCTTCTTCTTTTTTGTGCAATTCAAGCCAGCTCCCTGCCGCAAGTTTAACCTCTGCCCAAAGCTTATTTTCGACTAAAACAGTAGCAACAATTTCGCCTTTATCCGTTAGCACTTTATGAGATTTCCACGCAAGAGGCAGTTCTATTTGAGTGACGTAGTCAAAATTCCACGCATTATACAAAGTCACAACGTTCTCATCTTTTTGCGTCGTCGACGTGATCAATTGCTCTTTTAATTGCGCTATCGTCTCAAGACCTGCAACATATTCTTTGTCCGTCACATCGTACACTTTTTTGATGCTAGAACCCGGAATAATATCATGGAATTGATTCAACAAAACCATTTTCCAGACCTGCTCCAAACTCTGTTGCGGATAATCACCCATAGCCAAAAGAGAGTATAGCACTTCTATCTCTTGCAAGGCGAATTCTATTTTTCTGTTATAACGCTTATTATTGGCTTGCGTCGTCAGAGTCCCTCTATGCAATTCTAAATAAAGTTCACCACGCCACGATTCCAAAAGATCTTTTTGCGTATCCAAGGATTGAAATAACTCATCGGAACGAGCAAATTTTACTTGGGGAACTCCTTCAAGATTTTTTTCTTTAATGCCACGTTCTATTTGCTCAGGAGTCGGTCCACCACCGCCATCGCCAATACCAAAAAGCACCATAAATTGATCTAGTCTATCTTTTTCTGCAAAATTCTTTTCGCCATTAATCAAACCTTCTCGGGCTTCGGGATTTTGGAAATCACGCAAAGGTAAAAGCGTACTATTGTAAGTATCTTCGGGCGGAAAGTGCGTCAGTATTTCTGTGCCGTCTATCCCCTGCCACATAAACGTGTGATGCGGAAATTTATTGAACTGGCTCCACGATATTTTTTGCGTAAGGAAATAATCTACGCCTGCTTTTTTCATAATCTGAGGCAGAGCGGCAGAATAACCAAAAACATCGGGTATCCATAGGTTCTTCACTTCAAAATCAAACTCGTCTTTATAGTAATTTTTGCCATACACAAATTGCCGTGCCATGGATTCTCCCGACGGTAAATTACAGTCAGATTCTACCCACATACCACCTTGCAGTTCCCAGCGTCCCTGTTTGACATACTCTTTAATGCGGTCAAATAGCTGAGGATAGCGCTCTTTTAAATACGCCAAATGTTGAGGTGCCGAGGAGCCAAAAATATAGTCGGGATAACGGTCGAGTAAATTCAGTTGATTCAAAAATGTCCGTTCAATTTTACGTAAAGATTCGCTCACAGGCCACAACCAAGCCGTATCAATATGAGCATGCCCCACCGCAAAAGCCGTCAATGCGGAACTATTTGCAGGCGACTGCAATAAAGGCTTCAAGGCCTCTCGAGCCTCCGCAATAGTCTGAGGGTTTAACGGATTGTCTTGATACAGTTGCGCCGCCTTCATTAATCCTCGTAACAACCGAGATTTCCTGACAGATCCTTGCTCTAATCCTGTATACAAAGAAAGCAACAACTCACTTTCTAAGAACAATTGCCAAAGCTCTTGATTAAAACAAACCAACTCTAAGTGCTTAATTTTGGGAGTGAGAACACCGTGCCTGTTCTCATCATCTGCACGGGGATCCTCCTCTCTATCAACACCGAAAAGGTTGCTCGCAGCAGCTTCGAGGTAGCCATGAAAATCGCTCTCTTTACCCGAATAATTATCGTGTATAATAGCGTAGTCACGCACAAACTCTCTATCATAAATAGAGGAGCTTGAAAAGGCGTGCAAAGGTTCGCCTTCAGACGAAAAGAGCAAGGCTTCACCGCCCACATCAAGGCGTAAAGCCACTGTTTGCCCTTTCCAAGATGCAGGAATTTTTCCCGAAAGCTCAAACCATGCACTCTGCCACGCACTCCCCCACACGTCGCCAATGACAACCTTCTTGTAAGTGAGGCTATCTTTATCGGCAAATTTAACGGGATCATCA
>CAYRNA010000111.1:0-2986 GCA_964425555.1 uncultured Spirochaetales bacterium
GTAGAAGCAACTCTCACCAAAGGAAGTACACGAGGATATTACGAGGGAAGAGGGCAGATGAACAGCAAAAGTTAACTTGTGCTGTCAGCAGAGAAGGCAGTGAAATCTATTGTCTCGCCCTGATTATGCCGTGACTCTTCCGCCGCAAAAATCATCAGATGACTTGCAATAGAATCTTCCAAGTTCGTCTTCATCACATGATTCTCATCACGTAAGCTTTCGACAAAATCTATCATGATTCCAGCATCACCACCGCCATGACCCGACGAGGCCTCAGGAACATCAATGGTCGTCATACTTTTCGTTTTAAAGTTATAGATAGTAATCTTGTTTTGCTCAGTGTCAGCTCTAATTTCAGCCCATTCTTTAATGATACGAGTCTCTCTATATTGTTCTCGTGTCAAAGAAGTCATGGTGAACTGGCAGTTTGTATCATCTTCAAAGGTAATCAGAACGCTTTGGTTGTCGACGACATCGTTATCAGAATGATAGACGCAACGACCATAATCAGAGGTTTTCAGTTGCTCAATAATACTTTCAGAACTGAGATCCTCAGTAAAATGCCTTGCCCAACCCTTGTATTTCCCTAAATAGAAATCAGGGGCGTAGTAGGGGCAAGTCTGCCGGTGTGGACAACCGTCTAAACAACGCAGAGGTGCTCCTTTAGGGGCTTTTTCTGGTCGGAAATGAAAGAGCTGACCCACCGATGAAATGGCTTTGCATTTTTTGTCCATCAACCACAAAATTACATCCATATCATGACAACTCTTGGCTAACAACATAGGCGAAGATTGCTCTTCGTTTCCCCAGTTTCCCCGACAAAAACTATGCGCATGATGCCAATTAGCGACATTTTCAGAATGCTGAATAGAGACAGTTTCGCCGTATTGTGGGTCGGAGGCGATATCCTTTAAAGTGGAAAAGAAATCGGTGTATCTTAGCACATGACAGATGGAGACTCTCTTCTGGTATTTTCGACTAGCTTTTAAGAGTTGCAAGCACTCTTCTTTACTCGGTGAAATAGGTTTTTCAAGTAAAATCTCATAGCCTTTTTCTAGTGCGACGAGGGATGGCTGCACATGCATTTTATCTTGCGTGGCGATAATTGCACCATCGGCAAAACGGTCACAGGCAAGAATATCTTTCCAGTCATTAAACTGTTTTTCTAAAGGGATGTCGTGCTCTAAAGAAAATTTCTGTCGTCTTTCTTCGTCGGGCTCTGCAATACCAACAACTTGACATTCTTCAGGATGATCTTTGGCATAAGATGCATAGCTCCATGCACCCCTTGCTCCAGCACCTATCAATATTAACTTTACTTTTTTCATTATTATTTCCTTTATTTGATTCCCGATGAAAACTCTAAGTTTTCAAATTTCTTTTGAGCAAAACTATATAAAACTAACATAGGGAAAGCAGACATCGTTGCCGCAGCCATCATTGCTGGAACATCCGAAACAAATTGACCTTGCATCAACGAAAGAAAAATAGGGAGAGGTTGCTTTTCTGGCGACGACAGGGTGATCAACGGCCAAAGATAGTCATTCCAAGAGCCTAGAGTAGATTGCATCAAAAAAAAGACCATTCCTGCTTTGATAGAGGGTAAAGCAATGCTTATATAGGCACGAAAATGTCCGACGCCTTCAACGATACCTGCTTCTATTAAAGAATTAGGCATAGTTTGAAAGAATTGTCTAAAGAGAAAGATGCCATAAGCGCTGAAGAGATTGGGGATAATGACAGCTTTGTATTCGTCTAACCATCCAAAACGTATCATATTAAGATATTGTGGTAAAAGGAACATTTGCCCTGGAATCATCATGATGGCTAGAATAATAATAAAGATGGTGTTCTTACCAGGGAAGTCGTATTTCGCAAAAACATAACCACTTAAAGAGCAAGTGAAAGTCAAGCCTATAACACGCATCACAGTAATAAAGATACTGTTTCTATAAAACAATATAAAAGGCACAGTTTCAAAAACACGGGCAAAGTTTTCAGTAAGGAATTTTTGTGGCCAAAAAACTGGAGGCACCGCAATTGTTTCAGGGTAAGACATAAATGACATCACTAACATGTAGACAAAAGGAACAGTCATCACTACTGCAACTAAGATAAGCCAAAGATACATGCTTGTCAGTTTCGATACTTTTTTGTCCATCATTCTCCGCCCTCATATACCCAGTATCGTTTAGCAATAAATTGCAATCCTGTAAAGAGCATAATAATGGAAAAAATAAATACCGCATAGGTTGCACCTAGACCATTTTGATTCTCAATAAAGGCTGATTCATAGAAGACGTAAACCATGCTTTTTACCGAGAGTATACCTTTTGAGTTTTCCGTGAACAAGAGAGCCACGGTTTGGAAAATCTGAAAGCCACCTACAAAACCTGTGATAAACTGAAAGAATAAAACAGGAGAAATACTAGGGATGGTGATAGAAACAAATCGCTGAAAAGCATTGGCTCCTTCTAATTCCGCGCATTCATACAGTTCTTTGGAAACTGTTTGTAGAGCCGCTAGCTGTAAAATAATATGTGAGCCCAAGCTTCCCCAGATCGTGAATATTGTTAAAGTAATCCAAGTAAATTGAGGGTCGGTCAGCCAACCTACCTTTTCTAGTCCGAGCAGGTTTACCAGTATGTAATTAATAAAACCGTAGTTATAATTAAACATTTGTTTCCAAATTACAACAGAAGCAGCGACCATGGTCACCACTGGAAGGTAGTACAACACCCGCAAAACTTGTACTCCTTTTATTTTTTTATTTAAAAAAATGGCAAGGCTCAGTGATATGAAAATACCTACAGGTACAGCAATAATTGCTATTCTTAAGGTATTAAATACGGCAAGTCCGAGAGTCGTATCTTGAAGGATGTGGCGGTAATTCCCCCAGCCTATAAACTGTGGTTCAAACAAGCCATACCAATCAAGAAAACTCAAATAAAAAGTATATAAGACAGGGTAAAGCGCAAAAACACTG
>CAYRNA010000112.1:0-2945 GCA_964425555.1 uncultured Spirochaetales bacterium
CCTTAGCCATTCCCATCACCCAACTACTGGGCGTTTCTCTCATGAGTCTCAAGGGTGATAATTGGTTGAAAGCCTAATTTATTTATACCGCATCTTATATATCAAAGGAAAAAACGATGTCAAAACTATTTTACAATGCAAATATTATTACCGTAGATGAAAAACAAGCCAAAGCTCAAGCTCTCTTTGTAAAAGAAGGTAAAATCGTGGCAGTGGGAAGCAACGACGAAATCAAAGCCCTCAAAGAAAGCGACTCAGAAATGATAGACCTCAAGGGAAAAACAATGATCCCTAGCTTTATCGATGGGCATTCTCATTTTGGTATTTCCTGTTCCATCTCTTTGTTTGAATCTCTTGCCGCCGCTCCTGTAGGAAAGGTGACTTGCATAGCCGATATTATCCAGATTATGGCAAGATCAGCAGACAAAAATGACGCCGAGGTTTTACTGGGCTGGGGCTATGACCACGAAGAATTAAAGGAACAGCGACATCCCACCAGACACGACCTCGATAAAATCTCTACAACAAGAGCCATCATAGTCGTACACGCTTCTGCACACATGGGCGTAGCCAATACAAAAGCCTTGGAACTGTGGGGAATGAACAGCGATTCAGTCGATCCAGAAGGCGGCATCATTGGACGTGAAGACGACGGCAAAACCCCCAGTGGCTACCTAGAGGAAAACGCTTGGCTTCCCTTTATGATGAAATCTTTCCCGCCTAATACCCCAGAAGTCATGACTGAAATGCTCAAAAAAGGAACTTTAGAATACGCTAAAAATGGCATCACCACGGTACAAGATGGACTGCCAAGCGACAACGAATACGCTCTCTATCAATTTGCCCTTGCTCACAATCTCTTACTTCAAGACCTTCACTGCTATCCTGGCTTACTCATGGAAAATAGCTGGAAAGAGAAAATGCAAGTCGGCGAAACGCAGGGACGCATGAAGTTCTCTGGTTTAAAGCTCTTTCTCGATGGCTCTCCCCAAGGAAGAACCGCTTGGATGACTCAGCCCTATCTTCCACGCAAAGCAAGCGACGACCCCCAGTACCGTGCCTACCCCATCTACGAAGACGACGAGTTTGTCATCAAGGCAATTGAAAGTTGCCTAAAGAATAACACAACCCTTTTAACGCACGTCAATGGAGACGCCGCCGCCGACCAACTCTTGCGTTGCTACGAAGAAGCCAAGAAAAGAACGCCCCCCACCAAAGAACTCCGCTCAGTCGCCATACACAGCCAAACAGCGAGACCCGACCAACTAGACAAAATGAAGGCACTGGGAATCTACCCGAGCTTTTTCTCTAGCCATATCTTTTTCTGGGGTGATACCCACCGCAAGAATTTCGGCGAAGAGCGAGCAAGCATGATCTCAAACATGGCTTATGCCCATAAAATTGGTCTTAGTTTCAGTGATCACAATGACACACCCGTCCTGCCCCCCAAGCCCTTATTTTCTATGTGGACAGCAATCAATAGACAAACCCGTTCAGGTCACACTTTGGGAAAAGAGCAGAGAATAACTCCTTTAGAAGCCCTCAAAAGCCAAACCATTTATGCAGCCTTTCAGCACTTTGATGATAAAGTGAAAGGCTCAATCACAGTGGGAAAACTTGCCGACTTAGCCATCTTAGACAAAGATCCTTTAGAAATAGACCCTATGCAAATCAAAGATATACAGGTATTAGAGACGCTCAAAGAAGGGCAAACAATCTTTAAACACCAATAGCTTCAAGGCTTCTCAAGATCATAACGGGAGGTTCGTTATCGCTTTATTGCGTAGCGAACCTCCTATTTTTTTTGCCTTCTGATCACATTTTATGCGTTTGCCCTGTCCACATTTGATATTCTTAATAGAATAATGTTTGTATACGAAGTTCGTATCTCTAAAAATTGCAGCAAATAATGCACACAGTCCTTCTACAAATGGGAAATATTGACAATGAGAGGAAGAATTTTAACAGACGAAAAGATTGCCGCCTTGCAAGATCAACAAAAATGGACGTTTAAGAACGTCTTTCACTCGCTAGAAGAGTTTGATCTCTTCCTCGCTCCACTCAAAGAAGATACGGTTTATCGTTTCAATGATTTTCTTTTTAATTGCGACTTTGACCTATCCCCTACTTTCATAAAACTTCCTTCTTGCGTATTTTTTAGGTGTACCTTTGCAGGGCAGTTCTATGGTATGAACCAAAAAATAACATCTGAAATTCATTTCAATACCGTAACCTTTTTAGATGCTGTTTATATTTTTGATAGTTTATTTGAAGAGTCCGTCCTGTTTCTCAATACCACATTTTCAAAGAGTGCAAGCTTTCTTCGCAGTCATTTTTCTAAAGGAGCGAGTTTCAAGGATACAAGATTTAACGCGGCGGCTCATTTTTCTGGGACAGAATTCCAGATAAGCGCTGATTTCTTTAACGCACAGTTTCAAGGAGAAGTTAATTTTCATCACTCTCATTTTCAAGGCAAGGCTAATTTCAACGATAATACAGCAAACGCAGTACACAAAACCGCCTTTGCCCCCGATTTCTCTAAAGCAAGATTTGAAGGCAAAGCCAAGTTTAAGAATCGCCTCTTTGAAGACAACTCTAAATTCAACAATACTCACTTTGAAGAAAGCGCTGATTTCTCTCAGTCACAGTTTTTAGCCTCTGTAGATTTTACGCAAACCCACTTTGGCTCAACCGTTCTTTTTGAAAGCGTTCGTTTTAAAGATACTATTCATTTTTGCGACACCATCATTACCAAAAACATGGCCTTACGAAAAACCACATTTGAACAAGGCGTCGACTTCTCTTATGCCAATTTTATAGAAAACGGCACTCTGCAAACCTACAAAATTGATTTAGATCCAGCAGCCATGAAAAACATTTCTGCATCAAATAGACGAGAGACTTTGCGTCTACTCAAATACCCCACCTCAAAAGTAGGACAATTG
>CAYRNA010000113.1:0-2865 GCA_964425555.1 uncultured Spirochaetales bacterium
TATCCCAACGCACTGAGTGGTTTTTTTTGCATCTTGTCTGCTCCTATTCTGTTGCTGTAATTATTTTTAGCAGCGCTTCTTTACTGCGGGTGAGAATGTTTAAATAAACAGAATTGTGGCGTGAAGGAATCCCCTGAAAAATATGGTTTGTGCTCTTGAAACCGCACGCATGAAAAAGATGGTAATCGTATTGTTGTGGCAAGCCTTTAAAGTGAACATGATCTGTGGGGCGAGTCGCTACGTTGCCTGCCGTTT
This sequence comes from uncultured Spirochaetales bacterium, assembly GCA_964425555.1. Classification (GTDB taxonomy): domain Bacteria; phylum Spirochaetota; class Spirochaetia; order SP-2023; family CAYRNA01; genus CAYRNA01. The sequence goes on from CAYRNA010000113.1 coordinate 256, forward strand.
GCAGATTGAGGAGATTGTTTTTGAGATTGGGGAAAGTGAAACCGTTGTCGGCATGAAAGGCAAAGCCGTGGGTTAATATTTTATCAAAATAGCCCTTTAAAATGGCGGGAAAAGACCCCCACCACAAAGGCGAAATCAACACCACCGTATCTGCCCAAAGAATATTTTGCTGTTCAGTTTTAATGTCTTCGGGGACTTGATTACGAGTTATCTCCTCTATCTCTTCCAAACGAAGAACGGGATCGAAATTGCTCTGATAAAGGTCATTGATGCGATACTCGCAATCATATTCTTTGCACACAGCGCAAAGATATTGCAAAAGTTCGTGGTTAAAACTTTGACTATCGGGATGAGCTATGATAAAGTATGTTTTCATTCTACACACTATAATGACTCCTCTTTTTTTCTCAAGTGTATTTTTTCAATCACTCTTTTTAGAACTTGCATCAAAAATAATATTTTCATTTGTAAGCGTGATGTAAAATCTTATTATATATCTTAACATGGTCGCAGAAGTAAAAACATTTAACCCCAATACCGTAATTGTTCCCGAAGGAGCGCTGGATTCCCATATTTATATTGTCAGCAAAGGTAGCATCGTCGTTACCATACGCAGTGACCATGATGTTTTGGAACAGCGGTTTAGTGCAGGAACGTGTTTTAATTTAATCTCAGCGTGCTCCGATCTGCCTTCCGTTATGAGTATTTATTCCAGCGAAATGACCGTTGTGATCTCCTGCTCTTTGAACTATTTTTTTGGTTATCTAAATAGTCTACGAAAGCAATCACATGATCAGTTTCGCTATTGGTCTCTCTTTATAAAAATGAGGAGATTGCTTTATTATGATCAAAAATTAATTACGAACAATGACAGCGATGTTAGCGAAAGCATAGAAACCCTCCTCTTTTTTTTAGAACCTTATCTCAGTCGAGAACAAAGGTGTGATTTATACGCATATTACAAGAAAAATTTCAAGGAGTTTGTATCACCCAAATTGGATAAATATTTTAATCTACTGAATATTGTTAGGAATAAAAAAAATGTCAAAAAAGAAATACCTCAACATATCCATGAAATTACAACATTTCGTTATAAGCTGGGATCTATTATAGATTATCCCCTAGAAACAGAAGGTTGTTGGGTGGTGTTAACAAAGGGTATTGTATTCGGTTTAAGAGGTCTAGATAGCGATACTTACAAAGTTAAAATGATACACATGCAAGGAGCCATTTTATTTGAAATTAATTTGGCAGCAGATCAAAAAATCAATTTAGTGTACATTGCCACAACAGACATAGAGCTAACCTTTGTACCTAGAGAAAAAGAAGAAGATTATTTTTTTGCGAATGAAGAGTTGGAAAAACTAGAAAGTTTAATGAAAAATTTTGCGATCAATTGTTACCATAATTTCAATCTCAGCAATATGTCTAAGAAAATCCCCATGCATCAACAATTTTATTTATTTTTGCGAATGTATATTAGACGGCTCAATGTTGGCTTTCTCAATGATATTATTGAATTGAATTTTTCTCCCTTGGTGTTTACATTGTTGGAACACGGACGAGAAATGTCGTCTATAGAAAAATCAAAAGATTTTATTGAATCAAAGGGCATTGTTCGTTTTAATGACAATGCAATTATTGTGAATTCATACCAAGCGTTAGTACGTGCAAGCGATGTCTATTGGAATCTGTATTTTGTATTCGATTAAAATTGCTAAAATAGCGTACAAAATACAGTTCTTATTAGGCTAGAATCTGCGTTAATCGAGCCACTGTAATCCGCCCACCTGCTGTAGTTTGTAAATGATTTTGGCCTCCATAATGGCGTCGTCTAAACCTCTGTGTGTCTCCGTCTGAGGATCTTCTGGAAAGAGTATGTCCCACGCTTCTTGTACTTTGGCCTGTTTGCCTCTATTGCCATTGGCAAACGGCAGGTTTAAATACTTTTTACTCGCTTGCATGGGGCAGGGGAAGTCATCACCCCAGTCAAAAGCTCTGGCATTGAGAAAGCTGAAGTCAAACGTTCTGTTCCACGCCGTGATGCGTCCGTTGTACTGATCAAATATTTTCTGCAAAGTTGGGCGTAACTCTTCTAGGCTTGGAGCCTTGAGTATGTCCTGCATGGGGAAATTATCACCGTGTATCATCTGTATCTTGTACTCTTGCGCCTTGCCTATGCCTTGTTCACGAATGAGGCTATCGAAAAGGGTCGCTATTTCACCCGTGCGGAGATCCAGAGAGACAGCCCCTATTTCAATGATAAAATCAGTGTCCGCACCAAATCCCGTCGTCTCTATATCAACAACGAGAATGGATGAATTTGATTTGTTACTTGTAGAAGTCATAAGGGCGTCCTTTGTGGCGGTTTATTGTTATGTTTTTAGAAGTTATTTAAAGTAAAGTCTATTATTTTATTATGTCCTTTTTCGATTTCTTTTTTACCCCATGTTTCTAACTTTTCTGTCATTTTTTTATTTCTGTTTCTAAAATACGCTCTATGTGATTTTTTGCCTGCGTTGCTTTGGACACGATTCTCTCCTTTTGTTATGGATCTCTCAATGTTAGTACAGAGATTCGCTTAGACATGGAGAGAGGAAGAGGGAATGT
>CAYRNA010000114.1:0-2728 GCA_964425555.1 uncultured Spirochaetales bacterium
TACTCTGTGAGATATAAACGTTTTTCTTCTATTGATTTCACCAATCTAGCCGAAACTATCACTCTTGATAGCGGATTTTGCGACGCTATTATCGTGTAAGCAATTCTCCATGTTTTCCACAAAGTTTTTGGTGCCTACAAGGTAGTAATCAAAGGCGGTGAGATCTTTCAGTTCAGCCTGAAGCATGGCCTCATTGATGCGCCCCATAGTCTTACTAAAGACGGGGACGTAGTGGAATGACGGCATATCTATAGCTTTAAAATGATCATGGTAGGCCGTTTTTTCCTCTGTTCTATTGCTGTAAAAAAGATACACAGGTTCACTAAAACTACGCTTCTTCAGTTCCTCTAAAAAAGGAAGAATGGGCGTAATCCCAATGCCAGAGATGAGAAAGACGACACCTTTAGGCTTGCCAGATTTGGCCGCATCATTGAGAGTGAAATCACCCATGGGGCCGTAAAGGCAGAACAAATCGCCTTCCTGTGCATTTTCAATATTCTGCTTGAAAGAGCTATCGCCTGAGCGCATCGCAAACCGCACACTCTCTTCGTCACAGTGAGATACCATGGACAATGAACGAAAAGGCAGGTCTAACTCTTCTCGCTTGGGATTCATTATTTCAAGGACGGCGTACTGTCCCGCTTCGTACTGAAAACCCTCGGGTTTCGCTACGCTAATTTCAATCGTGTCTTGAGCGATCTCTCTCTTTGACAAGAGAGGGACAATGCGATCCTCGGCGATCTTCGTTGGATACCCCTGCTTTTTGGATATGGTTTTATTGACGGTATCAGCGCATAAAAAGCCACTGATAATAGCGCCCGTAAACCCACCACCGGGGAAGCTCCACGCGCCTGCAAAGTAGAGGTTTTTGACGGGCGAATGAAAGCCAACCCTATTGAGTCCCGACTGTTTGAGGGTTTGAGCGTAACCGTAGGGTGTGCCTTTGGGGTTGAGCGTGTAGTTTTGAATGGTTTTTGACGTACCCACTTCGTAGTACTCTATTTCGGCTTTCAACCCTGGGATTTTTTCCTCTAAGCGATCGATTAAGATCTGCGCCACTTCCTCTTTTTTGGCAGCATAAGCGTACTCGTCCAAGGTCTCCCAGTCGCAGAGATAATCGGCGGTACAGATGACACCGACACTCTTGCCTTCAGGTGCCAAGCCCGAATCAATTTGACTGTAATCAACAAAGACAAGGTTTTTATGATGCCAATCTTGTCTGGCGTTTTCCTTGATATCAGTAAGCGTTTTTACGTCGTCGTGAAATATAAAGGTCGAATAGTGTTGATTGCCCAAGCTCTTCACTTCTTTTTTAAAGCCTATGTAAACCGTCAAGAGAGAGCAGGCGGGTTCCAGATGATCAATTTTCCGTGCAAGCTTGCGACTCTCTTTTTGCGGGAGCAAGGATTTCACCGAGGGAACCGCCGTATTGGCGATGATCTTTTTGGCGTACACGTTGACGGGTTCAATCGTGTCGTTGAAGCTATCTTTAAAAGATATCCCCCGAGCCTTACCGCCTTTGACAAGAATATTGGAAACCTTTTTACCAACGAGAACCTGTCCGCCGTGTTCCTCTATGACACTCTTGAGATAATTGGATAGCTCCTGAGAGCCACCTTTGATAAAATGACCGCCCCCATTAATATAACTGGACTGAGCAGCACTAAAATAGATCATGCTCATGGTATAAGGGTCATCGTGGTAGTACAAGAGCATGGCTTGCAGAATAATTTTCAGCTCATCTTCGACAATGTGTTTATCCAGCCAATCACTTAAATTGGTGCGTGATGCTTTGACGAGAGCGGGAAAGATCAGCGGAAAAAAAGGATACATCAGTTTCTGTTTCAATCGACCTTGTGGCACCTTTACCATCTCGCTGGTCACCTCATCCATAAAATCAAGAAAGTCTGTTATGCCCTGTTTTTCTTCGGGAAATCGCTCAGCCAAAGCTTTAACCGTGGCGTCTCGACCGTGAGGATGAATAAAGTCTAGTTGCGAGGTTTTAAGGCGAAAGAGATCGGGGATCTGCAAAAACTCAATATTTTTGTCTACGCCGAGAAATTTAAATATCTGCGTTTTGGTGTCTTCTTCGTGCAAGCCGTCTAGTTCATGCAGCCCCACTTCCATCAAAAAATCTTTGCGTTTAAAGGCTGTCGCACAGCCTCCGACAATATAATGCTGCTCTAAAAGCAACACCTTATTGCCCTGTTTTGCGAGAGTCGCACCAGCGGTCAAACCACCGAGTCCACCACCTATAATGATTGCATCAAATTCTAACATTGTATTATCCCAACCGATATTATATTCATTGTTTTACTACACAAAAAGATAGCCATAAAAGATGATAAGACAAGCATAATCTTTTACTCTGAGAGCTTCTTGACGGATACAATTATATCTAAAAAAAGAATAAGAAAAAGTCTATAGGTTTTTGTCGATTTTTATTTGTTTTTTAAGCGAAATATCTACCGAGAATTAAGATGCTTGGATCTCGTTTTCTCTATTTTCTTGCGATGGCTTTTTAACATTGCATGTATGATAAGAATACATATAGCACATATCAATACCGTAGTTGGAGCAATGTTTCCCAGTATAAGGAAATATCCAGCTACAATCACTACCGCAATAAAAATTAAACCATGTATAATGCTGATAATTGTCTTCACAAGTAAAACAATTATTACTATCGCTAGGAGACCTGTTAATACCTCTACCATTGATACCTTCC
>CAYRNA010000115.1:0-2727 GCA_964425555.1 uncultured Spirochaetales bacterium
CACCAGATACCACAAAGTTTTTGAGTGCGGAAGTGCTTACACGGAACAGAAAAGGGGGGCTTAATTCACGTTGAGCCTGCGGCAAAGCTATTTGCCACAACAACGCAGTCGACAGGGGGATTTGTTGTCGTTTGACATTTTGATCAACGTAGTCCACCCACTGATAGCCTGAGCCAACAGAAACTTGAGAAACCGTCCTAAAGGCACCTACCGTATCAGACAATGATTTTCCCACACTCACCCTCGAGGAATAAATACGCTGGTGTAAGAGGTTGAGCGGAACAATGTCGCCGTCTTCCTTGGTTGCTTCACGCTGAGAAACGGGATTGGAATCCGACGCATTGACAGAAAAACCAAGGTTAAAGGGCAAGGTATGCAACGCCACATTTAATCCCGATGTCCATGATTGAGAGATGGGGTTATAGCCCCCGTTCAGAGATAAAGTGGTTGTGTTGAGTATGTCGCTACTCTGCAAGGTAAGCCCAAGAAAAGGGTCGTCTGCCAGAGAATAAGTGGGAGTTATGGCGGTAGGAACGAGGAGCCATGAGTTAAAGCGGATAAAATTTGCCAGTGGCGAATAATCTTTCATCTCATAAGTGCCGTCCGCTAACACAGGCGCTTCTGTATTTAAGATGGGCTCTTGAGTATCACTTAAACTCGTCGCATCGTTTGATTGTGCCAGTGAATCGAAAAAGTAGGGCGTTGAAATATTTTGTTCATTGACTCGGTTACGTTCATCTATGAGTAAAGGAATTTGCTGTAAGCTTTCACCCAAAAAAGAATCATATTGAGCAAAAATGAGCGTGTTTTCCGCTAAATTATAGTCAACGTCGCCTATCCCATAGCCCGCACTCGACAGGCGATAATAACGGCCTTGAGCGTTGTAAAAATACAGAGAATCACGCCCCTCTCTGTCGCTGACAAACACCAAGCCTCCTTCCACTGGAATGAGATTGGAGATATTTTCCGTCCTCGTTTGCTTATATATTGACCATTGGGCTGGCCCCCCCAACGCACCGTCAAAAGAAAGCTTTCGTATAGACCTGCCCTTGCTCAGTTCTTGTGAAAGAACAAACAGCGAGCGATTATCGACGGCAAAGGCTATGTCAAAAAGATCCGTACCTTGAGGCGCAGGGTAGCGACCCAAAACTTCCCCCGATCTATCCAGAAGAACAATGGCGTTATTTCTATTTTCGTCAAATTCAACCACCGCAATCACATCTCCCGTGCGGTCAAACTCGGGGAAATAATACCTCTGCTTATTGGTGATACGCTTAAAGCTACCCCGTTGCGTATCAATGAGCGTAATGTCACTGTGATTGCGAGAAGGGTAGGCGTTGCCCTGCCTGTATTCTGATGCCACAAGAGTCTGTTTGCCATCGTGAGACGAAACACTGTAGTTAGAAGGCAGGTAGCTCACACGTTTGACTCTGTCGTTTTTTTGCCGATAAAGAGCGGTCGCATCATTGAGCGTCTTCTTTGTATACAATACATCGTCGCCCTCATGAAAGACAAAACCGTATTGGATGTAATTTTTATCTTCTGTAGACGCAATTTCTATAGATGGCACTTGCGTTGATCGCTCCGCACCTTGGCCCTGTAATTGAGGATGATCTTTGAGCCAAAGGAGCAAGGCCTCTCGCATATTGGCATAAAGTTCAGGCAAAGAAATATCAGTTTCACTCTTGAGAGCGAAGTTAAAACCAAAATAAGGAATGGGAAACTCTTGAGCTTTTGCTATCACCCTTTCCGCAAGCTCGTCACCATAAACATCACGCAAATACTGCACCATGAAAAAACCATAAACATAGTGATTCGGTATGTGCATGCGCAAAGAATTATTAAAGACATCACGGTAACGGATACGCTCTGTTTTCGACGCTTCTAAAAGAGCAAAGAATTCCTGATTAAAAGCACCCGTCCGTCCTCTGCCACTGTCACTATACATGGTCTCCGCATAAACCGCATCGCCCTCAAGAAACCAAGGCGAAAAAGTCCCGCCAATGATAGCCGCCTTTCCCAAATCACCAAATAACCACCACGCACCCTGTGCAATATAGTTGTCGACACTATCTTGCTGCTGCATATGGCGACCTTCGTGTATCGCTAAAGTATCGTACCACTCGTTACTGCCGCCAACCGTGGACAAAGTTCGTGGAAAAAATACCGATTTATCATTGACCGCATCAACGTATCCATTAGGAACGGTCGTCTCAGCAAGAAGCACCACGGGCCATTTTTTATGTTTTTCTACCTTCAATCCCACCTCTAAAGGCAAGAGAGTCTGCTCCAATCTATTCGCCAATCGCAAGGCATCTTCTTGTAAAATCTTAGGAAAAATAATGCGGAAGTGCTCCGTCTCTATCTCTTGCCAGTCCTGTTCTGGCGTAAAAGCCAAAACCTGCGCATCAAGGCGAGATTCTCCCACAAAAACGCTGAAAATAAGCATTAAACAATAAATAAATTGCTGTTTAAAAATTGCATTATAAATACCGTTTCGTTTCATTTTTCATCCTCGTCTTTCATATTTCATATCATTCTCATTCTATAAAAAGAGAGGAGTAAAAGCAATGTAAGCTCGCCTCTCTCTGTCTTATCCCACTAAGCCAAGAAGCAAAGCTCCAGAAATAATCATAGTATAATGGATAATGTAATAGAACTAAGCTGTAATTGTAGTGAAAGTGAAAAAGCTCAGCGATAAAATAGAAAAAAATGTCTGTTGTTGAA
>CAYRNA010000116.1:0-2715 GCA_964425555.1 uncultured Spirochaetales bacterium
TCGAGGTTACGTATTTGGTAGACTCCAGGTACTACTTCAAATAATCCGCCTTGCATTAGCAACTGACTTTGTCGCCATAAACTAGGGTTGACCGTATCAGGGGCTTGTTCGTCATCTTTGATAAAGTCGTATTGAGTCATGTCCCAAATGGCTTTCCCCTTATCATTTTTGACAACACCGTTATTAGGCAAAGGGGCGATAAATCCTCTCTTTGCGTTCTTGAAACTATCTTTGTCATCAAAGGGATAAATATCGTATAACGATTTATTTTTCTCTTTAGTAAATGACGTGGCATCCTTTTGAGTTTTATCAAGTGCAGCGAGACCCGTTGAGCCCTGTGTGCAACTAAACAAAAAGAATGCGGTTAAAATTGAAATGAAATATTTCATATACAAACTCCTATATATATGTGTGTTATGGAAGCATTGAACATACAACAGCTTCTCCATTAATGAGCAGTTTAGAATTTAGAGAGAGCTTGTCAAATTTATTTTTATAAGAAGTGAAGAAAATTGTGAGGATTACAATTACGAATGAATAAGAAAAGATTTGTTTGTAATAACTGATCGTATAGAGAACAGAATATTGGGCTCGGTAAGACTTTAGAGAGATTTATTCAGTGAAGTTTATGTAAACAGATGTAATGAAAAAAGAGTCGTCAAAAATAATTTTTTTAATATATAGGTTTTTAATCTGTTGCTGAGGTACGAGAGTCATAGTCGTATCTGTCATCGTCTAGCAACTCGTCGAACAATTCATACGCTGCAATAAATAGTACGCCTGCAATGAGTAGAGCTATCAGAGATTTTGGTATGTGCATGTATTTACCCTTTTAATGACGATAATTCATTTAAGATATGAATTATCGTCTACTTTAAAATAGAAAAATCAACGGTTTGATTATTGTGTCGCTGATGTCGTTGCATCAAGGTGATATTTATTTTTTTCGTGGCTCTTGCTGTCACATTTATCGCCGTATCTATCGTCATCATCATCGTCGCATTTGTCGTCATCGTCATCATCATCATCATCATCATCATCATATCTGTCGTCATCATCGTCGTCGTCATATCTGTCGTATTTATCGTCGGCAGCTAATTCATACAATGATTCGTAAGCGGTAAAAAATAGCACCACTCCAACCATGAGGATTATTAGAATTTTAGGTATTTTCATTTCATTTCTCCTTCATTATGATAATCCGACTAAAATAAGGACTATCATGACCTTAAATAGTAATAAATAGAATAATGCAGTACAAGTATTTACGACTAAATATATATAATTATATACATTTTCCCAAGTTAGGATTTGACTGTATTAAAGAAAGAATTTTTTGTTGAAAAGTGGGGTAGAAGTATGGGTGAAGTGAGTTTGAAAATAACAAAAAATATTTCAATTTTTAATATAGCATGTAATCAGGATACTTATAAAACAATATTTTCAGCTACCAAAAATTTTAAGCGTTAAGACACTTACTTTTTCGCTAGTGCTGGAAAACTTGCCCTTGAGATGGACATTTAATAAATAAAAATTTAAAGCTTGACAGATTTCTTAGGCTGCGTTAAAATTGTTTACAAGCTTAATATCAAGAAAGACAAATAATAGGAGAATTGAACGAAGGAATATTCGTTTAAAAAAAGGTCAAATGAAGTATAAATATATCATGTTGTTGTTGTCTCTGTCTCTTTGTTTTTCTTGCGACCTACTTTTACGCAGGCCCAATTTTGCTTCTACAAGCCGTAAAGATCCCGATATTACAGGACTTTGGAAAATTGTTGCCTACGAGGGGCAAGATGCTCAAACGGGACTTTGGACGCGCTATGATAGAGAGACTCTAGGTTGGAATGTGAGTTATAGCGATGATGCTATTTACTACCTCAACTACTTTCCCATCATAGGCAATAGTGAGGTTCAGGCCTCTGTGCGCTTTGATCAAAACAGCTATGAAACAGCCCTTGATGAGCAATATCGCTATTTTGATTCAAGCTATGGAGAACTGGAGGAGCATGAATTTGTTAATCGAAATCTTGGGGTTAATTCATGGTGGGTGCCCTATGGCGTGCATAAGGCTCTAGCCTACCGTGAACATGGGGTGGGTACTATTTTCTCTACATCTTATAATAATCTCAATGCCAGTGGACATGCCCAAGCTTATAACCAACAACTTTTTAGGATAGATCCCCAGACCCTAGTAATTGAGGGAGCAAGGTTCAGTGGCTTTCAGTTTTTGCCCGCAAGCCCGCAAACCTCTCTCGATGGAACCACACGCTATGAAGAGGATGGTTCTAGCTATTTACGTCTCAGTTTGTCCTATCTTCGTTTAACTGACCTCTTTATAAATAAGAGTAAGGAATATATAAAAGAGGGCTACAGTTATCTCAATCCACCTTCAGATGATTTTATTGCAGAGATTTTGCGGCCTTATACAGAGGGACATATACGATTAGAGACCTATAATGGGTATGGGTCAAGCAAAAATTACGCACCATCTAAGACTTTTTTCTCTACTAAGAATCCTGATGATTCTGAAGACCCCCATACAACGCATGAGGCGCTTACTATTATCTTCCAATTGGTAAAGCCGTGGACAGTCGAGCAGTGGCCTCAATCCTAGTGTGACTTAAGACGCTAGCCCGCTTTTCATTCACGGATAACTAAGCTTTTATTTGCTAAGATGTGATACAATGCAAAGAACCCCTTGACGGGGTTCTT
>CAYRNA010000117.1:0-2711 GCA_964425555.1 uncultured Spirochaetales bacterium
AATAATAAATCTGAAGATTTTTACGGTTCTCTGACGCCTCAAAAAGCGACTCTCGCTACACGAGAAAATTTACTCCGCTTTAACTGGAATAGACTTAACAATGACGTTGCGCTCAAAATTGCAGACTTAGTGATTCCCTTGGATCCCCAACATTCCCAGAATATTTTTCTTGCGGGAGATTTCACATCCAATATCAACGACAACCCAAGGGTCAACTTAGAGCAAATCCAAGTCGCTTACCTGAAAGGGGCAGAACAACTCGCTCATTTGAACATTAATGGCTTTGCCCAAAAAGACAAAGTCTTTCTACGTTCGCTAGAATTTGACGACTCAGTTTCGCCTTTACAGGGTTTCTTGCTGTGGGATAAAGCCACTGATATAACTTCGGGCATGCTCATAGGCGAGCAAAAACAGAATAAAGTCAGAGAATATTATTCTCTGAGTGGCAATGCTCATGGCTTTATGGATTTACAGCTGAGATGGCAAGGCGCTATGCTTGCTCGTCTGCAAAATAGAGATCTACAGGGACCGCTTTCGGGCAAGCTTGCCATCTGGGGCATACAGTCTGCGCCCACGATCAGTCTCTCGACTTCTACCAGTGACGCCGCTCAAAGCTTCTATAAAAACAAGCCCTTTTCACTGAATGTAGATGCCGAATGGACGCCCCAATATATACGCGCCCAAAAACTTGATTTTCACTATGAGAATGCTCATTTAGAGTCACAGTATTTTCTCTTTCATAATCTTAAAAAAGAATTCCGCTACAGCCTTGATTTCAATTATCAAAACTACTTTTCTTCAAGCTCCATCAACCTTACGGGATTAATCAAGCCTGATATAAAGCTTGATTCATGGTCACTGCCCGACCTTGTCAAGCAACCTTGGCACGGTGTCACCAATAGCTCGCCCCTCTACTTTGACGACGCTGAATACATGCCTAGTTTGCGCTATATTATGCGTCGTACCGATGACACCTATTATCTTTATGACCAAGAGAAAAAGCATATTTGGTTTAGTGGCAACGCAACAGAAACCGACACACGCATTATTTCGCCCCAACTCCCCCTTTATGTCATAGCAAAAACAAAGAAAGAGGAAGAGACCACAAAGGTCAATTTGGAACGCATTATCCTTGATGCGAGGCTGGCTAATTCTTTCGTTCAATATTTCGATCCGCTCCATCAGGTTCCTTACGTCGTCTTTACGGGAGGATTAGTCGCAGGAAATCTAAAGGTAGATATCAACCAAGGCAATTTTGATATGGATGGCCTGATGTATGCCTATAATCTCAGTGTACAAACGCCCTATATTGACGATACCATCCCTTTATCTCGTGTCAATACTCCTGTCTATTTTGAGGGCAAAACAATACGTGTCCCACCAATCAATATAGATGTCGGAGAGGATAACGTGAGAGCCGATGCCATTTTTACTTTTGATGATAATAATTCATTAAATTTTGATATCAATACCTATTTAGAAGGTGCTGAAGGCATACCTCTAGGCTATGCGATACGTGGTTTTCAAGTGGCAGGAAGGGTCAAGGGATATTTTAATATTCGTGGAGAAAACAAAAATATTTATGTTATAGGTCGGCATCTCACAGATCCTAACCGAGGCGTGCTTGTCAACAAAGTTCTTGTAACGTCTGCGCCACTCAATAATATGGCAAATAGATCGGGGAGCATCACGTCCTCCCGTAAGGCTTCACGTTTTAATACGCTTCTTGATATTCGTGTTGAAATGGGACAGATCGTAGAATTGTATTATCCTAATACTACTGCTTGGTTGGTCTACGGTTTGGGAACCCCGGGCAATATACTCAGAATAAGTTATGACTCACTCAACGGAGGACAACAATTAGAGGGCATCATCAATTTTGCCGAAGGAAAGATTAACTATCTTCAACAGCAATTTGATATCACTCAAGGAACGCTCACCTTTAGAGAAAATCAAGACCCTTACCTTCTCGTTCTCGCTAACCTCAAGGTCAGTACATCCAGTGCAAACAACCTTTATGGTGTCAGCGACATTACAATTAATATGCGCGGAGAAGCCCCCGTCAATGCGGATATTTTGAACAATTTCAGGCCTGTATTTAGTTCTAGCTCATCCAACTCCCAACAAGAAATTTTCAGCTATTTTCAAAGCGGTAATATTAATCAATTAATTGATCCAACGAACAGCCTTGGTACTTCCACTGGCGACACCAATATCAATAGCACCTTGGGTAACCTTGTAAGAGGCAACTCTGACAATACCGTCAATGTAGCCTTATTACGTCCCTTAGAGGCTCAAATGAAAGAGATATTGAATGTTGACACGTTCTCTATGCGAACCGAATTTTTGGGAAATGCACTTTACGATAGAATCAATCAACTCGGTGCTGCAAGTACGGTCAATGCAAGACAAAGTAGTTCCCAAGAAACGAACAATCTACAGCGCTACCTTGATAATAGCTCTTTGCGCATAGAAAAAAACATTAACGAAAAACTCAGTTTGGGTGGCGGCATGACCTTAGATTATATTAATTCGGGCGAATCCAATTCTAGCGTTAACGATATACTCACCCAAGAATTTTCACTCTTCGTGGTCTTAGACCTTGATCTTATAACACTACAAATGGGTGCTGTTGCAAATACAAACTCCTTAAAAAGGCAGGTAGAACAAAACGCTCCTGTATCTAGCGTCGTTTCCATGGGATTTGATTA
>CAYRNA010000118.1:0-2702 GCA_964425555.1 uncultured Spirochaetales bacterium
ACAGTATTTTTCTATATAATGAAGCAAGATAGATATAATGTATGCGCACACATGCAAATATGAATAAAGCGATTCAGCTCGAAGCCAGTTGGTTAGAGCGACTCAAATCAGAATTTGATCAAGCCTACATGCAAGATCTCCGTCACTTTCTACAACAAGAAAAAAGACAGGGCAAGCAAATCTTCCCTCAAACCAATGAGTTTTTTTCTGCTCTCAATCACTGCCCTTTTGAAAAAGTCAAAGTCGTTATCCTCGGACAAGATCCTTATCACGGTATAAATCAGGCGCACGGCCTTTCTTTTTCTGTCAATAGAGGCACAGCTATTCCGCCGTCCTTGGTCAATATTTACAAAGAATTGCACAGTGACCTAGGCATACAAACACCCACGCATGGCAACCTGCAAAGTTGGTGCGAACAGGGCGTATTGTTGCTCAATAGTGTCCTCAGCGTCGAAGCTCATAAAGCGGCATCGCATCAAGGCAAGGGCTGGGAAATTTTCACCGACAAGATAATCCAGCTACTCAATGACGAAAAAGACGGCTTGGTCTTCATTCTTTGGGGAAGCGCCGCACGCAAAAAAGGAAGCTCTATAGAGAGAGCCAAACACCTCGTCATTGAAAGCCCCCACCCTTCGCCGCTTTCCGCCTACCGTGGCTTTTTTGGCAGCAAACCCTTTTCGCAAGCGAACAGCTACCTTGAAAAAACTCAGTCGTCGCCCATAGACTGGCACATTCAATAAATAGCATATTATTCTTTCGCTGCCCTTATAAACACGGCGCCAACATTGACAAAACACGCAATCTCGCTTACACTGTACAGATGATGATGTTTATCAGTTGGAGGACAATAGAAATGTTTAAGATAATGATATTTGTTTATTTTTTGGTGTTAACGCAGTTTGCATTTACACAGTCCGAAGAAATTAATCCAGACAACGAAACCGAAAACCCGCCTTTGCCTGAAGCTCCAGTCGAGCCCGAAATTCAACTCCCCGTTTATAGCCCCTTCGCACTCATGCTCATCCCTGGCCTGCAACTTCAGTTAAATCATGACAATATTGTAGTCGGCAATTCCCCCCTCAACAATGCCAATATACAACTTGGTGGCGTTGCCCAAGCCACTAACATACTGGGATTGCAAATAGGAGCTGTCAATATCGTAAATGAAAACCTCAGTGGTTTACAGATAGCTCTTATCTCCAATTCCACCTTGGGTGCAGCTTCAGGCGTACAAATTGCACCCCTCGTCAATGTCGCCCAACATATGCAAGGCATGCAGATTTCCCCCCTACTCAACTGGACGGAAAAGTTGGGAGGTCTACAGCTCGGTGTCATTGCTAATACCGCGGAGGAAATGGACGGCATACAGGTTGCTTATCTTGTCAATATCGCGGATAAAGCCAATGGCTTACAAATAGGTATTATTAATATAGCCAACGAAGCCAATGGTCTCAGTCTGGGTATGATTAATTTTATCAAAGACGGCATTTTCCAAGCAGCTTATCACGTACATTCCGATGACTTGGACGAAGTGACTTTAAAGACAGGAAACAAATGGCTTTACACCAAATACAGTCTGGCTGTCGATCAAGAGACAGGAAACTCTCAGTTTGCAGCTGGGCTGGGCTTACGTCTCTCTTTTAGTAAAATTCTTTATTTAGAACAAGACGCCATGCTCCCTTATGCCGAAGATTTTTTCCCGCCTCTTGAATATCAAACAACCTTGGGATTATTTCCAAGTTCTCCTTTTAATATAGAAGGTGCAGTAAAATTGCGACGCTTACCAGGCGATGCAGAATACAGCCCCCATTATTCTGTGGGTGTAGGCTTTGATTTTGCCAAACTCGCAAATATCTTATAAAAAGATCCAACAATTAATAAAGGAAAATAGAAATGTTCAAGAAAACAATCTTTATATGTTTTTTGATCTTGGCGCAATACAGCTTTGCTCAATCAGAAGAAATCAAATTCGACGACGAGAATACAACTCCAACCATTGTTTACCGTTTATTCTCCTTTATGTTCGTTCCCGGTCTCCAAACAGGAAATTCAGCGGACAATAATCTTTATGTCCAACTTGGTTTTATTGCTCAAGCTGATAATATTTTGGGTCTGCAAATCAGTGCTCTCAACATCGTTAATAATGACCTAGAGGGTCTGCAAATCGCATTCCTCGCAAATTCTACCCTCGGTAAGCTTTCCGGTATACAGATTTCACCTGCGATCAACTATGCAGGAACTATGGAAGGTTTTCAAGTTGCGCTTGTGGCAAATGTGGCAAATGAGATTTTAGGAACACAAATAAGCTACGTAAATTTTGCAACCAAAGTCATAGGCGTACAATGGGGTTTTATTAATATTGCGGGGGAATCCAAGGGTATCAGTGTTGGTCTGCTTAATTTCATCAAAGATGGTATTTTTCAAGTAGGCTATCACCGACTTTCCAACAATGCAAATGAAATAACTTACAAAACAGGAAACAAATGGTTTTACACAAAATTTAATAGAACAGAGGTTTCTACAGGTGATGCAAGCCTCTCTTTTGGATTCGGTGCGCGCCTGTCCCTTAAAAAAATCCTCTATTTAGAACAAGATATTCTCATCGGAGTATTCAGAGAAGGGATACTGCAAACGACAGTAGGATTATTCCCACACTTTCCCGTCAATATAGAAGGCGCTGTAAGCTTCAGATACTCTACTAA
>CAYRNA010000119.1:0-2700 GCA_964425555.1 uncultured Spirochaetales bacterium
AGTGTTTGTCGTAGAGGCCATGGTATTTTTATATGCGGGAGCGATTCTGCTGTTACTGGTTACCTTACCATCAGGATCGATATTTTGGTCAACGCTCCATCGTTGCATGATAAAGGTATTTTCCAAGACTTTGCTTGCATTGCCTGTACCAAATTCTTTTGAAAGAATAATGGGTGCAACATTGGTTCTCGGTAAAAAATTTTCGACAAGCTCAAAGCTTTGTTTATCGTGTGTTTTCACATATTCTTTATCTATAGGTATATACTTAGCTTGAGCTTCGTTGAAATAGAAAGAGATTGGTGTTGTAATTCTATTTTGATAGTAGGCATCTATAACAGCAATGATGTATTCTTGATCGACAGAGCCTTCTTCTTGAATCTCGGTATACCACTTAGGGCGAAGTCCTGGGTTATAGTATTTTTTTTCTATGGCGTTGTCTTTTGCTGCAGCGATGTCCTTTGAGTAAGCATCTAAGGCGCTTCCTGCTGGTTTAATAATATTGTCTATGAGAAAGTCATAGATTGGACTTCCTGCAAAACCTACACCTTTGGTGGTTATACCAATACCATTGTCATGGATTAGGTGAAAGATTTCTTCGTAAGAAGCGTCACGACCTAAAGAGGTAAGGAATTCAGATGATCCTGCAGGCAGTACTTCTTCGTCATAAAGTGGTTGCCCAAAGCTAAGAATTAGTTGGCGTTCAGGACTGGGATCACCCGAGCTATCGGTATCGCTTCCGTTGAGAAGAAGTATGATAGCACCATTATCTGCGGTAGTATTGGCGACGGCATTTTTGTCTTTTGCCGAACCGTATTTTTGACCATCTTGAGTGTAGTTAGGGTTGAGATACAAATCAAGCGTACGCCATATATGTGCAATTTGTTCGTTGCTTGGTTCATCTTCTACGAGAATAATAATACTTTTACCGTTAGGAGTATGGTATTCGGCATATCGATCAAAATATTTGGGAATGGCACGCGCTTGAGCACTACCATTGGTGAGGTGTTCGCCTACTTTTTTTACTGCATCAAGCATATTATAGCTAATGCGTACACTTTTGTTGCTTCCAGCTCCAAATTCTATGACTTGGTCGGCTGGGTAGGATGGTACAACGGGTGCACATGATGTTACGATAATAGTTAGGATAAGTAAGATAGTTTTCTTCATTTTGACCTCTTATAATTTGTAATCGACGCCGATTTGCCAAGCTAAATCCCACGCATTGGGTTCAGCATTAGCACTTTTTAAATAATTTTTGCCTAGGGCAAGGAAAGAATAGCCGACTTTCACTTCGGCAAATACGTTCCAGTGTGGTTGAATGGGATATTTTAGACCGGTAAATGCACCAATATTGGCGAAAAAATCTGTATCGTAACCTAAGGCATAGTTGCTTACATAGCCAAAATCAATGTAAGGCCCAACATAAGGAACTAGGGGAGAAAAGAAACCATTAGCTCCTTTTACGCTACCAAACGCATCAGAGAAATAGAATGTAGGTTTAAAACCAAGTCCCCAAGAAACATAGGTGCCGAGTAAATTATCGTTAAATGTGTTGATATTGAAGTTGTAGTTCATCAGAAAAAAATTACCGTGAACATTGCTGTAATTGAGATCTATTTCATTGATAGTGATGGTCCATAAATCACTATAAGAAATAAGTCCCCATGCTAAAGAAAATACATGATCCCCCTTGCTGAGTGCTTGCAGAGTTTGCAAGTCTTCGTTCTGTGAAGAACTATTCTGAGTTTGTTGTTCCGTTGACGGCGTTTCTTCCTGTGCAAAAAATGCAAAAGAACAAAGATGCAACATCAAAAGAATTATGGCTGTTTTTTTTCTATAATCTGTCATTATATACCTCTTTTATTAAATATGGTTATCTAAGTATCCGTAATTATATCGTAAATTTCAAGTCTTTGAAAGACAAATTTAATTATCGTATTCTATAGAATGAAAGTTTATAACTTAATTATAGTGATATTATATGAGCACAAGAGATCCATTGTTTAGACAAAAAAAGCGTTCCTTTGAGTAAAAGGAACGCTTCGTCTGAGAAGAATAGAAATTATGGGGTTACGATATTAAACCAAAATCCTTCACCAAGATTATCTAACATTCCTATCAATTCTAAGAATTTATCTTTATCTCCTTCAACCTTGATCGTACCATCGGCGAGATCGTCTTTCAAGGTTGCGTTACCTACTAATACTTCATTTAAACTTGAACGTTTGAGTATGACGGTGGCATCCGCATCAGCTTCCTGCCAATCACTCCAAGCGTTAAGAACGGAATGCTCCAAGAATAGAGCATAATTTTCGTTTATGTCAGTAAACTTAAAGTTGATAGTCATTTTTTTGCCATCAGCCTTATCAGTATTTAACAAGACACCCATGTACTCAAAAATAAGATCATTGGACATATTCGCAATAACATCTGGTGAGGCGGTTGCAGGAGTTCCTCTGTCTTGCACACCGTTTCTTAACTCGGTTGCACCAGCAAGATAAAAGTTACGCCATGGTCCACTTTCTGCTTGATAACCCAACTGCTCCAATACGTCAGCTTGTAAAAGAGCCGCTTTCTTATTATCAGGGTCGGAAAAGAGAAGATTGTTCAGCAAGGTCGTTGCCCAACGATAATCTCCCTTAGTGTAAGCTTCAGAGGCCAGTTCAAGAACTTTATCTTCCCCGCCTATAGCTTTGACAT
>CAYRNA010000120.1:0-2697 GCA_964425555.1 uncultured Spirochaetales bacterium
AGAAGTGAGAGTACGTACGTTCGCCCACGCCCCGACGTAAGACATGCTCAGAGAATAACTTACAGGCATAAAAAAAGTCAGCCTTTGCTAAAAAGACTGACTCGTGTTTTGAGTTAAATTAACTCGTGCAATAGTGTACTAGAATATCGCTTTCAGTATGAGATAACCCACAGATGGACACAATAATGTACCCAAGCCAGTGTAGAACGTAGCCGTCATTGCACCGTAAGGAACGAGCTTAGGATCAGTTGCCGCAAGACCTCCAGCCACACCGCTGGTAGTTCCTATCACACCGCCATATACAATAGCTGAAGTAGGATTGTCGAGCTTGATAATAGGAGCGATGATGGGAGTGAGAATCATGGTCAACACAGACTTTACCACACCGGCGGCGATAGAAATAGTGATAATCTCAGAGCTTGCTCCCAGAGCCGTACCCGTAATAGGGCCGACGATAAAGGTTACCGCACCAGCACCTATGGTCGTAATGTCGACGGGATCGTGATAGCCCATCGCATAGGCTAACAACGCTCCGACAAAAAAGGAAAAGAACACGCCGACAAACAAGGCCACTGCTCCGACCAATCCTGCCTTCTTTAAGTTGTTGAGGTCGACACCATAGGCCGTGGCAATAATGGTGTAATCACGCAACATGCTACCGCCCAACAACGAAAAGCCAGAGAGAGCTGTAATGTCAGCGACACCGCTTTTTCCGCCTGTAATCTTTCCGACAATATAAGCCGCAATAAGCGCAACAATGATGGCAAAGGCAGAACCCATGCGTTTTTGTTTTACCACTACTGCCAGACGATAACAGGCAAAAATGACAAGGCTAACAATTAAAATCGCAGCCACAAGACTGTATTTACTAAACTTCGCTAAAATAAAATCCAACATAATATACCCCTTAAGATTTCTTGTCGAGTTTGCTGACTAAAGGCACTAAAAAGAGAGCGCCTATGGTAGCGACGGCACCTGCTAAAATAGCGATTAAACCGCCACTAAACGCGCCAACTACATTTTGTTTTGCTGACATCGCCACCACCACGGGAATGTACAACTGCCCTAAAAACAGTATGCCGTCCTCACTCTTAGCGTGAAAGGGCTTGCCTAGCTTTACTTTTCTGTTTTGCCACAAAATGAGGAAGAGCATGGCAAAACCTACTCCGCCTACGTTGCCGTTAATTCCCAATACAATACCCAATAGGTCTCCCAAGTAAGAGCCCATAAACATACAAAAGGCAATAATGCCTAAACCATAAATTTGCATAATCTACTTTCCTTAAATAACTTTTTTCTCTTCTAGAGCTTTAATTTCATCCGCACTATAACCCAATTCACCTAGAACATCAAAGTTGCTACTTCCTAGAACGGGTGCAGCACTTTTTACGCTCGCGGGCGACTCGCTAAATTTGATAGGCACACCAGGCAACTGGGTTTCGCCAGCCACGGGGTGGGTAATAGGCACTATCATTTCACGAGCTTTTACCTGAACGTCCTGCACCACTTGCTCTATGTTGTTGATAGGCCCATTGGGTACACCGGCTTTGTCCAAACAATCTTGCCAAAAGGCCGTGGGCTTTGTTTGCATCTTGTTCGCCAATAGGGGGCGCAATTCGTCGTAATGGTTGAATCTGTCAATATTATGCTTAAATCGAGCGTCTTCTATCAGCTCTGGACAACCCAACTGAGTGCAGAACAACGCAAATAGTTTATCGTTACCTGCTGCCACAACCAATTCGCCATCGGCCGTAGTAAAAGGCTCGAAAGGTACAATGGAGGTATGCTTGTTGCCTGCAGGCTTGGGGGAAATTCCCGTCGCAAAGTAGCGAGCCAAGGCATTTTCTAAAATACTCACCTGACAGTCAAGCATGGCTACGTCGACCATCTGCCCTTTGCCCGTTTCCGCGCGATAATTGACCGCTCCCAGTATGCCTATGGTGCCGTACATTCCTGCCACTATGTCACCAATAGAAGGCCCGACACGTGTTGGCGTGCCACCAGCTTCGCCCGTCACACTCATTATTCCGCTCATCGCCTGTATGATTCCATCGTAAGCAGGGCGATCACTGTAGGGGCCTGTGTAACCAAAACCCGAAATCGCAGCATAAATAAGCCGTGGATTAATCTTCTTGAGTTCTTCGTATCCCAAGCCCAACTTTGTCATTGTGCCTGGCTTATAATTTTCAACCAGTATATCCGCATCCTTAACCAATTTGCGCAAAATAGCTTTGCCATCTTCCGTCTTCAAATTGAGCGTGAGGCTTCGCTTGTTGCGGTTAAGGCTCATAAAGTAAGTGCTCTCACCGTTGATGTGCGGTCCAAACGCTCTTGCATCATCACCTTTACCAGGCATTTCTATCTTAAGGACATCAGCCCCCAAATCAGCGAGATTCATGCCACAATAAGGCCCTGACAGGACACGAGTTAAATCTAAAACCTTTAGGTTTTCTAACGTATTGTTCATCACAATCTCCTTCAAAAATAACAGACTAATAGTATAGAGTAAGTTTCTTTAAATTCAATACAAATAAATATATAATTACAAATAGTTGGTTTTTCTTTCATGAAACTTATTCATAATGAATGTTCGTTGCATTTGAACAAGAGAATATTGGACGAATCGATAGGGAAATATTTGCCTTTATTGAAAAGGGCAAAAAAATACCCCATGATATAAAATACCACGGGGTATAA
>CAYRNA010000121.1:0-2646 GCA_964425555.1 uncultured Spirochaetales bacterium
TAAGCAAGGTGTCAGCAACAAGCTTTGCCTTTTTCGCTCAAAAAACAATTTTTAGTCCGACTCTTATCTCTGATATAATTGTTATTTTTCATGCAAAAATGTAGAATGTTAGCCATGAGCAAATACCCTTTTCACACACTAGAACCCAAGTGGCAAGCCTACTGGGAAGACAATAAACTTTATACAACCACAGAAGACCCCGCCTTCCCCAAAGAGAAACGTGCCTACGTGTTGGACATGTTCCCCTATCCTTCGGGAGCTGGTTTGCATGTAGGGCATCCAGAAGGCTACACGGCGACGGACATTTATTCTCGCTACCTGCGCATGCAAGGCTACAACGTGTTGCATCCCATGGGTTTCGATTCCTTTGGTTTGCCCGCCGAAAATTATGCGATACAAACAGGAACTCCGCCTGCCGTCACCACGAAAGCGAATATTGAAAACTTCCGCAAACAGATTAAACGCCTTGGTTTTTCCTACGACTGGTCACGAGAAGTTTCCACGCATGAAGCCGACTATTACAAATGGACGCAATGGCTGTTTTTACAACTCTACAAAAAAGGCTTGGCCTACGAATCATTTTCTCCCATTAGCTGGTGTCCGAGCTGTCTTACAGGACTTGCCAATGAGGAAGTGAAAGATGGTCGTTGCGAGCGTTGTTCCACTGCGGTTGTCAAAAAGAACATTAGGCAGTGGATACTTAAAATCACCGCTTACGCAGATAGTTTGCTTGAAGGTTTAGACGATCTTGACTGGCCCAAGTCGGTCAAAACGATGCAAAAAGAATGGATAGGTCGCTCCGAAGGTGCCAATGTCGATTTTGCCCTGCAAGATCACGACGCAAAAATCACCGTCTACACGACTCGTCCCGATACACTTTTTGGTGCAACCTACATGGTACTTGCGCCCGAACATCCACTGGTACAACAAATTACCACAGCAACACAGCGACAAGATATAGACGCTTACTTACAAAGTATAGCCAATAAATCAGACCTTGAACGCACCGAACACAAAGACAAAACCGGTGTTTTTACAGGAGCTTATGCCATAAATCCTTTCACGAACAAACCCGTTCCTGTCTGGATTTCCGACTACATTCTTATATCTTATGGTACGGGTGCCATTATGTCTGTTCCTGCCCACGATCAGCGTGACTGGGAATTTGCCCACAAATTTGATCTGCCTATTGTGCCTGTATTGGCTGGCGGAGATATTGCGAACCAAGCTCACGTTGGCGAAGGTGCGCACATCAACTCGGGCTTTCTTGACGGACTAAATAAAGCCGACGCAATAGCCAAGGCCATCGCCCACCTTGAGAGCGAAAAACTCGGCGAAAAAACGGTCAATTACAAATTGCGTGACTGGGTCTTTAGCCGACAACGTTATTGGGGCGAACCCATACCACTCGTCCACTGTTCTGAGTGTGGCATCGTTCCCGTTCCTGAAGACCAACTTCCGCTTGTGTTACCGCCGACGGACAATTTTCACCCCTCTGATTCAGGCGAATCACCGCTTGCGAATGTAGCAGACTGGGTCAATACTCCTTGCCCGCAATGCAGCAAAGATGCGAAAAGAGAAACGAATACCATGCCTCAATGGGCGGGTTCGTGCTGGTACTATTTGCGCTACATAGACCCGCAAAACACAACTGAAGTCATTTCAAAAGAAAAAGAAGCCTACTGGATGCCTGTCGATCTTTATGTTGGCGGAACAGAACATGCGGTTTTGCACCTCCTTTATGCCCGTTTCTGGCACAGAGTCTTTTATGACATGGGCATTGTCCAAACGCAAGAACCCTTTCAACGCCTCGTAAATCAGGGTATGATCACCTCTTTTTCCTATATGCGTGCCAATAAATCGCTCGTTCCCACCGATGAAGTCGAAGAAATTGCTCCAGATAAATTTATCGCAAGCGACACCCAAGAACCCGTCACTAAAATCATTGCCAAAATGTCCAAGAGTCTCAAAAATGTCATTAATCCCGATGAGATTATCGAAGAATATGGCGCCGATTCCATGCGACTTTATGAAATGTTCATGGGGCCCTTGCAAGACTCCAAGCCGTGGCAAACCAATGGTCTCATAGGTATCTTTCGCTTCCTCAATCGTATTTGGGAGATCAGCGACAAAGAGCATGCGAGCGAGCCTGCCAATGCCGACATCCTTAAAGAATTTCACAAAACGATTGAAAAAGTGACGAAAGACACGCAAAGCCTCAACTTTAATACAGCCATTTCGCAAATGATGATTATGACCAATCTGTTCAATCAGCAAAAAGTTCTTTACAAGGATCTTTGGTCACAATTTGTGCTTTTACTCTGCCCTTATGCGCCTCATTTAGCAGAAGAATTATGGCAAAAGCTAGGAAACGGACCTTCTGCAACGCAACAAGATTGGCCTCAATTTGACCCAAAACTTATTGTGGACACAGAAATTAAAATAGTTATTCAAGTCAACGGAAAAGTCAAAGAAACTATTGCGGCATCTGCCGATATTAGCAAAGAAGAGCAGCAAGCTTTATGCGAACAATCGGAAAAAACCAAAGAATATCTTCAAGGAAAAACTGTAGTAAAAGTCATTGTTGTCCCTAAAAAATTGGTCAATTTTGTCGTTCGTTAAAATATTATAAAGGGAAAACCATGA
>CAYRNA010000122.1:0-2624 GCA_964425555.1 uncultured Spirochaetales bacterium
GCCTCATCTCTTTTGGGATCGGGAGCGGCAGAAATAAGCAATTTGGTGTAGGGGTGCTTGGGGTTTTTGACGATATCGTCGACATTGCCCCATTCCACCATGTAGCCTGCGTACAAAATGATAATCTTGTCGGCAAAATAACGCGCCGTAGCAATATCGTGGGTGATGTACAGAAACGATTTCCCCATCTCTTTTTTCATTTTATTCATCAGGTTCAAAACGCCTAGACGAATAGAAACATCGAGCATAGACGTGGGTTCGTCCGCAAAAATAATGTCCGCACCAATGGCTAAGATTTTGCCTAAAAAGGCTCGTTGCTTTTGTCCGCCCGAAAGTTGGTGAGGGAATTTCTTCGCTTGATCAGCGACAGGAGTCAGTCCTACTTCCTCTAAAATCTCATACACTTTTTCTCGGATAACTGTTTCGTCGTGGATGTTTTGGTGTATCTTCAAGGCTCTTGAAAGATGGTAGTAAATGCTGTGCAAAGGATTCAACGAAGAGAAGGGGTCTTGGAAAATCATTTGCACTTTTTGCTTGTAATGGTGCAGTTTGTTTTGGGTAAATTGATGAACATCCTCGCCTAAATACGTCATTGTACCAGATGTAGGGGGTGAAAATAGCATGGCAATACGGCAAATTGTCGATTTCCCGCTGCCCGATTCACCCACAACCGCCAGAGATTCTCCTGCGTGTAGCTTAAAGCTGACATCATTTAACGCACGTAAATAGGTTTTTTTTCGTGTAAAAACATTCCCTTGATTTAACTTAAAATCCATGATAATATTGTTGGCTTCAAATAAGATTGGTTTATCATTTTCATTCATTTTTACTGCCCTTTATGAAATTGTGCATCTAATGGGAAATGGCATCGAACAAAATTGTGCGTTTGTCCTTGTTCGACCAGATCTTTCTCTCGGCAAATGTCTTGCACGTGAAAACATCTGTCTTGAAAAGGGCAACCCTTGGGTATGGATCGCAAGTCCAAGGGCGAGCCAGGAATGCCTTCCATGTAACCATTTTCGCCCTGCAAGGAAGGAAAAGAGTTTTTCAGTCCATAGCTATAAGGGTGGCGAGGCGCCTTCAATATCTGATTTGCTTCAGACATTTCTATGACTTTCCCTGCGTACATAATGGCAATTGTATCGCAAAATTCCATCATTAAACTCAGGTCGTGGGTGATAAAAAGAATGGAGAAATGCAATTGTTTTTTCAGCTCATAGACTTTTTGCAAGATCTCTCTTTGTACCACCGTATCCAAGGCCGTTGTGGGTTCGTCGAGAATCAATAGCTTGGGCTTCAGGGCCAGCGCCATTGCAATAACAACACGCTGTCTCATGCCTCCAGACAGTTGATGCGGATAGTCCTCAAGACGATTTCGAGGAATATCGACGATGTCCATCAGCTCTTGAGCGTGAGTCAACGCTTCCTTTTTATCCTGCGTGATGCCGTGATATTTGTAGATTTCGTAGAACTGATGCTTGAGCTTAACAACGGGATTGAGGCAGTTCATCGCACTCTGAAAAACCATGCTCGTTTGTGTCCAGCGAAATTCTTGTAGTTTTTTCTCATCAAATTTTAATACATCTTCGCCATCAATTTCTATAGAACCCCCACTAATGATGGCAGGTGGTCTATGCAGACGCATGAGGGAGTAGGCTATGGTGCTTTTTCCACAACCCGATTCGCCCGCCAAGCCCAAGCTTTCATTTTCATTAATGGTAAAACTCACGTTATCAACAGCACGCACATGACCATCTAAGGTGAGATAGTCTACGCAGAGATCTTTTACTCTGACCAATACTTTATCTTGCATTTGGGACCTCTTTTTTCGTTTTTGCTAGAATTTTTTGCTCCCGATAAAACTTTGCCATAATCTTTTGGGCCTTGAGTTTTGGGTTAGAAATTTCATCGATAGAGAAATTGATCAGGGTTAAACCTGTTCCCAAAAAGACTAAAGCAAAACAGGGACCAAAAAGTTCCCACCACGCACCAACTCGAATTGCGGCGGAGTTTTGTGCGTTATAAAGCATGATGCCCCAAGTGACAGACAAAGGGTCGCCAAATCCCAAAAATTCCAGCGTGGCTTCGGCCATAATGGCGTAAATAACCGTTCCGACAAAAGCACTGCTCAAAATTGAAAGCATGTTGGGCATAATCTCAAAGAAGAGGAGGCGAAATTTACTTTCGCCCAAGGTTTCAGCCGCATGAACAAATTCTCTATTACGCAGGCTCATGGTCTGTGATCGAATGACCCTGCTCCCCCACGCCCACGAAGTGAGACCTATGATGAGGCCTATGGACATGGGTGAGATTTTCCCCAGCATGGCAGCGAGAACCAAGAGCAAGGGAATGTTGGGCACGACCATCACGATATTGATGAAAGTGGTGAGGATGTTGTCCACCGTTCCACCGAAATATCCAGCGCTGATGCCAATGATCATGGCGAGTACCATAGCAATCCCCCCCGCCACGAGTCCAACCATAATAGAGGTTCGCCCGCCGTAAAGAGTCTGTGCGAAAACATCTCGACCCAATTGTGTGGTGCCTAGAATATGTTCAGCGCTTGGTCCTTGGTGCGATTCTCCTATGCGTTCGACGGGATCATGCGGAGTGAAAAGAGGTGC
>CAYRNA010000123.1:0-2587 GCA_964425555.1 uncultured Spirochaetales bacterium
TAACTGATTCTTGAAACAGTGGCATGTCGACTCTCTTTTTTTAACCTGCAATTTACATTAATACATCCCTCCAATCATAACACAATAAATCCACTATAGCAAGTAGAAAAAAATTGCTTTTTTTGAGAAAATTATAATGTATCTTGATATTCCTCCATATTAGAATACCATGATCAATAACGTGATGAGAGCTGACGTTTTGTTCTAGTCTCCATGAATCAACATCAAACATTGCCGACGTTCTCAGCTATAATAAGTACAATTTTTCAGTCATCCTTAAAAGAAAAAGAGTCGTGCCAATGTTTTCTTATAATAATTTCAAAAGCCTTTATGCCAAGTTCTTCTATATAATATTTCCCCCAGCGGTTATCATTCTCTGTATTATGAGTTGGGCACTTTTCGTCGGTCTTAATAATTATTTGACTGTTTCTGTTGCAACAAAAACAGAAGATTACAATGAAATAATCTCCGACTTATTTCAAGCAAGAATGCAGATTTTTGAGACATCTGTCATGGCCTTGTCAAATCAAATCACCGAGTCTTATACCGCTTCTTTTGAGAATGACCTTGCACCCGATGCACAGATTCTTTCAGATAGCTTAAAGCATTTTTTGCAATGGCAAGCCAATATCGATACTCTGGAGGTGGCAAAAATTGCTGATCCTGACTATCCAGACTTAGATCAAAATATACGCTTTTCTCTCTCTCATAACCAATTCCCAGCCAACAAAGGCGATGTTCCTTCAAGTACTTTCAGTGTGCCTCAAACAGATGCAAATATTCTCCAAGACGTTTTTTATAAAGATTTGCTGACAAGAAAAAATACCATGAATCCTGGCGCAGTGATAGTGAGTAACGCCCATATATTTAAGACGGGAGCCTTAGTCACTTCGGTCACTTCCCCTATTTATGATGATGCCAGAAAAAATATCATTGGTTATGTTCAAGCCTCTCTTGATCTCCGTAGTTTTGCAAAACTTGTCAGTGATTTTCACCACCACAAATTTTCCACAGGCGGGATAGCCATTATTGATGCCGCAGGTAATATTGTCTCTGCTGATACCCAAATATATGGCAATGATGCCTTGGGCAAACCTGTAGAAGAACTCAATTTGGATCCCATATCCCTTGAACATATTTTAGGAGATAAGAAAGGCTATCTCACGACAACCTCGCCTGTATTAGGCAAACTCCTAGGTTATGTCAATAAGGTTGACTTCCTTGACACAGGGCAGACATGGTCTGTCTATACCTTTATGTCTGAAAAGGAACTCAGAGGAGAAGCGGATTCTCTTTCTATCTTGATGGCGTTCGTCTCTTTTGGGTCTATTCTTGGTGTGATTATTATCATTTTCTTTTTCTTACGATCGCTCATTATTCCTATCAAAGGTGCTTCTGAATTTTCCAAAGTTCTTGCCAGTGGTGGCGGAGATTTGACTCACTCACTTCGCCTGAACAGAAAAGATGAAGTAGGAAGCTTGACCAATAATTTCAGTGATTTTATTGAGAAGCTCCATAACATCATTAGCAATGTGAAAAATGTTGTTTTGAAAACCAATCAAAATGGTCAAAATCTGAGCAGCAATATTTCCCAAATATCGGGTGCGACAGAAGAGATGGCGAGCACGATAGAAAGCCTCTCCGGCCTTGTAAAAAATGTCAACCAAGATGTCATCAATACGACAGAAGGTAGTCGCGCGATCAATGACTCTGTGACATCTATGCAACAACAACTTGCTGATGAAGCCAGTGCGGTCACTCAGTCATCAGCGGCGGTAGAACAGATGGTGGCAAGCATCAACAACATCGCTAACCTCGCTCGAAAACGCTCTGAGATGATGGAGAAACTGACCGTTATCTCCCAACAGGGTGAGGAAAAAATGCGCTTGACGGCTACTGAAATCAGCTCCATTAACAAGGGCATAGGTTCTATACAACAAATGACTGGCGTGATTCAGGGCATAGCTGATAAAATTAATCTGTTGGCAATGAACGCCGCAATTGAGGCAGCTCATGCGGGAGATTCTGGTCGGGGCTTTGCCGTCGTCGCCAGTGAAGTGAGAACCTTGGCGGAATCGACGAGTAGCAATTCTATTCTCATCACAAAGAGTGTCAACACTATTACCGATTCGGTCAAGAAAGCAACAGAGCAGTCGCAGGAAACCAGCGAATCTATCGCAACTGTTTCTGCAGAAATAAGCACTATGCAAAAAGCGATGAATGAGATTATCAACTCTATTACCGAAGTATCTAATGGCACGGAGCAGATCACCGAATCTCTGGGCATTCTTGTCAACACTTCAGAAAAATCAAAGAATATTTCAGGCGAAATAACAAAGCATTCAACCAAGAATCTTGAGAGAGCAAACCACGTCTCTGACGGTGTCCTCACCATCACGCATAGCATGCAAGAAATGGAAAAATCTGCTCAAGGGGTTGTGATTGCGGTTTCAGAGATGAATCAGCTCACCCATGAAAACGCTAAAAATTTGGATGAAATGTCCCAAGAAGTAGACAAATTCAAAACACGCCAATAAACCTGCCCATAGTAAGATGTGATGCTGTGTTTTATAGCACAGTCGCATCT
>CAYRNA010000124.1:0-2561 GCA_964425555.1 uncultured Spirochaetales bacterium
CCCGAAAGAGTGGTACACGCAAAGGGGTCTGGTGCCTACGGTACTTTCACCGTGACGCACGATATCTCAAAGTATACCATCGCCGACCTTTTTAGCAAAGTTGGCACGACCACAAAAACTTTCTTGCGTTTTTCTACCGTAGCGGGCGAAAAAGGTTCTGCCGATACGATGAGAGATCCACGAGGGTTTTCGTTGCGGTTTTATACCGAAAGTGGCAATTGGGATATTGTCGGAAATAATACACCCGTCTTTTTTGAAAGAGACCCTATCAAGTTTCCCGACTTTATTCATTCTCAAAAAAGAGACCCACAAACGGGTTATGCCGATCCCAAAAGAATGTGGGATTATTGGGCAAGCGCTCCACAGGCCATGCACCAAATCACAATCCTTTTTAGCGACAGAGGCCTGCCCGATGGCTTCAGACATATGAATGGCTACGGTTCACATACATTTTCCTTCTGGAACAAAGACGGCGAACGTTCTTGGGTGAAGTTTCATTTCAAATCGGCACAGGGCATCAAAAACTTGTCTGCTGAAAAGGCTGAGGAACTTGCGGGAAGTGATCCCGATTACGCGGGAAGAGATCTTTTTGAAGCGATAGAAAGAAAGGATTTCCCCAAGTGGAATCTCAAAATTCAGATCATGCCCGAAATGGAGGCGGAAAATTACCACGTCAATCCCTTTGATTTGACAAAAATTTGGCCTCACGCCGACTATCCTCTCATTGATGTTGGTGTGTTAGAATTGAACAAAAACCCCGAAAACTATTTTGCCGAAGTCGAGCAAGCGGCTTTCTCTCCGTCAAACCTCATTCCTGGCATTGGAGCATCCCCCGACAAGATGTTGCAAGGCAGAATGTTTGCCTACCCAGATACGCAACGCTATAGATTGGGTGGCAATTATCAGTTGCTCCCCGTCAACAGACCTTTGAACGAAACCAACAACTATCAAAGAGATGGAGTCATGCGTTTTGACGGTAACTTTGGTGCAATGGACAACTATCAACCCAATGGTTTTGACGGCCCCGTTGAAGATAGCACGACGAAGGAACCGCCGCTCAAGATATCGGGTGACGCTGATGCCTATGACGCCCACAGCGACAACGACGATTACACGCAAGCGGGTAATTTGTACAGAAGTTTCAGTGAGGCACAAAAAGATGAAATCACCAGAAATCTGGCTGGGACTATGACGACCGTCGATAAAAAGACACTTGAGATTGTTCTCGGTTATTTTAGTCAATGTGATACAGATTATGGCGACAGAATCAAGAAGCACCTCGCATAAACCTAGGGGCAAGGTAGCCATCCATGCTTTGCCCCCTTTTCCCCTAAATAGCACGAAGATATTATGGAGTATATTATGAACATCAAAACACACGCATTTATCATAGCTTTCACTCTTTCTTTATTCATTACTTTCCTTGCCTCTTGTCAAAATAATCAAAACGACCAAAACATCCAGAGAATCTCCACTTTAAGCACAGACCTCAAAGACTTTGATACTTCTGCGAGTAAAAATAGAGTCGTTCCACTGCCCAAAATCTTTCCTACAAGCTATTCTACCATTTTTACACAATACACAAATCTCGTCGCTCCCAACGGAAAACCCGTTCATATACTAGCGGATGACAGCTGGAGTGAAGCAAAAATCATCAAGGCACGAAACATTCTCGAGTACATACTCACGGACGCTCCTGGTACGAAATATGGCAGCGATAAAACCGCCGTTTTCAACAGCATGGCCGACAGAAAAGCTGGTTTAATTCTATTTAAAGACTGGGACGCAGCAGAAAAAAGCTTCAACATTCTTCAGCAAGAGACTGCTCTCGTCAATTACCAAAATTTACACGCCAACGAAACCACCGTTGAGGGAAGTTTTGATTATTTAACCCATACGACAAGGGATGCCGGCTTTGAAGAGATACTCCACTTTGTACAGGACAACGGCATTAATTTGACTTTGCCCAATTACAAGAAAGAGTTAACGGCTCTCACCCACGAGGCGGTCAAGGCTGGATTCAAAAACTGGGCTCGTGACCCCGATGAATCGAATGAATACTTTGCTGTTTTGCTCGACGTCTATCTTGATCTATGGGAGAGCTACCCCAAACTGTATGAAGGAAATCCCTATAAAGTCACCCCCGGTTCTACGCACTATAAAGCCTACTCTTTGGCGACCAACCGCAAAGATTTAAAGACAAATGATCCTAAAGGTTATCAAGCGATTGAGGAATT
Source organism: uncultured Spirochaetales bacterium (assembly GCA_964425555.1). Taxonomy (GTDB): domain Bacteria; phylum Spirochaetota; class Spirochaetia; order SP-2023; family CAYRNA01; genus CAYRNA01. Next base: position 2,238 of record CAYRNA010000124.1, read on the forward strand.
TTTCCCACCCTATATCACCTATACCGCCTACATGGATCCCAGTTTTGACGGCACATTTAAACTGGTGGAGACAGCGGGAGAGGTCTATACGCAGAAGTCAAAATATCTGGTCAACATCAGATTGAATGGCGATAAAAATGCAGGGATAATGGGCAACGGTTACGACAACACGTTTTACGGCAATCTTGGCGACAACAATCTTGATGGCGGAAGCGGAATCGATACGGTCGTCTACGAAAAACCCGCTGCGGATTATACTGTGACAAAAGACGCCACCACGGGAATTATCACCGTTGTAGGCGAAGGGACGGATACTCTAACGAA
>CAYRNA010000125.1:0-2549 GCA_964425555.1 uncultured Spirochaetales bacterium
TTTTTTAATGTCCTGCAATGGCATCCCTGTAGTAGTAATAACTGTCTTTAGGGATGCGTCGCATGTCGTTGTAATCGACGTAGATCAGACCAAACCGCTTGGTGTAGCCTTCGGCCCATTCAAAATTATCGAGCAAAGACCACGCATAATAACCTTTGAGCGGAATGCCGTCGGCAATGGCTTGAGCGCAAACGGCTAAGTGTTTTTGCAAATAGTCTATGCGTGCGGGGTCGTGGCATCTGTCTTGCTTTTCGTTGAGTTGATCTGGCCATGCGGAGCCGTTTTCTGTGATGTAAATGGGAGTGTCGCCAAAGCTGTTATGTATGTGTTCTAGCATGCGATAAAGCCCGTTGGGAACAATGTCCCAGTCCATGAAAGTTTGTGGCAAACCACTAGGTACACCCTTAAATTCTTCCTTGGCATCTTTGTCGTACATGGCGGCCCATTCGGAATAATAATTGAGACCGATGTAGTCTATCTTTTGGGCCATGAGTTGTTTGTCCTCAGGCTGAATGTCCAAAGTCACGCCTAAAGCATCGAGGTGACGTTGCGGATAATCTTTGCCCAAGAGGGGATTCACGAACATGGCGAAATCTTTGTCGGCGGCTCTCTGACTGGCCAATATATCCTGTGCATTGTCTCTTGCAGGACGTGGATAACCCAAGTTGTGAGTGATGCCGATGGGGGCTTTCAAGCCCATTTCTCTGTAAATTTTCATGGCTCTACCGTGAGAGACATTGATATTGTGTACGGCCTGATAGGCTTGCTGTTGGTTTGTACGACCGGGCGCATGACGTCCCGTTTCGTAGCCTAAATAACAGATACACCACGGTTCGTTAAACGTAATCCAGCGGTCAACTTTATCATTGAATTCTTTGAAGCACGCTTCGGCATAAATAGCGAATTGATCAATGATATTGCGTTCAGGCCATCCGCCCGCATCTTCTAGATATTGTGGGAGATCCCAGTGGTACAGAGTGGCGCAAGCTTCGATGCCGTTGGCGTGCAAACAGTCAATCAATTTGTGGTAATAATCAAAACCAGCTCGATTTATTTCTTGCATATTTTTTGGGAAAATACGAGGCCAAGAAATAGAAAATCTATAGGTTTTTACACCCAGCTCCACCATCAACTTCACGTCTTCTTCGTAGTTAAAATATTGCTCGCAGGCTCGGCTACCGTTGTGATTAAAGAGCACGCCGTCCGTCTTGCAAAAAGTATCCCAGATACACGAACCACGACCGTCTTGGTCGAGACCGCCTTCCACCTGATAAGATGACGTTGCAACTCCCCAGTCGAAATCTTTTGGGAAATTGAAAGTATGGATTTTTGACATATTTGTCACTCCTCGGTTTTGATATCTCTGATATCGTTTATATTATGATGATTTTTTAAATTGGTTTTAATGGAGTTAAAGAAGCTCACACCCGAAGGATAATCAAGCTCTGCGGTTTTGTGATAAATGTGGTAGAGTATGCAATTAGCGGCGCCTTCTGCGACCATATAAGATCTATCATTAAACGAAATGCGAGGGTAGGTTTCGTCTGAAGAATCTAGCCTGTTTTTAGAAATATGCTCTAATATTAACTGTTTCAATGCGTCAAAATCATAAAGCTGTCTCAACAGAGGCTCGTTGTCGTCTTCCCAAATGACCACTTCGTCGAGATCCAAAATATTCGACAAAAAGGCTATGTGTTTGACTAAATCTAAAACGACACGTTCAAGAATGGCTTTGTCTTCGGTGATTTTTTCCACTTCTTCTTGCAAAAGATTAAATTGGCTGGAATTCTCATTTTGATAAGAAATGCTTCGAAATTCGCCGCTCGCAAATTTTGAGCCTCGATAAATTTTATTGTTCAGCAGAAAGCCCATTCCTACGGCTATACCGTCCTTTTTGTTTTTGATATGAGTGGGTCTGAGCTCGATTAAGACACCCAAAGTATTGCGTTTTATCAAAGTGGGGTCATGACAAATTTCGTTCCACAAACAACAATTTGCATCATTTTCAATAAAAACAGGGAGACCTAGTTTTTCTTTGAGTTGTTGGGCTAAAGGAGTGCGTTCGGCTATCAGCAAGGGGTTGGACGAGATGATAGAGCCTTTGTTCAAATCGACGACACCGCTTGTTCCCAAACTAACAGCGACAATTTTGTGGCGGGCAAAGTAAAAAGGGCTTTCAGCCTCGAACATGAATTGATGCAGTTGTAATTCTATCCGAGCCGATAAATTTTCAGCTTGAACAGAGGATGCGGCTACGGTGATGCGAGCGAGTTTCTCTCCCTGTAGATTTATCAGAACGGCTCGCCACTCTTTGGTTGCTATTTCAAGACCTAGAATGTAGCCTAGATGCGCAGAAATTTTCAGGCCAGAACGTTTGCGCCCTTCTTTGCTTTGTCTGTGTTCGGGAACGTCCTCAACTTCAATAAAACCCGCATCGAGCAGTTTTTGTACATTTTGCGTGATGGTCGGCTTGGATACTTGCATCTCGTGCGATAATTCGACTCTGGAAATAGAAGGGTTTTGCTGAATGAGAGTTAAAATTTTATCGC
>CAYRNA010000126.1:0-2472 GCA_964425555.1 uncultured Spirochaetales bacterium
AAACGATCAAAACAAGGATAAAACAAAAAGGAGAAGAGTTTAATAAAAAACAGCAAAGGATTCTTCATGTCCTTGAAGGTTTAAAAAGATTTATTTGCATTTTAATTGAAATAAAGTTGTCATACATGACAGAGACAAAAATAAGGTCGTGACACTACCATACAGTAGTTTACTAATTCTATCCTGTTAGTCTTGTATCACAACTTGTATGAAAGATTCAAGTTTTATATACTACTTGCTTGCTAAGCTGCTGGTTAACACATTCTTGATAGTTAGATAGAAGTGATGCTTCCTTATTTTGGGGGGTCAACTTATCCAGCGAATATAAGCTTAAAGTTACATGTATTTGGGAATGAGATTGGTTAATTGCCTATATAATAATACCATAAAGAAGGAATCTTTCAAACCAGGCATGGAAGCTGCTAAAGCCAGGAAACCTGACCAAGAGGAGCCGGTTATGGCTGCAGCTTCTTCATCAGAGGACGAAGTGAATCCAATAAGCGAAGAAACTGAACCAACAGAAAGCGTAAAAACACCTAAACCAGAGGTAATTAAAAACGAACAACACCTAACCTCTGAGGAGACGAAACCCAAGGACAGTGGATCGGGGTCCGAGAATTCAAAACTCAGCAGCGACGAGAGCAAATCGAAAAAAAGAGACAGGGGTAAGAGGTCAAGGTCAAAAGGTCGTAAATCCTCAAGGTCAAGAGACAGAAAGAGGTCGCGATCTAGAAGTCGCGATTATTCGCGAAGGTCACGAAGTCCGAGACGTTCCCGGGATCGAAAGAGGACAAAATCAAACAAACGGCGTTCAAGGTCACGCAGTCGCTCAAGGTCCCGATCGGATTCTTACGATAGGAGCAGAAAATACAGAGGGTCAAAGAGGTCAAGGTCGAGAGAGAGGAAAAGGTCATCATCGAGAAGCAGGAAACGTCATAGGAGTCGTTCGGTCGGAAAAAAATCAAAAAAAGGGTCCATGGTCGGTAAGTCGGGTGACGCATCACCCATGAGTAAGAAAAGTATTGGTAAAAGCGATACAGGTAAACAGAAAGGGGGTAAGCGCTCGAAAAAGAAGAAAAAAAGACGTAAGGACGACAGTTCTGGATCGATTAGCAGTAGCGATGAGTCATCATCCACGTCTGGTGATGTCATCAAAAAACATGACAAAGCAAAATCATCATCATCGGGTAAGGGTCTACGCAAAAAGATGTTATGAAAAAGGTAAGTGGTTTATTACGATAAAGTTTACAAACAAGGTAGGTGACGTTACTTATAAGCAACTGTCATATTGACCCCTATACCCTTGCTGACCAAATCCTTAGTTTCACAATCTTGCATCTATATCACGAGTGAGTCCATGCTTGCACCAGATAACTTTCCAGACTACGGACGCTCTGGCGGCTATATTAAATTATATATATCACTTTTCACAGAATTTCTTTCCTAGCTAAGACCCTGAGACACCATTTGCAAGCTATTTACACAAACTATTTTCCTATTTCACAGATACAGAAGCTCCGAACGATCAACATCAACATCAACGAAATCCATTCTGTACTACTGCTATCACTACGTTCACTAGAAATTCTTGCAAAATTATTATCGCAGTCCAGTAAACCTGATAGTGTTAAATAAACCCAATGATAACATTGCCGATAATCTACATTCAATATTGTTTCCATTCAATAAGTCTGTCTGCCTTGCTTGTAATGCAGTGGTTTCCAACCTTTTTCTCATCGATAGAGATTAGAGTATATTACCTAAAACCGTCGCTCGACGGTCACAATAATTAAATCTTTTAATTATCAAACTATATAACTTTTGCAAAGAGGTTACAAGAAAATCACAACAAGTAGCCTAAGTTTTAACTTTGACGAATAAACTAATGCTCTTTGCTTGTAATTTAACTAAAGTTCGAAGGTACCACTTGGCTCTCGCGTACGACAGGTTGGGAACCACTGTTTTAATGCCTTTCGTTTTATGATGCATGCTAGATTTCTTACACACGAACAAAAAATCAAATGCTTTATCCTGAACATGTGAATACCACCGGTTGGCAATTTCTGAATACTAGGGGGTACTTTGGGTGATTGGGGGGAATGATAGAGTTGTGCTGGGGTAATAGAAAATATCTTAGGGGTATGATAAAGTTAAAACTTTGCTAGCAGTATCACAAACTCGACAATTCAAAAATAAACTATTTCAAACAAATGAAATAACTTTGATCGAATCGTATGATCTAGGAACGAAAGCTACAGAATAGTTGAAATAAAATCCTTGTATTTAGGCAAGACAAACCCAAATGGGGAGGGGGGTTTATCAATGTCAAAAATGGGTTGGTACGCCTAGTAAAGGTGGGAACGCATGAAATGTTGTAAATATATACACTTACATTTTTTGCTGTCCTTCATTCTGTTGCGATATCATCCATTGTCCAAAATATTCTTTCAGTCTGGATACTTTTGACTTCTG
>CAYRNA010000127.1:0-2470 GCA_964425555.1 uncultured Spirochaetales bacterium
CTCTTTCCTATGGTGAGAGAGGCTAGTGTGTTGTTCGCAAAAGCATAATTACCGACAGTGCTAAGGTTCTGGGGAAGTTCTAGAGAAGTCAAGACATTGTTGTTAAAGGCATAATTACCGATAGATGTGATGCTGTTAGGGATTGTGATGGAGGTCAATCCCTTGTTTTCAAAGGCTTTTGTACCAATGGAGGTGACTGTTGTACCGTCAATAGTCGAGGGGATATCAATCGTTTTTGAACTGCCCGTATAGTCTGTCAGTGTTGCAAGTTTATTTGCTACGGTGTATTTTAAATTACCCGAAACCTTGATAGACTGAACTGCACCAACTTCATTTCCGCCTGAGGTAAGCTCGCAACTTGTCATGGCTAAAATAAAAACAGTTAAAAAAGTTATGTGATTGAGAGAAAATTTCATTTTTAGTATATTCCTATTTCTATTCATAAAATTTAATATGTGTTGAATTCATGTTCAACAACGATATCCGATTCTACTATAATATTGTTGAGTTGTCAAGATTAATAGAAATCTTGACGGGCGCTTTAACGCTCAATTTTTGGTGTCAATGTATCATTTTTTTTTGACAGTATTATCTTTTTTCCGTCGGTTAAAAAATAAAATTATAAAGAAAATAGAACCAAGGAGAAGTAAGATGAATATCAGCCAATTAAAATCTGCTTTTGGTGGTTCTTGAGGTAGTTCTTGAGGTGCTGGGGGAAGAGCTTGTGCAAGATTTATGTTCGGCTCTATAGCTTGGGGTAAAGGAAGTGCAAGGGCGGGTGGCTGCGGTTCTTCGTTTTGAAGCGGTGAAGCGAGCGGCTTAGGTGGAGGAAGAACAGGCGCCGCTTGGGGTTGAATGAGGATTGGGGGCTGATGGGTCGTTTGATCAATAGGAGTGAGTGCTAGGACGGGCACGGGTTTTCGCTTTTTCAATGGCTTGGGATAAAAAATTATCCCCAGTGAGATTTTGGCTGCATGAGTCATAGTTGCACCAAGCCAATAGGGTTGGTAGCCCATTTCGGCGGTGAGATTGAGGTTGTTTTTGAGATCATATTTCATTTCTGCACCGACAAGAAAAGAGGGTTGAGGTAAATTAAAGTACATATTTTCAAGAGTTCTGATCACAGAAATGCGTGCACCGGCGCCTATTTTAGGGCCAAATGCCAATTGACCTTTATGCCATAAATAGCCACCTGATAGAGTGATAGGCGCAGAAAAACTATCATAAATGGAGCTAAATCGTAGAGCGGTTTTTCCGGGGATTGCGTTGAAAACAAAATAAGTTTCGGGGTATTGTGTGTAAAGAAAACCAACGGAGAGAGCTGTGTACCAGTTTGACTTAAATCTATACTCTGTGCCTAGTGAAAAACCGTTTCCAATAAAAAATTTATCAAGACCAGATATGGCTATGTTTTTATCAGAAAAATCAAAGAAGGCGAGATCGCTAATGTCAGCGTTTTCAACATTGATTAGAGGGTTTAAAAGTGTGTCCAAATTCAGCTGGTCTTTGCTTACTCCAAAATCATCTAGCGTTGTTTTGCTCAGAGGAAACTGCACCCCCATAAGATAGCTTGCAGAAATGCCCCAGTGGCGAAAAGGCTCTGGCTCTGTTCTTTCTTTCTCTGTCTGTTGAGGTTTTTGCTTTGAGTGAAGAGGTTCTTCCAGTGATTGTCCTAACAGTAAATTGGAATAGAGAAAAAACAAAAGTCCGAGCAAGCCTATATATTTTTTCATCATTAAGGTGTCACCGTACATCCTGTGTCAAAAATTTCATTTCGCCCGTGGGAGAGATGCATTTTGGGATACCACACAGGTAAAAACTTGCTGTAGGGCTCGTGAGTCTTTTGGCTTGTACAAATAAAATCTTTCATATTCGTGACTTGGCGGACATTCCACCCTCTTATATCGTACTTGAAACCATCTGCTGCAGTAAACATACCGTTCATATTGGTGACAGCGGAGACATTCCACCCTCTTATGTCGCGATTAAATGCATCGGCATCAGTGAACATGTAGCTCATATTGGTGACAGCAGAGACATTCCAGTCCTTTATGTCGCTATTAAACGCTTTGGCGCGGGAAAACATGCCGCTCATATTGGTGACAGCGGAGACGTCCCAGTCCTTTATGTCGCTATTAAATGCCTTGGTTTCTTCGAACATCCTCAGCATATTGGTTACATTGGACGTATTCCACTGCGAAATCCTTTGGTTAAAGGCAGCAGCATAGGTAAACATTTGGTTCATATTTGTAACGTTTGATGTATCCCATGTTGAGATGTTGCCATTAAATACCTTTGCGTTGAAGAACATAAGGTTCATATCAGTAACCTTCGCTGTGTCCCATCCAGATAGGTTTTGATTAAACGTTTGAGCGTAGTAGAACATACTGCTCATGTCGGTAACGTTTGATGTATCCCATGTTGATAGATTACCGTTAAACGCTTTGGCTTCGTAGAACATACTGCTCAT
>CAYRNA010000128.1:0-2425 GCA_964425555.1 uncultured Spirochaetales bacterium
ATGAGTCAAAAAAGTAAACTTTTTTCATCTATTTTTACTGTGACAAAAAGGTCTCTTCAACAAGAATCATGCGGTGAAATATGTTTGCATGAAAATGCCGGACATAGGAACTTTGGTACGCACATCGACTCAAGAGCTTATTTCTGATGACTAAGAATATCATAGTAAAATATTTCCCGCATAGCACGAAATCTCTTTAAACGCTATGGTAGGTTTCTAGCACTTTAAGAATTGCTAGACAAGTGAGTATCTGTGTATTAATATATGAAAATATTCTCTTGACAGCAGGTAAAATGTGTGGTAACATTTTTGTCATCAGTAGATATATTTAATTAATAATTAATAAACATTCCAATGAAGAGTTAGTCGCTATTTAACAGGAGATATTTAACATGCTGAAACAAATAATGGTCTTTTCTTTGATCCCCTTATTCCTTTTTGCTTGCAGAAACGCAGACTTTGTGACGCCCGCAGCAGATTCTATGCCTATAGATGAAGCCCTATTTATACAACTACACGAACAACAAATCAAGGACAGCCCTAGTGTTAATGATGCTAAAGTAGCGAGCTACTTAAATGATCTTAGCCCTGGTGGTAAATTTGCGAGTATTACTTACACGCAAGAGACCAAGGCCGTTACGGGAGACCCTGACGAAAAAGCCAAGATAGAGGAGAATTATACTCACTTAATTAACCTCAAGTTTATGGCAAGACAGTATCTCCTTGAAGGTAGTGCTTACTATAAAGATGAAGCTTTTGCAGAGCGGATTTTACTCGGTCTCAACTATTGGACGACGCTCAACCCCATTGATCTTAACTGGTGGAATAGAGAGATAGGCTATCCCAAGAGATTTTACCCGCCTGTATTTATGATGAAAGATGCTGTTGAGGCCAATCCCAAGCTTCGCAAGAGATTTGGAGATTACCTCGCTTATTATGGGACTTTTATTGGCACAAGCGAGTTATTACCTGAAACGAACAGTTTAGAAAAAGGTCAAATGCGTTTAATGGGTGCGGTGCTTTTAAAAGACACCGTAACCATCAATTCATTTTATGCGCAGGCCAATAGAAACCTAACTGGTATTATCAAGGCGACTGAGAAAAGTAGCAGTACGGGGCGTGATGTACCTAAGGTAGGTCTGCTGCCTGATTTTAGTTTCAACCTTCATGGCGGATCGGGGGCTCAAATCTATTGGGGCAACTACGGTAAAGAATATCTGCGTGGTCTTGGCTGGTGGATAGACATTTTTAACGGTACTGACCTAGCATTTACTAAAGAGTCGCTTACCAATATATCTGATGCCTATCTTGAAGGCGTGCAATATTTTGCTTACAAAGGCTTTGCAGATCCTTTTGCTAACGGTAGATTCTTGTATAATCCGGGGGGTAGAGAAAATGCGGTAGCGGCCTATCTGGAACCTTTGGAGGAGTTCATTACATTTGATCCCCCACGAAAAGCAGAATTAGAAGTATTTAGAGATAGATTAAAAGCACAAAAAGACGGAACATTTCCGACCAGTAGTTTGGTCAGCACAAAATCATTTTGGGGAACGGACATGGTTGTTGCTAGAACAGACGATTATTATATTTCTTTGCGTATGACCTCCAAGAGAACGGTGCCTGCAGAGTTTGGTAACGGTGCTGGAATCAATAACTATTATACAGGTAGCGGTGCTATGTGGATAATGCTCAACGGTAATGAATATTACAGAAATAATGTACTGAAGAACTTTGACTGGTATAAATTACCCGGTACGACTCTTGCCCAAGATGGTAGAGTCTTCCCCGAAGATGAATGGGGTAAGGGCGGTAACAATGGCACCAATTTTGCGGGAAGTGTTTCACGGGGATCTATGTCTGTTGCAGGTTTTAATTTTGCTAGAGGTGATGTTACGGCAAAGAAAGCATGGTTCTTTTTTGAAGACGGTTTTGTTGCCTTGGGTAATTCTATCAAATCTAATCTTTCTGCTCCTGTACAGACGACCTTGAACCAGTTTTATACAGCATCTTCACCTGTTGCAGCTCAAAAGGTGTGGGCAGAAAAGGTGGGTTATATTAATCTTGATTCTGATAATTTGGTCGTCAACAAAGGAGCTAATCTGGTTGATATTTCTATTCAACACGGTGTTTCGCCCAGTAATGGAAGCTATAAATATGCGGTAATACCTAATGTTAGTGCCAGTGAGTTAAGCGCTTACGACATAGATGCTAAATTTGAAGTACTGAGTAATACAGGTAGTATTCAGGCGGGTCGCTTTAAAGACAGTGGTGTTATACAAGCTGTTTTCTATAGTGCTGGTTCACTCAGTATTGATGGTGGTAGCCTCAGTGTCAATCGACCCGTTATTCTTATGCTGACACCCAAGGGCACAAGTTATACAGTGAGTGTAGCGACACCTTTTGGTTATCTTGATTCCAACAATAG
>CAYRNA010000129.1:0-2403 GCA_964425555.1 uncultured Spirochaetales bacterium
CCCTCTCAACTCTTCTAAAAATGGGTAAATTCTCTTTTTTCTCATTCGTCTATCGTTCTGCGTGGGGTAAAAGTTTCGATGCCACGATTTGTTGCAAACGTTTTGATACAACGATTTGATGCAACGGTTTGATAATAGTCGCTAGATATTTGTATCGATATGGGTATTATCTTTTTACTGATCATTTTTTCTTGCATTTTTTGTCAGAAGGTTAAGCTCGAAGTTTCATCATTTGTTGAGGATATGCCTTGGAAAAAGTGAGTTGTTATATTTAATCGTTGCTTAGCTAGAGAGCTATAAAAAAGGGTTTAAAATGGGTGAAAAAAAAGTTTATATCGGGATGAGCGCTGATCTTATCCATCCAGGACATTTAAATATTATCAAAAAAGCTGCCGCATTAGGAACGCTGACGGTGGGACTCCTAACTGACAAGGCCATCGCAAGTTACAAACGCCTTCCCTATATGTCATTTGAGCAACGTAAAGAAGTGGTTGAGAGTATCAAAGGAGTCAACCTTGTTATTCCTCAAGAAACCCTCGATTACAGTGATAATCTGAAAAAAATCAAGCCAGACTTTGTTGTTCATGGTGATGATTGGAAAACAGGAATTCAGAGTAAAACACGGCAAAAAGTTATCGATCTAATTGCGGAATGGGGCGGTGAACTTATCGATGTTCCTTATACCGCAGGCATCTCTTCTACTGCGTTAAATTCAGCGATGAAAGAGATCGGAACCACTCCCGAAGTGAGAACAAAGAAACTTAGGCGGTTGATTGAGAGTAAAGAGATCGTTCGGATTATGGAGGCACATAACGGATTATCTGGTCTAATTGTAGAAAATACCTCTTTTGAAAAAGAGGGAAAAAACGAAGAATTTGATGGAATTTGGATTAGTTCTCTCACCCAGTCCGCAGCCATGGGCAAGCCAGATATCGGTTATTTAGATACTACCAGCCGACTAGCTACTATTAACGATATCTTAGAGATTACAACGAAACCCATCATTTATGACGGCGATAATGGAGGCCCTCAAGAACACTTTGTCTTTACAGTCAAAGCTTTGGAACGACTGGGTGTTTCCGCCATCATTATTGAGGATAAGACTGGACTCAAGAAAAATTCACTCTTTGGAACCGAAGTAGAACAGCAACAAGATTCTCTGGAAAATTTTAGTGGGAAGATTCGGGCGGGGAAAAAAGCTCAAGTGGGCGATGATTTTATGATCATCGCTCGTATCGAGAGTCTGATTCTAAAACAAGGGATGGAAGACGCCTTGGTACGTGCAAAAGCGTATCTGGATGCGGGAGTCGATGGTATTATGATTCACTCACGAGAGAAGAGTTTCGATGAAGTTCAAGAATTTTGCCAAATATATAACCAGTTTCCGAATAAAAAACCTCTCGTCGTTGTCCCTTCATCGTATTCGCACGTTAAAGAAAATGAACTGGCTGAAAATGGAGTAAATGTTGTTATTTATGCCAATCACCTTATTAGAAGTGCTTATCCCACGATGGTTAAGACAGCCCGATCAATTCTTGAGAATTCTCGAGCAAAAGAGGCTTCCGATGAGTATTGTATGCCTATCAAAGAGGTTCTTGAACTAATTCCTGGAGGGAAATAATGCGACCTCAGGATTTTTATCACGCTCTAAAAGAGGAAAATATCGATTTCTTTTGTGGCGTTCCAGACTCTCTTTTAAAGGGTTTTTGCGCCGTTTTGCAAGACAATCTTTCGAAAGAAAGGAATGTTATTACGGCCAATGAAGGCAACGCAATAGGCTTAGCCGTTGGACACTACTTGGCAACCAGAAAACCAGCACTGGTTTACTTGCAAAATTCGGGGTTGGGAAATTGTGTCAATCCGCTTCTTTCACTTGTCGATGAAGAGGTGTATAAAATACCTCTCTTGATGGTCATTGGTTGGCGCGGAGAACCTGGTCGAAAAGATGAGCCTCAGCACGTGAAGCAAGGAAAAGTCACCGATAAACTCCTTGAGTGTATGGGAATTCGCTACAGTATTTTGTCCGAAGAATTAGGTGAGGTAAAAAAGCAACTAAAAGAAGCTATTTTATACATGAAAGAAGAGAAAAAACCGTACGCCCTTATCGTGCGAAAAGGTATTTTTGATGACTATACACTAATAAATTCTTCTCCAGATTTGTATTCCATGATGCGCGAAGACGCCATTAAAATGATTGTTGACGAACTTCACGATGAAGTGGTCGTTTCGACAACTGGGATGACATCGCGGGAATTATTTGAGTATCGTGAAGCGAGAAGAGATAACCACGAAAAAGACTTTTTGACCGTTGGAGCCATGGGTCACGCTTCACAGATAGCACTGGGAATTGCTGTGGCTAAGCCGAATCGAAATGTGATCTGTTTTGATGGTGACGGAGCGGCT
>CAYRNA010000130.1:0-2361 GCA_964425555.1 uncultured Spirochaetales bacterium
GCATTGCTGGTTATAGGGGCTATTTAGGTTCCCCTTCGTGGCATACCAATAAAGGTAAAATTCTTAATAATAAAGTTTCGGGAGAAATCTTTGATATAGCTACGCCTGCGGTTATTGAACATAGTGCTGATGTAGAGTCAGGTGATAGCGGTGGACCGTTGTTAGCAGGCGGTAAAGTTGTTGGGGTTAATGCGTGGTATGTGATTAAAAATGAAGGTAAAGACGATGAAGAAAGGTTATCTTACTCCTTGTCTGCAAGTACCGTCTCAGATTTGCTCAAAGACTACAATGCAGGCAATAAGCGGGCAACAGAAAAAGCACTAAAAGACACAGTAGATACTTTCATGACTATTGTCTCTAGCTATAAATATGATGACGATGGCTTGCGTGTCGCTTTCAGTCGTACGCAGAAAAAAGCTCTCTTGAAAAAAGATGATTTATTTGAAGAAGATTATGTGTACAGATTTGGCTGGCGTGGTTTTTTAAATTTCCTTCTTGTTCTTGAAAATGATCCTGGTACTCAAAACTCACTATTTTCAAAGTTTTACAGAGGCGGTGGTTATAGTGTTTTGAGTGCGGCTTTATTGTATGCAGAGAGTAATACTCTCTATACAAAAAAAGGAGATGATCCAGAAATTGTTTCAATGGCAATCTCAGCAGAAGATGCAAGCACTGCAACCGTAGTTTTAAATGTAAATGGGAAAGAGATTCCAACAACGTGGGTCTTTAAGGCAGGCTACTGGCGACTTTCAACAGGAACTGCGGAAAGTGGGAGAAAGAATTTTAGCTTTTCTCCTAATTTGGATAACGATCTTGGCGCATTTACACTGAGAGGAAACATGCTCAGAGAAATGCCTTCTGTAACCAATTCTACATTTTATGGGGGCGGTTTTTCAAGCTATAGTATTGCTGGTCTGTTTTCATCAGGCATAACCATAGTTGGTTATGGAAGTAAAGTATTGAAGGATGCTGTTCCTGGAGAAACCTATTTCTTACTTGATGTGAGCCTTGATTTTGCATTACGTTTTCCCTTTACTAATGAAGATCAAACTTTTGTAGTTGTTCCTATCTTTGGCTCAGGGATAAAAGGAGAGCTTCAGTTGAAAAGAAAAGAAACTGTTAATAAATCGTTCGAGGATTTCGAGGTTAACGGAGGCGCCTTCGTTCCTGCTTTTGTTGAATTAGAATTTGGTTTTGGGAAAACTTTTAGTGGCATCCCTCATCGTTTCGGTGTGAGTGCTTCTTATGATTTTCCCGTCACTAAGAGTGTCTTACCAGAAACAAGATTTGGTGTATTTTATCGCTATGTCAGTACACCAATTTATTAAGGAATAATATTATGAATTTAATTATAAAAAAAATAATGCTATGTTTAGCTTTGTCACTTCTTTTTTCTTGTGTGTCTAGCTACTCCTATGAGTACGAAAATCTAGTTGATCCTTTAGACTATAGTGTTATTTATGCGACTATGATAACAGAGGAGACAAGATCAGGTATAAGTGCTAGTTTAAATCTTATTGCTTTGGATAAAATAGATAGCAAAACTGAGGGCTATTTGCGTGATGGGATAGATCAGTCCACACAGTTTTTGACGAAAAAGCAGAAAGCTAAGTTTGGCGAGAATCTCTCAAAGGCGATTAATGATGCAGGGGCTAGTGAACGGGAACGTGCCTGGGTTGCCAAAAAAGGGCGAGAGAATTTTGCACCATTTTTAATGCTTGTTGAACCCGGTGAGTACTATGCTATGGATCTTGTTTTTGCATATACCGTTCATGGTTATAATTCGTCGACAACTTATAGGATAAGCGTGCCTATTAGAGAACTGCTCGGTCGTGATACTATAGACATAAAACCTGGAGAGGTTCTCTACTTGGGAGAATTTACTTTTAATCGCAAAGATAGTACCATCGATTACGATAAAGACAGCAAACTCGCAGTTAAGACGGTTGAGCGTTTAAAAGAAGATAATGAAAAGATTAATCCAATCTTAGTTCAAATGCTAGAGAATTCTCTCGAGTAATTCCACGTGTCAGTCAGATTGTATATTGTTGATTAAAATCAATGAAAATATAATCTGACTGGCGTACTTTATGCTATATGTACCAGCCGTTTTTTTGTTTTGTGCAATAAAAAGCCTAAGGCTACATCCATGCCTTCCTTTGTGATTTTGCAAAGAAGGCATCTCTGAAAGAGGTATTTGATTTTCAAAAATAAATCTTTCTAAAAAATTCAATATAAATAAAATATTACTCCATGACTTATATTCATTGAGGTCGCATCTTTTTTTATAAGAATTATATCGCGTTGCGTTGTCTAAAAAACAATTTTTTAGCTACAGAGATATCTTTATTGCAATCAATA
>CAYRNA010000131.1:0-2265 GCA_964425555.1 uncultured Spirochaetales bacterium
TTAAGCGTTATCCTCGCCGAATGATATCTTTAGGTTTGTGGAAAAAACAATTGAAGGATAAAATATAAATTCAATGCAGCAACCCTTGTTAAGCATAATAATTGTTATTTATAATGTTGAAAAATACATAGAAGAATGTTTAAATTCTATCTTAAAGCAAGATTTTAACGATATGGAAATCCTCTGTATCAACGACGGTTCAACCGACAATTCTTTAGTCCTCCTCAAGCAATTACAACAACAAGATTCTCGTATTAAAATCATCACACAAGAAAACCAAGGACCCGCACGAGTACGAAATAAAGGCATGGAGCTGAGTCGAGGACAGTATCTTTGGTTTATAGATGGCGATGATTTTATTGCCGAAAACTGCGTCCCTCTCCTTGCCAAAGAAATAAAATCACATCAAAACTCCCTCGATATGCTTTATATCAATGTGATGAATTATTACGAAAAAACGGGAAGTACACAAGCTCTCTATCAATTTGATCAAAGCTATGAAAATCGTTGTATCACAGGTCTAGAATTACTCAAAAATTCGAGTGACATACACATGGGAATGTGGTCAAAAATTATTAGAAGAGATTTTTGCTTGCAATATGGTAAAAATCCTGATGATATTTATTACGAAGATCTTATCCCAGGCTTAACACTTTTAGAAAATGCCCAAAACCTAGTCTACCTCCCTCTTGATAGCTATTATTACAGACAAACAACTGATTCTATCACCCACAGAAAATACTCTCAACTCCATATAGAAAGTGCTCTATTTAATGCAGAACAACTGATGCTTGCTTATAATGACAAAGCCAGATTTCGCTCAATCGTTTTAGAAAATGCTCTTTTATACATGTGCTATATTGCTTTTGCATTTGGCTCTCCTTTTAAGATTTTGAAACCCCGCCGAAAGCAACTCCAAAAACAATTGCGGACCATTTTCAAAAGCCTATCACCCGAAGCGAGAACAGAACACAATTCTATAGATAACCTGTTTTACTGTTATTATCCCGTGTTTTTAGTAAATAATAGCACGCAAAAAATGATCCAATTTATCAAAAAACTCGAATATTTCTTTAAGAAATTACAAAGGAAAACATGAACATACCGATTTTTTTTGCCTGTGATGATAATTATTTTTATCCCTTGAGCGTTGTCGTCGAATCCATCATACGCAACTGTAACGATGACACTCGTTACGACTTTTATTGTTTGCACGATGGCATACAAGAAAGTAAAAGAAATCAACTGCAACACTATCTTAAAAAGGACAATTTACATAGCATCAATTTTATATTTTTGGAGCAAAAACTAGAGAACGTCCATGTCAGTGGTCATCTTTCAAAAATGACCTACGCAAGGCTTTTAGCCACCGATTATTTCACCGACTTGGACAAGATTTTATATTTGGATATAGACACCCTTGTTTTGGGAGATTTGACTGAACTTTTTGCAACAGATGTCAGCAATAACGAACTAGCCGCAACACGTGATGTTATCAACGGCTCTCATATTCCTAATTTTTACGGACGTTATTATAGTGCCGGTGTCGCACTTCTGAATCTCGCTCAAATGCGTAAAAACAATACCAATAAAAAATTGATGGAACTAATCAATAGCCAAACTCAGTACAAATATCATGATCAAGACATGTTAAATATCGCCTGTGCAGGACAGATTGTAGAGTTACCGCTTCAATATAATTACCCAAGAATGTTTGCTTCTAATCTAAGATTAGTCCCTGAAAGTGACATAGAAATATTTGAGCGAGAGCATTTTCCTTTGCACGAATTTAACGCACACATGCAAAAAGCACCCGTCATTCTTCACTATTCGGGCTATAAACCGTGGAACAATCACTTTGTACCCATGCAATCTGTATGGATGAAATACTATAAACTTTCCAGTGTATCTCAGTGGAAACTACCACGCACTCAATTGAAAAATAAAATAAAAAATAGCAAAGAATTCTTTTATACGCTCAAACTAGGTCGGCGATTTATCACCTTATTTTTACTCCCCGGCATCAATCTGCCCCTCTTTAAAGTCAGTTTCTACCTTTTTGGCGTGACTCGAGTGGAACTGGGGATAGGGGCAAGAGTACTATGGAATGGGAGATTCAAAGCTCCCATGCTCGGTTTTTCTCTAAATCGCAAGCAATGGAAAGAGCAGTTGAAAGGGAAAATCTAACCTTTCTTTAAGCGTAAATACAGCTCGTAAATCTGCGGTAAATAACAATAAAAGGCAATTTTAACACTGCCCGACAAT
>CAYRNA010000132.1:0-2231 GCA_964425555.1 uncultured Spirochaetales bacterium
AATAGATAGAAGATATACGGCTAAAAAAGATGATTTTTATTTTGTGATTGATTAGTATATCAGGTGATGAGAGAAAAAACTTCAACAACGAGCGTATCTACTTCGGCGAATTCTCCTTGGTTGCTTTCGGCATTTTATCTTTGTGCCTATGCGTACACCGGTGTTTTTCGTCCTTTTTTTAACCTGTGGCTACAGCAAGAGAGAAATTTTACTCTGGGGGAATTGTCTTTGCTTTTGTCGCTGATCGGTCTAATTCGTTTGGTGTCCGATCCTGCGTTGGCGCATATCACGGATAAATATGGAAGACACAAATATTGGCTTGTCGGTGTGCTGTGGACGTCTTTTTTGCTGTTGGTTCTCCTTAATTTCTTGCACTCAGTTTGGGCTATCACCCTGTGTTTCGTGCTGTTTTATGCCTTGCGCTGGCAAATGTTTACGCTGGTTGAATATATCGCTTCACAGCACATCAGAAAAACAAAGTTGGGTATCGTCAATATACAGTTTTTCTTGGTTTTTCTGTTGCTTGCGATTTTTGCTTTTGTCTGGCGTAGCCCTCTTGATAATGGTGTGAAGTGGGCGACGGCAATTTTGCTTTTCGGCTACTTTTCTTACCAACAAATCAAGCTATGGAAAATGAAATCGGTTGAACATGATAATCCTATAGCGTGGCTTTCGTACAGTCATTTACGTGTGTGGGGAAGTTTATCTTTCATTCTCGTATTGCCCGTGTTTTATGCTTTTCAAAAACTGGATACGGGGCAAGAATTGTATTATTGGGTTGTCCCCATGATGAGCGTCGCTGTTGGCTTGACCGCCATCGTAAGCCTTTTTTTGCCGAGCGAAACAGATGCTGTAGAAAGGAAGAGTGTCACTCAAAGTCAGAAAAAAATGGTACCGTTTAAAAAATTAGTTTTAGAACACAAGCATATTTTTATTTTTATAGTGATGGTCAGTTTGCTCAAATCGACGACGGCAATGTACAATAGTTACGGCGCCATAACATGGAATAATCTTGGCTTCTCTACGAGTGAGATAGGGAGTATTTATGGTTTTGAAAGCTTGATGAATGTGCTCTTCTTTTTTCTGGGGGCGAAGTTCATTGAAAAGAAAAATAGTTTCAGTATTTTTGTGATTTGCAGCTTTGCCATGGTTTTACGCTGGGTACTTGTGGCACTCTTTCCAGGGCAAATTCTTGTCGTTATGTTTGTGCAGGCCTTAGGCGGTATCACTTACGCTGTTGCCCATAGCACGCTGATGGTGTTTGTGGCAAAATCTCTGCCTATATATGTGGCATCTACGGGTCTTGCGCTATACGGCTCTCTCTCTTATGGGCTGGGAGCTATCTATCCGCCAATATTGACTGTGTTAATAGAAAATGATTACGCATTTAGTGGCTGGTGGCTTATGAGTAGCATAGCTTTTCTGTGCTTCATTGGTTTTGTGATACTGCGAAAAACGAATAAGAATATGTACTCGTAAAATAATGAGAACAGTTTTTAATGTTTTGCGTCTGTCGTTTTAAGGAACAGGTATACCCAAGAGTTCGTACGCAGCAATATCTTTCTCTGATTGAGTCTTAATTCTTTCCACAACTGAGTTCTGAAGATTTGCATAAAATTGAAGGACGTCTAATGATGCGCTGGTTGTTTTTTTTGTTATTTTAAATTTGTCATAACCACTCTCTAGTCGTAAAGATACAGTAATATTTTTTGAAATCTTTAAA
The DNA here is from genome assembly GCA_964425555.1 of uncultured Spirochaetales bacterium. Lineage (GTDB taxonomy): Bacteria > Spirochaetota > Spirochaetia > SP-2023 > CAYRNA01 > CAYRNA01. The sequence goes on from CAYRNA010000132.1 coordinate 1,724, forward strand.
AATGCTCTGAGGGCTTCAATTTCATCTGTGGATAAGGCAAATTCTGCTATTTGATGTATGCCAGAAGTATTAGTGATTTTTGTCGTAGGAGGTGAATCCCAGATAACGACATCTCCTTTCTCATTGATTAAAGTAATTTTATTAAAAGGGTCGTATTGGTTACTTGTATTTTTTAAGCGTACATTGACAGATAAGTCAGCAACATTGGATAGAGTGATATAGAGCATGAAGGGATGTTGTCCTGTAGAAAAATATTCATGACTATAATATATAGTGTTTGTAAATGAGTTTTTTTCGGAGAGTATCCCAGGCATTAATCCTGTTGGATTCGCAGTTGCACAACTGCTGAAAAAGGTTAGCGCCAAGATGAGGGCGAAGAAACGAGAGCGGATTATATTGTTCTTGTGTAATAATTTCATTAACAGCCTTAATAACGGTAAATTGTATCATATTATGTTATACTATCTTTTAATATTTTTTAAAAGGTGATTGGGCCAAAAATAGAAAA
>CAYRNA010000133.1:0-2186 GCA_964425555.1 uncultured Spirochaetales bacterium
ACTAGCGCCCCTGATCCCTGTCCGCCGCCTCAGGAATTCACAGTACCGACCACGCCAAAAACCACTGCTAAACATACTTCGACCTAGGAGCTACTGGACATAAGTGAATTTCGGCAATGCACGATGGGCTGGGACTACTGGTTAAAAATGGTCTGCCTCGCTAGATAAGGACAATAAAGCTGAAAAGAATTGTAACAGAAACTCCACCTCGTGGGATTTATCAAAATGTCACCGCTGACGCCTAATTATAGTAGTGGATGTTATAGCCTACTTATTGACGCCACAGCGTGATGTGGACTTTGACCGACGAAGTAGGTTATGGCACTCTGGACCGGCTACCGTTTCGAACTAAGTTCTACTGTTTGCTTGCAAAATTACGTGTCAACATTCCCTTCACGTTCAACCTATATAAAAAAACAGATAACATGAAGGATTTAGAAGACAGTTCAGGCTACTCACTGACAGCGCCAGAATTTTTTACTTCGGGGTGAGCACTGATTCACGTATGCTGAAGAAGTTACACAATAATCTTGTATCGTTTTCTCTACGTGGATACTTTTAGAAACCATGTCGTGACGTGTTAAATTACATTTTTACTCCTCTCTCTTTTGTATCTTCATGAAAAAAGGCTACAATAATCAGGTGTCTGGAATCTCACTCAGAAGTGACACGCAGGCAAATAGTTTTTCTTTGTTTCTTTTATTATATCCATCATTTGAAAAAAATCGTTTTTTTTTGTAGTTAGTTCAGTTACCTTCCTGACATTCAGTTTCATGCTATTATACCAGCGACTGGCTGGTGCCAGCTGTGTTATCGTAATTTGCCAGGAAAGGGAGATGTTTCTCTGCTATGTAATTTGTTGTGTAGTAATCTCTATATTTCTCTTTATTGCGTTTAACTGTTCTTTCGGTTTTTTTCATTCGTTGTGTTGCCGGGCCCGGCGTTTTTTCTCCTTGTTTTTGCTTGATTTTTACAGGTTTGGAGGTACATCATGGGTTGGAATTGGATAATCCTGAATGACGGAAGGTAAAATACTGAGTTGTGATTTGTATAAGAACTGCTACTGGCGTCCTGTCGAAATGACGGAAATATTTAAGCGTTTATTAAGCTGGTCCAAGTAATTTCATGAGAATTAAATGGAATTCTCGCATAAACGGTTGAATCTCTTGCCATTAGCGTCTGTGATGCCATTAATAGTGTTATCGAGAGGCTTGAATCTGCCTGTAAGCTTGTGTTTCGTTCGACGCGACAGTTACGCAGTTGAATGGAATATTTTCTAAATAAATATTTATATATGTATATGATTACCGTATCCTTAAATTGATAAAAACTACAGTTAGCAATAGTAACTATACAATACAAAGTCATGATATTTAAATAAAATACAACAGACTAACATTTTCTAAAGAAAATATTGAATCGTACTTTATGACATTTCAGACCTGCAATGAGAGCTCTAGCGTCGATTGAACGATTGAAGTCGCTAAAGTTGTGGCAAGAAGAATCCTCAGGTGTAAGAAGACATCCTTCGATTTTGAAAAATTCAGCATTAAATATCATGCGTGTGATTTCTTAATAGATGATATATCATGCCAAAGGAACAGCCCGAGCAAGGAAATACGAACCGATGAAGAAGAGCGGCCGCGGGATGACGACAACAGAGGACGAAAGAAGATCCTAAGAGATAACCATTTGTATATTTTCAATTAGTTAAATATGTATGGTAGATGTCAATATTTTCAGATCTTTGATAACCAACCGCAAGAAGACCGCTCGAAGAGGAACTAATCGACATGAGCCATGTAAGCTGTAATATGTGTATTTGTGTATATCAATCTCTAACTTTCTTTTATTTTTCCTGTTACAGCTTTGCTGGCTTTTGTCGCAACTTGAGGACTAAAGTCGGGTGAGCCGGAGGAGAACTCGGGGATCGGTAGGGATTTTTTTTTATAGTCCGATTCACTATTATTTTAGATTTTCACAATATGGAACTCTAATTATCGCCATTCACTCTCAGGGCGAAGATCTCGCAGAGGCATTACGCGATGGGTGAACGCGCGAAGGTATAAAATGTTTACTGTACTTGTTTAGTATATTATAATGAACTGCTGCATTTTACTTGCTAAATGTAAACGTGATGTATTATTCTTTCTAGACTATATTGTTGGGCTTCTAGGCTAAAATAT
>CAYRNA010000134.1:0-2125 GCA_964425555.1 uncultured Spirochaetales bacterium
TGTCAGATTAGAATTCTCTTCAGCCTTCTCATAAACTCTAAAAGCGAGGTCTTCACTTTCAGTCTTTGCGTCTGCGAGTGCTTGCGAATAGATAGGCACAGACAAGGCTTGCAATAAGATAAGAACGAAAAGATTATATTTTGTTTTCATCACTATTCCTTTAAATATGTTATGGGGGGAAGAATAAGATTGTCTACGAGGGCGGTGTTCTTCTGTGGATTATACAGACGGTTATCATAAAAAGACGCAAGATTTTCTAGAGTTTGCACATCTGCTTGTGAAAATTGGTATTTCTTCTTGAGCTTTGCCACTCGCTCAAAATATGTTAAAGAATTATAATTGATCGAGCCACCCTCTTTTCCAATAAGAAGGCAAGAAAGCCACAAGGAAAAATATTTTTCGACCGAATCCATATCCTGTTTTTTAGCATAATAGTTAAAACCCAATCTATATATTTTTTTGTAAAACCATCTTTTTGTTCGACTTGAAGAATGCAGTAATTTGAACAGTATGGCTACAATATTCAGCAATGCAATAAAATAGACATAATAGCTGAAAATTGTTTTATACTTTTGGTCTCGTTGAGCTTCATTTGTAATAGTATCGTTGGCGTACAAATGAGATAAAAATCCCTGCGAAGGTGCAATGTGCTGATCGAGTTCAATAACCTGATCACTTGTGATGCGCTGGCCTGCTTCTACCGTTAATGCTAATTCTGGCGTCGTTTCAATTTCTAATTGTTCTTTCTCTATGTTAAACCATTCAAATTTAAGCGAAGGAAAAACATCAATATTGGGCGTTTTGGCGCGTAATTGATAGCGGAAATATTGGACATCGTCTTTGACTTCGCTATCCAGCGCTTCAACAACAAAATCAAGCTCAAAATCACGGTTTTGCGCCAATAGCAGAGCGAGACTATCTCCCGTAAAAAGTTCTGCATTCTGCAAGCTAAGTTCGAGGCGAATAGGGTCTCCCACATACACTTTGTCTGGGTTGAGGCTCACTGTTATCAGCGGCTCTTTTTTAGCGAAAAAGCCTTTGCCAGAAGTGATGACGTCGGGCAAAGGTTTGACATTGAGGGTCAAGGGCAAAGACAACGGGATGCTGTGCAACTGGAAAGCAGAATTAAAGCTGATATAGCCCTGATCTAATACAAGCGGGCCGACAACATTGGAACTCAATAAGAAAGAAAAGCTCAGCGCATTATATAACTTGCCTCTGTATGACATATCTTTGAGAGTAGCAATAAAACGTTTATTATTGAGTTCAACAGTGTAAAATTTTCCGCTTGATGCTGAAGCTGATAGTGGAGTAATATTAAGATCGGGATTGTTCAAAAAAGGCAAGGAAAACAAAATATTTTGCGTACTAGAACTCGCCAAAAAACTAACGGTTATTTTCGTTTCTTCATTTTGAAAAACATCAGTTTTAGAGCTTTCTAGCAGTAGCTCAAAACCGTCTAATTTTTCAGCGGGATTGACATTGACAGTCAGTCCCGAAGCAGTGACATCGCCGACATCCGTCTTAATCAACAGAGACGGAAGTACAATGAGTCCATCATCTAAAAAATCTATTGCATAACTGAAAGTTGTAATAAATCGGTGCGTATTTTGACCATTAATCGTGCTAAAACTACGTGATTGCTTTTGATTACGAAAGCGAATAGCATATTGACTAGAAGGAGGAAACAAAGGCACATCTTGCACTTGCCCATCGATAACATTCACTTCTAGTATGATTGTTTTCCCTACATAATAAGGTGCATCCGCTATTTGTATACTCGCCTCTGCTGCAAAAAGAACTGCAGTGAATAGGAAAAACAATAAAGTAAAACAAGAGTGTTTTTTTGTCATAATTACCAGTCCCTTTCTACGTGTTGAATTTCGACATCTTCTAAAACCGCTTGCTGTGTTTTTTGTTGTTCTAATTGCTTAATAATCTGTTCTGCCATAGTTCGTTGTGTATCTTCCTGCTCTTTCTGTTCCTGAGCATTTTCTTGACCTTGCTTATTTTGCTGATTTTGATCGTCTTGTTGATTTTGTTTACGCTGATCGCTTTCTTGACCTTGTTGCTTTTGTTTATCTTGCTCGCTTTCTTGACCTTGTTGATTCTGTTTATCCTGATC
>CAYRNA010000135.1:0-2106 GCA_964425555.1 uncultured Spirochaetales bacterium
TGAATAATAGATTCTATGCTCACACACAGGGCATTAAAATAATTTTTGTCCGTGGCGAAGACAATGGGGATCGTGTTCATAAAAGTAGTATTATCCTTTGGTTTATAACTACCATGGTATCTTTTAACACCATAAAAAGAAAGGCGAAGCAATGAAAAACATAGCTTTTTTTATTCATAAAATTCATCTTAAAGCAGGAATGGAAAGAGTCACGAGCGTCATTGCAAATGCTCTTGCCCATAGTGACAATATCAACGTTCATATTATCAGTTTTTATCGTCCTTCAAAGGGTGAAAACGGATTTCCTTTGGATAAGAATATACATGTGCATTATTTGGACAGAAAAAGAACGTCCTACAAAGATATGAAAAGTGTTTCTCAACAGCTGACAGCTCTGATAGCTCAATACCAAATTACAAGCTTAATAATAGTGGATACCTTGTTGATGCTTTTTGCTCTTTTTGCGAAAGGGAAAAATTTACAGAAAATTGCATGGGAACATTTTAATTTCCACGCAAAAAATAAGCCGCGCTTGAAACGTTTTGTTGCCCGCCATCTTTGTTTGTTTTGTTGTAAAAATGTGTTAGTCTTGACGAAAATGGATCAACGCAATTACCAAAAAAAGTCCTTGCCTTGGCAAAAGAAAAAGGTGTTGTACTTCCCCAATCCTATTACTATTGAGTCAGTAGATATTGAGGTAAAACGAGAAAAAGTGATAGTTTCTATCGGTCGTTTAGAAGATCAAAAAGGCATGGACATTCTTGTGGATATGGCGGTTGATTTTCTAAAAGAAAAAGAAGATTGGCAGTTGAAAATTTTTGGTGAAGGAACTCATAAGGAAAAATTATTAAAGCAGATAGAACACAACCAAATGCAGGGGAAAATACACTTGCTCCCTTATAGCGACAATGTCGGCAAAGAGCTTATGTCTGCCAGTATTTACACGATGTGTTCACGTTATGAAGGGATGCCACTGATTTTGTTGGAAGCAATGTCTTACGCCTTGCCTATTGTGGTTTTTGATTGTCCGTCTGGTCCGCGAGAACTAGTGACGAATGGAGAGAACGGTTTTCTCATCGCCATGAACGATAAGAAAACCTTTAGCGAGAAAGTGACTGCACTTATGAACAATACTCAGATGCGTGATGTAATGGGAGCGAGGGGGTCGCAAATCAGTGAAAATTTCCAGCTCGATAAAATATTAGTTTTGTGGCAAGATCTCCTTTTATAACAGCCTTATTAATACCTATAGTTTAATCCAAGCGTGGCAAAATAGTTTCTGTAATAAGGAGCTCCATCGTCGATGTAATAGGTATGGATATTGGTATCTATTTGTAAGCTTGCCACTAGGTCTAGTGTAGAAGTGAGGAAATATAAACCATCTATAATATAACTTCGCCTTATCCAAAGATTGTCGAGACTATAATCAGGGTCTTTGACCTTCTCTGAACCATAAAGATAAGTTTTATTGATATTTGTTCGTTGGTATCTATAACCAAAGAACCCCCATGTGTCAAAATATTTGAATCCATAGGTTTGGCTGTCGGAACCAACGGGTATAGCTGCTCCTATTTGTTGACCGTCTTGAGTGTAGCCGTGCACTTCTCTGTAATGTGTATAATAATTTGAGAGGTTATCTGTATGAAAAATAACGTTTTGAGTACGACTTACACCTAAATTGGTGAGTTCATAGTTTAACAATAAACCACGCTCACTATTAAAATATGATGTCGTCTTTTCATAGAATGTAGGCCAGAATAATTCTAATCCCTTACCTACGTCTTTAAAGTTTATAGCTTTATTGAAACCAAAGGTATAAAAGAGAGTATGCTCTGGTTGTGGGCTGTAATCCTCTTTTGCTAATTCAGTATAAATATCAAAGCCATATGTTGGAAAACGAAGATCGAGAGTAACAGAGGTTAACTGGTTGTCTGAATTTGCTGGTCCAAGGGTGGGATCATTCTGCAATCTGAAATTGGTATTAAAGACTCTATCAATGACATAAGTAGGCAGAGAAAAAGCATTGAGGGCACTTATATCGCCGCCTTTATTCATCAGAGCCCAATTGGCGCCTAGAGTCAGATTGGGGAAGAAAAACGGTTGCCA
>CAYRNA010000136.1:0-2050 GCA_964425555.1 uncultured Spirochaetales bacterium
AAATATTATATCGATAGATTTGAATATGTCAATGTGTCTAGTGAGGTTTTATTTGGGAGAGAATGGAAATGCGAAGAGATATTTTACTGGGAAATACTCCTGACTGTGGGTTTGCCCGTATTGAGTTGACGGTGGCGGTCAGTGTAAAGAATTCAAGTGAAGCGGAAGTTCACGGGAAATGCTTTGCATCGGAGAGTATTCGCCTTGAGCCTGAAGATGGCGTGAGGGACTGGAATGGAACGAAGTGGAATGGAAGCCTGATCGCTTCTTACTTTGCGACCACCTTCAGATGGTCTCTAAGTTTTAGTTAAGCGTGAGGGATAGTAGGGGCGCTGAGCTTGCGAGGCGGTGCATTAGCACGGTACCCCCGCATAGCCCGACCGTCGACGTTAGGAGAGGGGCACGCCCAGAGAATCATTATAGAAATATATATTTTTTTAAAAAAAACTTGACGGATGAAAAATTGTGTGTTACACTTGAATTGTAAATTACATTATACGGAATAAGGATTCCATTTTTCGGAAATTAAAGGCTATTATATTTAAGAATGAGTGAAAGAGATATACAGATTATTGATTGCATTTTATCGCATGAGAAAGAAATGAGCTTGAAGGAAGTGGTTGAGAAGACGGGTTTACCGCAGACTGCTGTTCATCGTCGGCTTGCGAGCTTGGTGGGCGAGAAGATGCTGCATAGGGAAAAGGACAAATATAGTCTGGGATCGGTTTTGTTACGCTGGTTGAATACAAAGGTGGGGGTCAACCGTTATGTGGATTTGATTCATCCTCATCTTGTTGAAATTGCGCAGAGCACGGGTGAGACGATTCACTTGGTTCAACGTGAGGGTAATATCGCTTTTTATTTGGATAAGGTTGAGGGCTTGGGTTCTATTTTGTTGAAATCAAAGATTAACGATAGGTTGAAGCTGTATTCTACGGGTGCGGGTCGAGCGCTTATGATGCTTTTTGATGAGAGAGATTTGACAAATTATTTTGCAAAGGAAGAACTTGTTGGCTGGACTGAGAAAACCGAGACGGATGAAAGTAATTTGCGTCAGGCTTTAGTTGAGTTTAAAAAGCGAGGTTACGCCTATGAGATTGAGCAAAATGAAGACCATATTCAGTGTATCGGAGTATCTTTTCGCTTCCATCATCTTGATTTGGCTGTTAGTTTGACGACGACGCTTTTAAAGAATGAGAATGATTTTCATGGGTTGGGTAAGGTGCTTGTTAAAGCTGTTAAGAAGATAGAGAGTGAGATTAAATAAATGGAAAATATTGTAGATATTATTTTAAGAGAACAGATTATTGCGGTGACGGTTTTACGTTCTCGGGAAGAATTAATTCCGACTATGGATGCTCTTTTGGCTGGTGGTGTTAGAGTGTTAGAGTTGGCTTTACGGACTGATTTTTCTCTTGAGGCGCTTGAAATTATTAGAGATGAATATCCTGAAGTTGTTTTGGGTGTGGGTACTGTGATTAAAACGACACAGCTTGTTGCACTTGAAAAAATAGGTGTTCCTTTTGCTGTGGCACCTGGTCTGAATCCCAAGATTTTGCAAAAGGCTAAGGAGTTGAATATTCCGTTTTTTCCGGGTATTGCTACGCCTTCTGATATTGAAATGGCGTTGGACTATGACATTAATTTACTGAAGTTTTTTCCTGCGGAAGGTTTGGGCGGATTGTCTTATTTGAAGACGATGAATGCACCTTATGCGCATTTAAATTTACGTTACATTCCTCTGGGAGGCGTGAATAGCGATAATGTGAAGGCGTATTTACGCAATCCTTTGATTGGGGCTGTGGGTGGATCTTGGATTGCGTCTCGAGATTTAATTGAAGCGAAAAATTGGCAAGAAATTACACGACAGGCAAAAAATGTTGTGGCAATAAGAGATGAAATATAGTGATAAATTTAAGCATGGAGAGATGTATTTAGATGAATAAAAATGTAGTGATTACTTTTGGTGAGGTTATGGGTAGACTGGACTTGCCCGATGAAACGAAGATGATTCAGGGCTTGCCAGGTATGTTGCGCTATACTTTTGCGG
>CAYRNA010000137.1:0-2042 GCA_964425555.1 uncultured Spirochaetales bacterium
AACAGATTTTAAGAGTGAGATATAAAGCGTCTTCTGGCCTCTTGTAAAGCTCCTTGATAGCACTTGTCTTCGACGAAATTCAAGCTTTCCTTGGGGTCTTTTTCTAAGTCAATCAAAACCTCGTGATCTTCGCCATTAATTGTACTGCGTACGTATTTATAGTGAGAGAACCTGAGCATCTTTGCATAAGAATTCACCGCTCTGACTTCATCTTGAATGACTTCTTCTGTTTCCTCTAAGCAAATTTTCTTGAGAGAAATGCCATCCAAATCTGAGGGAACAGGCACGCCTGCCAGATCCAATAAAGTCGGCATCACATCAATTGTTGAAATAAAATTGTCTTTTTCGGTAGTGTCGGCTTTGATATGTTCGGGCCACGACAAAATGAAAGGTGTTTTAACGGATTCTTCATAGAAAACAGTCTTGGCTATTAACTGGTGGCTGCCCATCATGTCGCCGTGATCTGTCGTAAAACAAATCAAAGTATTTTCGTCTTGACCCGTATCTTTGAGTGTTTGCAAAAGTATTTGTATTTGCCAGTCTAGATTTTCTATCAACAAAGAATAAACAGCTAAATAACGTTGCCAATCATTTTCACTCCATAACGGTAACTCTTCGTACATTGTGTCTTTAGGATTGTGTATGCCCTGCAAGTCAATGTCATTAAAGTTGTGTGGCAACGGTGGTCTCTCCTGTTCGCGCAAATATTTTTCGTTTTCATTGCGACAAAAAAAGAGGGCATCACCTATATTTTTCCCCGAAATCGGAGGTCCCAGAGTTTTACAAATATCATGAGGATTGATATAAGAAACCGTGGCATAAAAAGGAGAGGTTCTGTCTTTTTGCAGAAAACCAACGGCATCTTTGGTGAAGATTTGGTCGAAAACAGAGCCTTCGGCGAGATAGCCACCGCCATTATAAGTGAGGCTACCCGTGTCATTTGCGCCAACCCAGCCATAACCACTGGCATGCTCCTTGCCAAAGTATCCGCAATCATAACCAGCATCGGCAAAAGATTGACCCAACGTAGAGCGTTCCTCACTCACCGCATGGCGTTCAAGTGAATTGAATTCTGGTGGAAAATGATTGTTGAGTACACCGTGAGTTTCAGGACGCAAACCAGTAAACAAAGACGTTCTTGCGGGACAACACAGCGGATAACAAGAGTAACTCTGATAGAATTTCTTTCCCGAAGACAAGAGGGCGTGAAATCCTTTGAGTTCTGGCTTATCTTCGCTGTGCTGTGGCAAAAAACTATAGTTTAATTGATCTGCGAGTATCAGCAAAACATTGGTTTTTTTCATCTATTCGCTGCTTTTAGACGTTTCCATGGTCACCTTAAAATCTTCGGTTGCTTTTTTTACAGCTTCTTCTGGAGTGAGCGCATCGTCCCAAACAAACTGGAATAAAGTTCTTTGTGGTTCCCATGCAAAAGCCATTTCTGCAATAGAAGGCATAGGGTAGCTGAAGGGTGCTTGCTCGGCAATACCGATTAAATAAGGATCAGCAGCTACGGCAGGTAGTGATTCTATGTCTTTCAAAGCAGGTAAGCGTCCAGTGATTTCATAGAGAATGGACAACTGTTCGGGCTCCACCAACCATTTTGCCAAACGACGCGCCGCATTGGGATAAGGGGTGTAAGAAGAAACATTGATGATTTGTGAACCACTGAAAACAATGGGTTCTTTATTGCCTGGAAATGTAGGGATTTTTGTTACGCCAAAATTGAGATCCGCTTCTTTAAATTCTTGTATTTTCCAAGGGCCAGTAATGACATAAGGGGTCGTACCGTTGGCAAATTCAGTTTCGATGAAATCTTCCGTCCCGTCTACACTAGGAATATCCCAAATGGCTCTTAGGCTTTTAAAATAACGCAAGCCTTCAATAACTTCTGGTGAATCCCAGCCTGGATTTGCACTATCGTTACTTGTAGGACCAAAGAGCCTAAAGCCATAGGCGGTCAAGAAAAAATAATCAAGGTAAGAATTATTAGGGCTAAAGCGAATGGCCCATTTATTTTCACTAGGATTGTTAAACTCTTG
>CAYRNA010000138.1:0-2037 GCA_964425555.1 uncultured Spirochaetales bacterium
TTATTCGAAAATTTATCTTGCATTAGGCATCACTTCCTCTAAGCTCTTCTTTTATTTTAAGTAATTTTCCTTTTCCTTTCAATGATATAAGGATTTTGATAGTCTGGTTTATTCGAAAATTTATCTTGCATTAGGCATCACTTCCTCTAAGCTCTTCTTTTATCTTAAGTAATTTTTCCTCTGGTAAATCGTAGAAAAGGATGGGAATAAGACTGACAAGAACGGCAATAAAAGTAAAAAGAGAAAAAATATTAAAAATACCTTGAAGAGTCTCAGGAGATTGAATCGCCTGTTTGGGTACAAAATGATAGAACCCCAATAACAGCGCGGAAAGACCGCCACCAACAGCCGAACCAAGTTTTGCCGTAAAAGTTCTCATGGAGAAGACAAGTCCCTCGCTTCTAATCCCTGTTTTCCATTCTGAAAAGTCGACGCTATCGGCAATCATTGAAGTGAGGAGAACAGCTGGGAAAGCCATAAAGAATCCATTTAATCCCATGAAAACATAGACTAAAGTTAAATTTTGATATCCAATAAAATAATAAATCAAAGCAGCTAAAGCTCTCAGTACTGAAGATATAATATAGGTCTTTTTTTTGCCAATTTTATTTGCAATAATTCCAGTCAACCCTGTTCCAAAGAGAAGGGGTATAAATAAGGCAAATGTGAGTGTCGTTACAAGTTTGCTATCGCCTAGATTGTATTCTGCAAAAAATACCATAATCCCTTGAGTAATAGTCAGTAGTGAGATAATGAGTAAAAAAGAAAGGATAATTAAAAGAAGTGGTTTATTTTGTGTGATTGTAGAAAAACTATCTTTTATGCTGATCTTCTCTTTCTTGCTTTCTACTCTTTCTTTTGTGAAAAAGAAGATACAACTCATTGAGATGACGCAAAAAATACCAAAAACAAGAGCTACTTTAGAGTAAGATTCTGGTGATTCTGGACCGCCCAATTTGATCAATAAAGGCATTGTTGCAGCAGAAGCTGTTATCAGTCCAATAAATGAGAACATAGAAATAAGAGAAATGATACTTGTTCGTTCTTTGTGATTAGGGCTAATCACTGCGTTTAGCGACCACATGGGAATATCTGCAACGGTATAAACCATGCCCCACAAAATATTAGGTTACAAAAATATAGACAATCTTGCCTTGGAGAGAAATGTCTGGTACAGAGAAAACTAACACTGTCATAATGGCGATCGGAATGGGTGCGAAGAGCATATAAGGTCTGAACTTCCCCCATCTCGTACGTGTTTTATCCGCTAATATCCCCATAAACGGGTCATTAAACCCATCCCAGATTCTTGCGACTAAAAACAAGATGGCTGTTACCGTTGTCGGTATTAAAGCAACATTTGTATAATAGTGGAGCAAGTAGGCAGATAGAAACCCATAGATAATGTTTTGCCCTAATACTCCAAAGCCAAAGCTGAATCGCTCTGTATTTTTTACATAATTTTTCATAATATATTCCCTTTTGTGATTGTTGTTTTTATTAATAAATGAGGATCTTTTTTTTGAATTTTATTCGTATGATTATTCGCTGAAATTTTATGAACGAAAGCAGGTTTTCCCAATATTCATTACATACTCTTTGTACTAAGCATTTCGTTTAGCTAATGCTTCAGTTATTTCTGCAAATTTTTCATTGGTAATAGAATAGAATCTCATCGCAATAATGGAACAAATATAACCAGCAATAGGGAAAAACAGACGACCTAGTTTTATTCCTGACAAAACCGCTTCACTCTGAATTTCCGCCTGAGGAATGTAATTGGTAGCGCCAAGCAGTACGCCCCCTAGTAATCCCCCTATGGCAATGCCAAATTTATTAATAAAGGTCATGCTAGAAGTGATAATGCCTTCGCCTCTAATTCCTATTTTGTATTCGCCATATTCAACGCAATCAGGTAGCATAGCCCAACCAACAATGCCTGGAATGGCAGCAGCGAGAGTTGCCACAATAAACAAGGTAAACTGCGTTAAGACCATGTGTGAAGGAATAAAATAAATAGTGATATACGTAAGAATA
>CAYRNA010000139.1:0-2034 GCA_964425555.1 uncultured Spirochaetales bacterium
AAAGAGAGAAAAATATGAGCGCAAAAGCTATACCTATTGTATTTTCCTGCGATGATAACTACGCCATGGTGACATCCGTAGCTTTGACTTCGCTGATTATCAATGCGGCTGAAAATACCCGTTATCGCATCATCATTTTGAACGACGGCATCTTAGAAAGTTCGCAATCGGCCTTGATGAGTTTGGTGGAAAACAACCAGCATAGCTTAGAATTTATTGACATGACGAATAGTTATGACGGAGTTCACACGGGTTCACTTTCGGCGGCGGCTTATTATCGCATTGATTTGCCCGAACTCCTTCCCAACGAAGAAAAAGCCATTTACTTGGACGGCGATACGGTCGTGCAAGAAGATCTTCAGGCACTGTATGACACACCTTTAGAAGACAACCTTCTGGGGGGCGTGCAGGATATAGGTTCTGCGGTGTTGATGTTTTCAAATTTCGGTCAATTTTACATTAATTCAGGGGTGTTGTTGCTCAATCTTGTGCAAATGCGTGCGGAAAATACCGCGAGTGCCATTAAGCAATACGCCATGGATCATACACTTTTTCGCCACGATCAGGATGCCATTAATTGGATATGTCGTGGGCGAATTAAAGCGCTCGATTTGAAATATAATGCGCTAAATATTTATCAGCAACACTATCAACAGTGGTGGAGTTTGGCAGAACAAGTGAGCTTTCGCAAAGTGTTTCATGACAAGCACGGTGTGACGGCAAAACAACTGCGTAACAGCGTGAACAATGCGGCTATTATTCATTATGTTAGCGCCAAACCGTGGAAGGGCGGCGAAAGTAATTGCGGTGCCATCTGGTTGCATTATTACAAGCAATCACCCATGGCATCAAAAGCGAATTTTCCTTCGTTGTCCTTTGCGTCACGCATCAAAATGGCTATTAAATATCTGTTTAAGTTCAGAGTGATGAAGGTTAACCGCTTGGTGTATCTATATGTACTTCCGCAATTGCCGTGGTATTTGTTTCAATATAGAGTGAACTTTTTCGCCCTGTTTGAAATTGAAATAGGCCTAGGAAAACAACCTTATACGGGGCGTATGCTCACTCATTATGCCTGATCTCAGCATTATCATTCCTTGCTATAATGTAGGGCAACATTTACCGAAACTTTTCGCTTCTTTGCTCGAGCTAGACCACTGTTCTCTGGACTTTGAAATCATCTGTATTAATGATAAGTCCACCGATGATACGCTGAGTCAGTTGGAACAGTGGGCAGAAAAATCATCACGCCGACACGTTTATTCTTTTGAGGAAAACCGTGGTCAGGCTGCGTGTCGCAACTGGGGAATAGAACTCGCAAAAGCAGAGACCTTGTTTTTCTTGGATAGTGATGATTCGTTGACATCGGTAGAAAATTTGAGCGAAGCCCATGCTTTTTTTCACGAACAAAACCTTGAAATGCTCGAGCTCAATTTTTATCAGTCAGACACCCAAGGTAGCCTTTTTGAATTTAGTCAAACGGCAAAAATTACTTCGGGCGTTGAATATTTCAGTCAATATTATGATTTTTCATCCCGCTTGCACCCGTTGGGATTTTGCTGGAACAAGCTGTGGAAACGAACATTTTTGCAACAAAATACAATAAGTCAACCGACGGGCGAAATGATAGAAGATTTCCCTTTTGTTCTGGAAGCACTTCTTGTGGCACAGAGGGTCAGCTGTTTAAATTTGCCTGTCATCACGTATTGCATACACGAAAGCTCCACCATGCACGGTGCGATTAAGCAACAACGCTTAGCCCAGCGCATTATCAATCAAATTGATTTTTGTCGATCTCTGGTGAAGACGTCATCTTTGCCTGCATCATTTTTTAAACAATTGGACAATAAAATGTTGGGGCAATGTTCGCATGCTATAAGTCTATTGATTGGCATGCCTTGGGCGGAAAATAAATTTTTACGTCGGCAAATATGTCGTATAATTGGAGACTGTCATGGTTCTATTTTACAGGCAAAAGAATTGTCGGGCAGTGTTAAAATTGCCTTTTATTGTTATTTACCGCAGATTTACGAG
>CAYRNA010000140.1:0-1986 GCA_964425555.1 uncultured Spirochaetales bacterium
CATCTAAATAGTTGAAAAAGTGGTTCCACACTGTGGGGTCATCGCTTTGTGGATGTGAAATAACACAGTAAGGAATTTCAAACTCTTTAAGATAACTAAAAACAGCCTCACGTTTTTCCTGTATTGTTTTAAAACTAAAATGCGCTGAGATAGGTTTGATATTGTACCAACCCAAATCTCGTTTAAATGTTTCAGGATCTTGTCCCTGAAAGTCGTAGGTTTGCACATAATTAACCTTCTTTTGTAAACAAAAATTCAGCTGAGTGTTAATATCCCCTAATCTCCTCAAAATATGCATTTGCAGAGCAATCGTCATAATACCTCCCCACTCTCTTTTGAACACCTCTAAAATCTCTTCGTTATTTTCTGAAATCGATTTTTTAGAGGTACCCTTTTTTATTTACCACCGGACACCTCGAAAAAACTCTTTTTCAGTTCTAACTCGATCTTTTTAGAGGTACCCTACGATTAAAAACCTAATATTCGAATGGCAAAAGGTAGATAGAACTGCGCAATCACTAGTCCTAAAAGCCCCATAATACTTCCGCCTATCAACATATCTTTTGTTTTAAACATCTCCGTGCTATAGGCCAAGGCGTTGGGAGGGGTACTGATAGGTAGTAGCATTGCGATAGATGAGGCAAATACAATTTGCAACATGTAAGTAACAGCAACACTATCTTCTAAATGAGGGAAGTTTGTCAAGAAGACGATGGCCAAGGGAACGATAAAGTTTGACGCAGCTGTATGGGACATAAAATTTGACATAAAGAACATAAAGAGAACAAAAATCGTAATTAAGATAGTAATCGTTGCTGGCGTTGCCGATTCGACGGGTAAGAGAGAGATCATACCGGCCGCCACTCCCGTTGAAGACATCGCTTCACCCAGAGCAATTCCCCCAACCATTAGCCAGATAACATCCCAGCTAATTCCATTTAAGTCGGTTTTATCAAGCACGCCCAAGACCAACAATAACACAATTGCGATCATCGCAACGATGTAGCTATTAATGCCATGCCAAAAATCTGTTAGCCACAAGAAAACAGTAAGAGCAAAGACAAAGATTGTTCTATTTCGCTTCTGCTTGCTCACAGAAGAGTCGATCGGTATCTTTAAAACAAGCTCTGTTTGCTTCGTCTTATAAACGATTTTAATATAAAACCATAACGCAAATAGAAGAACAAGGACGTAAGGTACCGCCAACAACATCCAAGAAGCGAAGCCAATATTGACACCCATCCCCGACTCGAGATTGGCCAAGCCAATGGCGTTGGGGGGAGTTCCTATGGGTGTTCCCATACCCCCAATATTCGCCGCAAACGCAATCGCCATAGGAAACCCGATGCGAAGTCGACTCTTCTCTCTCAGAGAACGTAGCAAGGGTAAACAGATAGACAACATAAGGGCTGTCGTCGCCGTATTACTCAAAAACATGGAGAGAACCGCCGTAATCAAGATGATCCCCAGAAGAACTGAGTAAGGACTTGTTCCAAAGGGTTTAAGCATGATATTGGCGAGAACACCACTCAAGCGTGTTTTCTCTGTCGCTCTTGCTAAAAAGAAGCCTCCTACAAAAAGAAGCAAAATACCCGCTCCAAAAGAGTCAAAAATATCCTGATAATGGAGAGCGTTGTCGAGTCTTACCCAGCTCAAACCCTTGTCAGAGAGAAAGAGTAGCTCTACTAAGACGATCACGACTGAGGTGACAAATGAGGGCAGTAGTTCAAAGATCCACGAGATAACGGCGAAGACAAAAATAGCAAGAGTCCGTCTTTGCAGAGAGTTAAATGCATCCCATCGAAAAAAGGATTCGGGAAGTACCAGAATGAGAATAACCAGTGCTATCGTGACAAGCCAAGGCAATTTTTTTGCAAGCGACATTTTTTTAGGTATCATGAAAACTCCATTCGTTAAAATTACACCAATTTATAAATATTTATTCAAGAATATCAAAACGATAAATTTATTACAAGCATCGAAGAG
>CAYRNA010000141.1:0-1981 GCA_964425555.1 uncultured Spirochaetales bacterium
GCAAACCATCTTCATCTTCCCCGGTCTGCTCGGACATCTGAACACGTGGTTGAGCATAGGTAAAAGACTGGCGCGAGATTATCAGGTTTATATTTTTGACCTGAGAAACCACGGCGCATCCTTTCATTCTGATGAAATGAATTACGATGTCATGGTCGATGATATTGAAAATGTCAGACAAGCTGAAAAGCTAGGAAAAGTCATAGTCTTGGGGCATTCTATGGGCGGAAAAGTTGCCATGCACTACGCGCAAAAATACAGCAACTTTTGCGAAGCTCTCATCTCCGTAGACATGGCTCCCCGTGTTTACAGCGACAGCCACCAAGGCTTGACCACCTTGCTCGAAAACCTAATTGCCTTCGATTTAGAGAGTCAGTCATCCACACAGGAAATCGTCGAAAACCTAGCCGTCATAGAGCCTGAGAAAGCCGTGCGACAGTTCTTGCTGACCAATATAGCCATGCGAGATGGTCGTTATGAGTGGATACCTCACCTCAAATCTTTGCGAGCCAACATAGACCATCTCTTCGCATTTCCCCAAGAAAAATGGCAGACGCAAAGCCTGCCTGCATTATTCATCAAGGGCGAACAGTCCGATTATATCTGTGACTCTGATCAAGAAACGATACAGCATTATTTTCCGCATTCTACCACGCCTAGCCTTGATACGGGGCATTGGGTACACAGCGAAAAGCCCGAAGCGACATATCAGTTAATCAAAGATTTTGTCGCGTCTCTGGCGTAAAAGGAAGCAGCATGGCGAAAGCACGATCATACGAAGCCCCCGATCATTATTCTCAGCAAGCAAAGAAAGAAGGCTACCCCGCACGTTCCGTGTACAAGCTCAAAGAGATAGACGAAAAATTTGGTTTATTCTTTAAAGGAGCCAATGTTTTAGACGTCGGTTGTGTTCCGGGAAGTTGGTCGCTCTATGCTTGCAAAGCGGTGGCTCCCGCAGGAAAAGTTGTGGGCATAGACATAGCAAGCATGTCCAAAGAATACTACGCCAGCAATTTCCACTTTTTTCAGTACGATGTTTTTAGCAGCGAATTAGAGACGCAGCTCAAGGCCTATTTGCCCCTCGATATTCTGATGAGTGACGCCGCTCCCAAAACCACAGGAAACAAAACCGTAGACAGCGCTCGTTCTGCAGGACTGGTAGAAAATATCAGCGATTTAGCGCTCAAATGGGTCAAACCGCAAGGGCATTTTATCTGTAAGTTGTTTCAAGGCGGAGGCATAGAAAAAGATCAACAAAACTTGCTGCAAAACTACTTTGCAAAAGTCCGTTTTTTCAAACCCAAGGCCGTTCGCAAAGAATCTTTCGAAACCTATCTCATCGCCTTAGAAAGAAACAGCGAGCCTTATCAGCCTTTTTCCTATGATATGGGCGAATAAGCACGCAGGTTCGTTGAGTTTGCATGTTGTGCATAATAACCAATGATTCACGGATAAACAGTGCATTCACTTTCACAAAAAATAGGAGAAAATGATGTATAATGCCCAACAGTTGCTCATCATACAAGTCAAGAACAATCGGTTTGATAATAAGGCCCTCTTCGACATTGCTCGTTCATTGAGTGATGAAGAGTTGCGAGCAGACAGAGGAAGCTATTTTTCGTCTATCTGGGGTATTCTCAATCATATGCCTTGGGCGTCTCTGCGTGTGTTAATGATCTTGAGGGAGTTCTTTTCTGAGCATGCGGCCTTCGACCACCCTTATGTCGGCAAATTATTCAAAATGAAAGAAGAGCTTGTCCCTGATTTTGAACAATTGTCGCAGTTAAGTGGAGAAATTGACCAGTTGTATTTGGATCTTGTCCAAGGTCTCACGGGAAATTGGGACGAAGTTCGCACGATAGAAATTGGTGGAAGTGTCTTGACTCAGAGTCCTTCATTTTATTTTTTACACGTGATGAATCATCAGATTTACCACCGAGGACAAATTTCGCAGATTCTTGATTCTATGAAAATTGATCAC
>CAYRNA010000142.1:0-1891 GCA_964425555.1 uncultured Spirochaetales bacterium
AAAAAGACCGTCCCAGTTTAACTGAGACGGTCTTGATCAAATTCGGGCTAGGCAGATTCGAACTGCCGACCCCAAGTCCCCCAGACTTGTACGCTAACCACTGCGCTATAGCCCGTAATCTAGCATTATTTTACATGATTCGGCTTAAATATTCAATGACTGCTAGCGTAAAAGTCCCTAATCAATTGTTTTTTATGTTTCTTTCTCATAAAATATTTGCTAGCGTTTAAACAATATTACATCACAACAATCTGAGTATGGGATAAATAAGCAAGCCTCTTGCTTAAGATGAAAAGCATGAAAACAAAAATACCCCTCGATTTATTTTCATCACAGAGCTATGGGTCTGCCGATAAAAATGCCTGCGAAATGACTATGGATGACAGGGTCGTGATGCTGGGACGCTATTTGGCGGCGGCAGCACAGCAACACAGTCGTGCAACACCGACGATGCAACCTTTTGTCGTTGCCCTAACGGGGAGTGTCGCTTCTGGTAAAACGACTTTGTCACAGCACTTGCAGCAACTTTTGCAGAGTTACGGTTTGACGACAACTCTCATTAGCCTCGATTGTTTTCTTTACGATAATAAGACGCTGGCGGAAAAGAATCTCAGCGACAAAAAAGGCTGGCCCGAGAGTTATGACGACGCCAATTTGAGTGCGAGTCTGAGCAAATTGAAGGCGGGGAATGCGGTTAATCTCCCCTTCTATTCTCACAAAATTTATGACATAGATGCGAAGAAAGTGGAATTGGTGCAACCTGCCCCCATCATAATATTAGAAGGGCTTAATATTTTGCCGTGGCTCACTCCAGCAAGAAAAGAACAATACGGCGAACTGATTTCTTTGTGCCTCTATCTTGAGGTGGACGAAGAGATCTTGGAGCAATGGTTTCTCGCACGTTTTGAATATTTTTTTCAACACAGTTTCAAGGACGCCAATTCTATTTATCAGCGTTTATTTGCGCAATTGACAGAAGAAGAACGCCACAAACAGGCTTTGTATTATTGGCGTGAGATCAACCTCGTCAACAAGAGAGAAAATTTAGATCCGTACAAACATCTTGCTCATTGGCTCATTTACAAGGACAAAAATCACCGTTTAATGAATGTGAAAGCGGGGAGCACAATATAAATATCAGTAAACCGCAACTCCATTCTCTGCTTTGTGTGTTATTCTTCCTGGCTTTTACGCTGTATTTGCAGGCTCAAAAAGTGAGCGAGATTTCACCAACGGTGGATGTTGATTTTAGCAAAAAAGTCACCGAATCGGTTTTATTGTGGCGCAAGCAAGAAGCCTTGCCTCTACTCTATAGCCAAGCTTTGCTTGATAAAACGGCTCTTCAATATGCGCATGATCTTGTGGCGGCTCAACGGCTGACGCATTCTCTTAGCGGAAAATCTCCGCTTGAACGCACACGTTTACAGGGCGATACGGCAACCAAGGTAGGGGAAGTGATTGCGGTGGCGGTCAAGCCTGCTCAGGTGATTGAGGGTTGGCGAGAAAGTAGTACGCACAATGAGCTGGTGACGGGAGACGAATGGCGACAGTACGGTCTTGCGTCGCTGACATTAAATGATGACGAGGGGCGAACACTGGTTGTCATGCTCTTTTCTAATTCGCTCATTCAAACGCAGGAGATCGACGAGAAGACGCTAACGCTAAGCCTGCTTCCCACGATTAAGCCGTCTACCGTGTTGGTGCGTCATCTCGGCAAAAGCATCAACTTTCACACGGACACAAGCCCACGTTCTTCCAACACCATAGTCATCACTCACGAGGATGACACCACGACGCTACCGTTAAGCGGACTCTATTCACTCGTATACGAAGGACTCACTTACAACAGAATATTTATCCGTGGATAATATAAAGTGATGCAAGGAGCCTT
>CAYRNA010000143.1:0-1839 GCA_964425555.1 uncultured Spirochaetales bacterium
ATTCCTTTAAACTGCCTATCAAGAGGCCTGATGTAAAATATTTTTGAAGAAAAGGGTAAACCGCAATAATAGGAATGGTTGTGACCATAATCATAGCGGCACGCACAGATGTTGGCGTTACAAAACTAGAATTTTTTGTTGCCTGCTGACTAAAAGCTTTACTCAAAGTATCACCCGCTCCACCAGTCACCGCATCAATAGACGAAAGCATTTTCATCAGTTCGTACTGTAAAACAGTGAGTGAGGCATTGTTACCATTATACAAAAATGCATCAAACCACGAGTTCCACGCACCCACTGCCGTAAACAGGGCAATTGTTGCCAGCACAGGAAGCGTGAGGGGCATAATGATGGAAAAAAGAATACGAAAGTCATTCGCTCCTTCTAGCTCTGCGGATTCGGCGAGACTGTCAGGCATGCCTTTAAGGTAAGTACGCAAAATAATAATATAAAATGCCGACGTTAACCCTGGTATCCAATAAACGTGAAAAGAATTGAGTAAACCCAAATTTCGGACTAAGAAATATCCAGGAATAAGTCCGCCACCCACAAACATAGTGATTAAATAAAGTTTGGTGATCAAACCTTTTAACACAAACTTTTTACGAGAAAGAGCATAAGCGACCATTAAATTTGCTAAAACTTGCGTTACCACAGCAAGTACGGTTCGCAATACCGAATTTTGTAAGGCCACTA
Organism: uncultured Spirochaetales bacterium; assembly: GCA_964425555.1. Taxonomy (GTDB): domain Bacteria; phylum Spirochaetota; class Spirochaetia; order SP-2023; family CAYRNA01; genus CAYRNA01. The sequence goes on from CAYRNA010000143.1 coordinate 697, forward strand.
AAAGATTATCATTCTTAAATATTTCACTGTAATTATTGAGCGTAAATTTACGAGGATAAAGCGTGAGGCCTCCTTTTATTGTATCGAGCGAATCATTTAAAGAAACGGCAAGTACATTTACAAAAGGGTAGATACAACTGATAGCGACCAAAGACAGAAAGAGTATTTTGATCGTATCAAAAACAATATCATCCCAGTTTTTTTGTTTTAATCCCATACGATTCTCCTAGTAAATACTTTCTTCGCCCAATCGTTTTGCCGTTTGATTCGCTATCACGATCAGAACTATGCTTACAACACTTTTGAAGATACCGGCGGCGGTTGCATAAGAATAACGCCCCAAACCAATACCATAGCGTAAAATATAAGTATCAAAAACCTCCGCATACTCTTGGACGAGTCCATTTTGCAATAAATAAGGCTGTTCAAAACCTGCATTGAGCAGACTGCCTATATTAAGGATGAAAAGGATCATAAACGTTGGTCGAATTCCTGGCAAAGTAATGTACCAAATTTTATGATAGCGCCTTGCCCCGTCGACATCCGCGGCGTCATACAATTGAGGATCAATAGCACTCATTGCTGCCAAATAAATGATGGCTCCCCAACCTATTCCTTTCCAAATACCAGAAAAAACAATCACCCACCAGAACAATTTTTCATTACCCATCCACAAATAAGGCTCATCTATAATATTGAGCGAAATCAATAAGTTATTTAAAAAGCCATCAATTCTTAAAAAAGCAAGCACAAAATTTACCGCAATAACCCATGAAATAAAGTGGGGTAAATAAGAAACCGTCTGCACGGCTCTTCGACCAAATCCGTGCTTGGTTTCGTGTATACAAATCGCAAGAAAGACCGTCGCCAGAGTACCAAAAACCAAAGACAACGATGTCATCCCCACGGTATTACGCAAAATTCTGCCAAAATCAGGCGATTGAAATAATTCAATAAAATGCTTAAAACCCACCCAATCTTCGCTTTGTATAATCAATTTGCCTGGTTTATAATCTTGAAAAGCCATCAACCAACCGTAAAGCGGAATATAGGAAAAAATAATTAAATGTATCAGGAAAGGAAGCGTCATTAAAAGCAAATAACGCTGAGTCCATAGCATCTTTTTTATTGAAGTATTTTTCA
>CAYRNA010000144.1:0-1724 GCA_964425555.1 uncultured Spirochaetales bacterium
ATGCTGGCGATGTCGGATATGCTTCTGGGTTCTGGGTCTTTTCAATATGGGGAGTCGTTTCTTTCTTTGTAACATTGTTACTTAAACCTAAAAGTCAAAACTAAACGAGCGAAGCAGTTAATATTATTCAGTTAAGAATGGAGTAAGACGATGGCAAAAGAAATTCAAGGAATGTGTAATTACTGTGGTACAGGTTGCTCTCTTATTTTTCACCAAGAAGAAGACGGAAGTGTCCTAAAAGTCACAGGTAATAAAAATTATACGGTGAGTAAAGGTAAGCTATGCCCTAAAGGTTTCAAGATCATGGATCCTATTAATGCGACAGATAGGGGGACAGATCCTCTTATCCGTCAAGCAGATGGCAGCCGCAAGGTTGTCAGTTGGGACAATGCAATTTCTGACTTTAAATCTCGTATAGAAGACATACAGAGTAAACACGGGAAGAAATCGGTTGGTTTTATCAGCACAGGACAATTGTTCACAGAAGAGTTTGCTCTTTTGGGAATGCTGAGAGGACTGATGGGCATAGAAGGCGACGGTAATACCCGTCAATGTATGGCCACCGCTGTCGTTGCTTACAAGCAAGCATTTGGCTTTGATAGCCCTCCTTTTTGTTACAATGATATTGAAGAATCTGATTGTGTTATTCTGATTGGTTCAAATATGGCCATCGCTCACCCCATTGTTTTTGATCGTTTTAAAGGCGCAAGAACAGAGGACAAAGACCTTATCGTTATTGATCCTCGCTGTACCGAAAGTGCGCAAGTCGCTGATTTACACGTTGCAGTTAAGCCCAAACGAGATCTGATTTTGTTGTACACGGTTGCCAACGAACTCATTAAAAGAGGCACCGCTTTAGATCACGATATGATAGAAAATCATACCCAAGGTTTTGACGAATTCAAGAATTGTGTCGCTCCATTTACACGTGATAAACTCGAAGCAGAAACGGAAATTTCACCAGAAGTTTTGGACGAACTTGTCTCTAAGATAGAAAGTCATAAACGAGTTTCTTTTTGGTGGACGATGGGTATTAATCAGAGTCATCAAGGCGTACGTACCGCTCAGGCCATTATCAATATTTGTCTCATGACAGGAAATATTGGTCGACCGGGAACAGGCCCTTGTTCCATGACTGGGCAAACGAACGCCATGGGATCTCGCCTTTACAGCAATACGACCTCTCTTTTTGGCGGACGTGATTTCAAAAATGTTCAACACCGTAAAGAGGTTTGTGATATTCTTGACATAGAAGATAGCATGCTACCCGATGACGTGACAAAGCCCTATGACAAACTCATTGATGGCATAGAATCGGGCGAAATCAAAGCGCTCTGGATAGTACACACCAATCCTTTACATTCATGGATTAATAGTAATCGTATCAAAAAACTGTTTAAAGATAAGCTAGAACTCTTGGTTGTGCAAGATATTTTTGCTGATACGGCAACGTCCAAAGAGGCGGATATTTATTTCCCTGCGGCAGGTATTGGAGAAAAACAAGGTGTTCTTGTCAATTCTGAAAGACGGCTAGGGGCTTCTTTAGTTGCTAAGGAAATTACAACGAATGCTTTGAGTGATTTTAATATTTTCCTTCGTATAGGTGAAAAATTTGGTTGGGAGAAAACGCTTGAAAAGTGGAGTACTCCTGAGAAAGTATTTCAACTATTGAGAAAATTTAGTGCTGGCATGCCTTGTGACATTACAGGCATTGAAGACTACGC
>CAYRNA010000145.1:0-823 GCA_964425555.1 uncultured Spirochaetales bacterium
CACACGAACATCCGACACACACACACACAGTTTCTCCTTTATTTATGAGACTAGCTGCTTCGCAGCTAGCTCCTGCGGAGGGCTGCTGGGCCTGCGGCCCAGCATTATTCATTTTTTTTTTTGCACGGCCTCTGGACCTTATTATTATTATTCAGATCTCTTTTTTTCGCAGGCTACTGGGCCTTTATTTATTAGGTTCAGGCTAAATGATTTTATTTTGTACGCTATAGCGCAGCCAACGTTTTGTGCGTTAGAACGATATCCTAATTGGGATATTACTTCACGGAGAAAATTCATTTGCTTCGTCTTTTTCTTCGCAGTATCCCGTAACAGTGTCCACTCGAAGCTTTTCTAGAAATTCTACATTTTTCACCTGTCGGGTGATATTGGTTAAAAAGCCGTTACACCACGTCAAGGTTTCACCCTTGGCAACGGGTTTATTGAAGAATAAACCCTCGCACAGATAGACAGGCAGTCCCTGTGTGAGGAAAAGACTGTACCACCTGTAAAACGAACAACTTGTTAAAAAGTAAATTAAAAAAAGTCAAGAAAAAAAATATCCTCAAATTCTTGAATGTCTAAAAAGAATACAATGCGATTTATCACAAAGCATGCATAGAAATAGTATGAAATTAAATTAAGCTGGAATTCCTGCAAATTGCGTTGAATGTAATTCTGATACCTTGTTAGGGTAGTTTATGTTTGTAGAGAAGATTTATTAGCGAGATTCCTGATTTGGGTTGTAATACTGAAATATACAGCCAAAATTATTTGATTGTACTTTGCTACATATGTTAAGTTGATACGGTAATAATTATAATAC
>CAYRNA010000145.1:923-1681 GCA_964425555.1 uncultured Spirochaetales bacterium
TTGTGAGGATAGTTTCTAACGAAGATTTATAGGCGAGATTTCATATTTGAAACTTTCCTGAAAAATATTTGATTGTACTTTGCTACATATGTTAAGTTGATACGGTAATAATTATAATACCTTGTGAGGATAGTTTCTAACGAAGATTTATAGGCGAGATTTCATATTTGAAACTTACCTGAGAAATACCTTGCAAAAGGCCAAAGGAAACATACATACAGCGCTCAAGAGCTTGGGTCTTTACAACAGTGAGCAAGGAAAATTTGTTCGCACAAGTGGAGAACGCGAAAATATGGATTGGCCCACGGGAGGAGGATGGCACAGCCCATGGGATCATTTTCAGCAATTGGCGTTCAACGGACGAAGCGTGTCCGTATTGGAGAAAAGCAAGTGTAGGTAAAATACTACACAGACAAGGAATAGAATTGTACAACTCGTACCTTGCCCCAGTCAAAAACAGGGAGGCATACGTAAGGTACATGTACAAAACCATGGCCATCCCAGAAATTCCAAAAGATCTAATGGATTGGGCAGCAAAAGGTTCAAATGGAAAGGCCAATATAAACACAAACAAAAATGTGATCAGCCAAATGTACAAAAAATTCTCCAAAAGACCAAAAAGAGCAACATGGTCAAAACTGATGATAGAGCAATTTGGATTCGGAGTAAGTGAGACCTTAATAAGCCGAAGCTACAGAAATTGGCCTACTGGAACAAATAAACTACTCCAAAAACAACTTGCATCCTGGGACAAAAAT
>CAYRNA010000146.1:0-1680 GCA_964425555.1 uncultured Spirochaetales bacterium
ATACTATACGTTATCACCTAGGTGGAGATCCCAATGCAAAAAAAGTCTAGTTTCGTCCTTTTCATCTCCTTTATTCTCATTCTTCTTGCTTCTTGTACAAAATCTACTGATGCGGTTGTCGTGCAAAATATTTTACAACTAGAAAATAGCTTTGCCATCATGGCAACATTTATTGTTTATTTGGTAGCGATGTTTGCCATTGGCTACTATGCCTATAAACGGACGTCAAATTCTGCAGATTATTTTCTGGGGGGGCGCTCTTTGGGGCCATGGACGGCGGCCTTGTCTGCGGGGGCTTCTGATATGAGCGGTTGGCTTTTGCTGGGATTGCCTGGTTATGCCTACGCTTCAGGCGTGGAGGCCGTGTGGTTGGCAGGCGGTTTACTGCTGGGTTCGTGGATCAACTGGCTGGTCTGTGCAAAGCGTTTGAGAACCTATAGTATTGCGACGGATTCGTTAACTATTCCAGAATTTTTGGCGCGTCGCTTTGGTGATAAATCTAAATTAATACAAAGTGTTTCCGCCTTCTTTATTTTGCTCTTCTTCCTTTTTTATACCAGCTCTGGTTTGGTTGCAAGTGGCAAATTATTCGAGACAGTCTTTAATCTTGATTATCGCTATGCAGTTATCATAGGGACTATTTGTGTCATGTCTTATACCTTATTTGGAGGCTTTCTCGCCGTATCTTGGACGGATTTAATCCAAGGCTTGTTGATGTCAGCAGCATTATTAATTGTTCCCATTGCAGCAATGCAAGGTGGATTCAACCAATTGACTGTTGATCTTAATACCATTAATCCTGCACTTTTATCGCTTTGGAATGATGCAAAAGGTGAGCCTTTGTCCGCAATCGCTATTATTTCTCTGGTAGCGTGGGGCTTGGGTTATTTTGGTCAGCCTCATATTTTAGCACGGTTTCAAGCGACTCGCTCTAATAAAGAGCTGAGTACGGCTCGTCATATAGCGGTTTCTTGGACAGCTCTTTCTATGATAGGCGCTTTGTTGGTTGGTTTGATTGGTTTTGTTTATGTGAGTAAAACCTCTATATATGGAATAGCGGATAGTGAGACTATATTTATCATATTGGTGAATGCGATTTTCCATCCTGTTATTGCAGGTATTTTACTGGCTGCCATTCTTGCGGCAATAATGAGTACGGCTGATTCACAGTTGTTGGTTTCTTCTTCTGCTCTTGCGGAAGATTTTTACAAGCAAGTGTTCAAACCTCAAGCGTCATCAGAAGAGGTGGTAAAAATAGGTCGTATAGGAGTTATTTTCATCTCTGTTCTGGCCTTGATTTTAGCGACAAATCCTAACAGTTCTGTGCTAGGCCTTGTCTCTTATGCGTGGGCTGGCTTTGGTGCAGCTTTTGGCCCAGCCATTGTGCTCAGTTTATATTGGCCTCGCATGAATAGAAATGGGGCTTTGGCTGGAATTATTGTCGGGGGCATAACTATTGTGGTGTGGAAACAACTCTCTGGTGGTATCTTTGATTTATACGAAATCGTACCCGGTATTGTTTTTTCAATTCTAGCTATTGTCATTACAAGCTTGATTTCCAGCGAACCAAAAGAAGATATCTCAGAGCAATATAAAAAGTACGAACAGATGCTTGAGGAACTTGATTAAGTATTGCATTTACCTCTCCGTATTTATTATAATTTTATCTTAATTGACAAA
>CAYRNA010000147.1:0-1679 GCA_964425555.1 uncultured Spirochaetales bacterium
GGAATAAGTGTAACAGTTCCAAAGCTGGTTGTCATACCTAAACCAGTACCAACGCTACCTTTAGGACCGGGTTCGTTGACGTTACCGTACATATAAGAAGCACGGCGACTCATAGCTACACCAGCCATCACATTTTCAGCGATTGCATTCTCCAAGAAACCTTCGGGCGCATAAATTTTTACTTTCCCTGCTTTGACATCTGCCTCGTCAACAACACCTCTCACACCACCAAAGTGGTCGACATGACTGTGAGTATAGAGAACGGCTACCACAGGTTTTTTGGGTCTGTGCTCGTAATAAAGCTTAAGACCAGCTGCCGCTGTTTCGGCTGAAATGAGCGGATCATAAATAGCGATACCTTTATCACCTTCAACAATAGTCATGTTAGAAAGGTCGAGGTTACGTATTTGATAGACACCAGGTACTACTTCGAACAATCCACCTTGCATTAATAGCTGACTTTGTCGCCATAAACTAGGGTTGACTGTATCAGGGGCTTCTTCACCCTCTTTGATAAAGTCGTATTGAGTCATATCCCAAATAGCTTGACCTTTGTCATTTTTAACTACGCCATTATTGGGTAGGGGGGCAATAAAGCCTTTTCTTGCGTTCTCGAAACTTTCTTTATCACTAAAAGGATAAATATCGTATAACGAATCATTTTTTTCTTTGGTGAATGATGTGGCATCTTTTTGAGTTTTATCAAGATGTGATAAGACTGATGAGCCTCGACTACAACTGAATAAAAAAAATACCATTAAGATTGAAATGAAATATTTCATATTATAAACTCCCATATACTGTGTGCATTTTTATGAAGAAGGATCAAAATATACAACTATTTATTATAAATAATTGACGTTTTGAATAGGATAAAGCGATTTGATTTTTTAAGTCAAAAAAAATATTTTTCTATGTACAAGAGAACACCTCCCATCTGTATTCTTTTTTTGTTATACATTGATGAATTGTTATATAAATAGTAATGTGGTATATATGATGTAGATTGTCAATCAAAAAATCTTTTATTTTAATAATATTTTTAGAGGAGTTATTTCAGTTCTAAAATAGCTGGGGCTACGGTAGGAAAAAAGTCAAGATTGGGAAAATAAAATAGACAAAAAAAGCGTTCCTTTGAGTAAAAGGAACGCTTCGTCTGAGAAGAATAGAAATTATGGGGTTACAATATTAAACCAGAATCCTTTACCAAGATTATCTAACATTCCTATGAGTTCTAAGAATTTATCTTTATCTCCTTCAACCTTAATCGTGCCATCGGCGAGATCGTCTTTCAACGTTGCGTTACCTCCCAATATATCATTTAAACTTGAACGTTTGAGGCTTACCGTGGCGTCCGCATCGTCTTCTTGCCAATCACTCCAAGCGTTGAGAACGGAATGCTCCAAGAAGAGAGCATAATTTTCGTTTATATCGGTAAACTTAAAGTTGATAGTCATTTTTTTACCATCAGCCTTATCTGTGTTTAGCAAGACACCCATATAATCAAAAATAAGATCGTTGGACATATTCGCAACAACATCTGGTGAAGAGGTTGCTGGTGTTCCTTTGGCTTCCACACCGTTCCTCAACTCGGTTGCGCCAGAGAGATAAAAGTTGCGCCATGGTCCATTTTCTGCTTGATATCCTAATTGCTCTAATACGTCAGCTTGTAAAAGAGT
>CAYRNA010000148.1:0-1623 GCA_964425555.1 uncultured Spirochaetales bacterium
TAACAGCAGAATCGCTCCCGCATATAAAAATACCATGGCCTCTACGACAAACACTGAATTTCTGTACTCTGCACTCTCTTATACCGATGAAAGTTCACTCTATCGTTCTATTCGTCTCAGCGGTACAAAACCTATCAATATTGAAGTAGGTTCACTGGATAATGTCATAGAAGGTAACGATGCCGTAAATATTGTTTATTTTACAGGAAATCAGGCCGACTATGACATAGCACGAGATGCAGCCGGTAATCTTATCATTGAAGATAACCGTGGCGCAAATTCTATGGATGGTAAAAACACCCTTATCGGGAACACTATAGAATTTGTGAACTTCTTAGATTCAACAGATTTCACCGCAACAGAAAGTACAGCAACGAGTACTTTGTAGCCAAGGATGATTCTCCTCTAGCGAGTATATCATAAAAAAAGCACTCCTTAATAGGAGTGCTTTTTTTATCTCATTTAAGAACTTTAAAAAGAACTAAGGCCATCGAGCAGACCAGTGACTTTATCTAAAACAGGATTTACTGCATCAGAAAGAGCGTGTCTCGTCTTTAGATAATAGGGATCGTTATAACTAACACTTACAACTCCCTCACGTTCAGTAATAAGAAACTTCTGAGGAAAATCAATCGCGACGCTTTCCTTGTCTTGCATAACCAAAGTACCTACGTTTGGGTTACCAAAAATGATGACTGTTGTCGGTTCGATTTCTAAACCTACACCAGTAGCATTTGCACGATGATCGATCACAGTAAAAAGATTGAGTCCTTTAGCTGCAATACGATTTTCTAGTTCAGCAACAGTCTCCGTAAAGTTTAGCGGTGATTGTTTACTGATAACTCCAGAATACGCAACGCCATCTTGGGTCATTGGTACTTCTTTAGTACAGCCCATCAGCACAAAGGCAATGGTTGAAATGAAAATAAATTTGGTTGTAGTCATATGATCTCCTCGTAAAAAACTAGTCTATCACTCTATCGTAATTTATCATTTTAGTCAATCATATTTTTATGAATATCCCTTACATTATTAAAGAGAAGCACAGAATGTAAGATATATATAATTCGCAAGTGACACTAAATCCAAAAAAAATTTGGAGATTCCCTAATTCCAATTAACAGCATCTTTTACTTTTATCTCCCTTATCCTACAAAATTTTGCAAAAAAATAAAATAATAACATACATTTTACCTTAGAGACCATCCACGCTATTAGAAATAGTCACTTGAAAAAGAAAAGATTACAATATAGTTATATGGAATTTTATGATGAAGAAGAGTTCGCAGACACTGTCTGTGACGTCTTTCGTGCAAATCTTCGGCGTCTCCGTAGAGAACAAAAACTTACTCAATTGACTCTCTCCTATCAAGCCTCGATTTCTTCTGGGCTTATAGGTGATATAGAAAGCGGTAGGCGTAATCCAACTTTGACCACCATAGCAAAAATAGCTTATGCGCTCAAAGTACCCACTCATATGTTACTGTTAACACGAGAAGATCTTGCTGAAATCAAGAGAAATTCTCTCAATAATAATCCCCAGTAAAGCTAAACTCACAGTCTAAAAAATACACTGAGGCTAGGCAAGTTGTTTATAGTGAAATAGCCCAATATCAATGGGCA
>CAYRNA010000149.1:0-1559 GCA_964425555.1 uncultured Spirochaetales bacterium
CTTCAAACGAGAGCGAGGATAATCCTTTTTACGCCGAACAGAAAAATCCTCTCTCTTGAGGGATAGATGGGGATTGTAATAAGGATCACCCTCTTGTAAAATTTTTGCATGTCTTTTTTCCATAAATCTATTTTCACGCTCCAACCGATTTCTTGCCTCTGCACTTTCAGCAGGGCCTCGAGTCAATGATTCATAATGATACGCCTCTACATAGGGGGTAAAGACGTTTCTATACCCTCTTTCTCTTAGCCTAAGACAAAAATCAACATCATTATAGTCTACTTTCAGATTCTCTTCATCAAGACCACCCATTTCTTGATATTTTTGTCTGGCGACCATTAAACACGCACCGGTAACCGCACTCAGATTCTGGTTTATAACTAATCTACTAAAATATCCGTGTTCCTCTCTTGAGAATGCTACGTGGCTATGTCCCGCAACCCTACATATACCGATAATCACTCCAGCGTGTTGAATCCTATCATTAGGGAAAGAGAGCTTCGCACCTACCGCTCCGACCTTGTCTATTTGAGCAAACATCAACATATTTTCCAGCCATTCTTCAGTAATAATTTCTATATCGTTATTGAGAAGAACCAAGTATTCGCCTTTGGCATAATGGTTTACTGCGTAGTTATTGATCTCGGAGTAATTGAAGGGTGTATTGTATTCATAAAAAGAGATACGTTTGTCCAAGGAAGAGAGTTTTTCCATTTCAGCAAAGGTTTCTTTCTCTTCGCTATTGTTACTCATTCCTATAATTTCAAAATTGCCATAAGTCGATTTATCTAGGACACTTTCAATACATTTCTTCAGGATTTCGGATTTATCTTTAAAGGGAATAATCACACTGATAAGAGGCTGACCTTTGATACCATATTTGACGCGATAGGTACCCGCAACAAGACCATTTACCACTTCTCCCTCAACTCCCTCTCTTTTAATTGCGTTCTCTACTGCTTTTCTCCCAGCTTCCTGAGCATAACTTTTACTATTAGAGTCATGAAGTGTAGAACCTGGAATTATACGCCAAAAGTAAAGGATCTTGGCAATGTGATATACTTTATCTGTGTTTTTTAATACTTTAAGAAATAAGTCATGATCCTGCGAACCTTCTACTCCCAATTCAAATCCTCCCACCATATCAAAAAGAGATTTTTTCATCACAGAAAGATGACAGATATAATTCTGGGAATGTATCAATTCGTAAGAGAAATCAGGCTTATAATGAGGATTGATAAGCTTCCCTTTTCTATTTAATATCGCCTCATCAGAATAAATAAATTCTGCACCGTGTTGATTTATCGCTTTGACATTTTCATAGAGAGCGTCAACGCTGAGTTCATCGTCATGATCCAAGAGGGCTAAATACTCTCCTGTGGCCATTTTGACTGCTTCGTTAGAAGCTCCCGAGATATGCAAGTTTTTGGGGAGTCGCTTAATTTTGATCTTCTTATCATCTATCTTGTTGAGATATTCTAAGGTTGCGCTCTTAGTGCTTGCATCATCGACGAGGCAGATCTCCCAATTCTTATACCACTGGTTTCTCAAAGAGCTTA
>CAYRNA010000150.1:0-1531 GCA_964425555.1 uncultured Spirochaetales bacterium
TCTGCAAAGCATGAGGAAGATTATTATTCTATCGTTTGTGCAATTTCTCTAAAGCTATTCAAGCCAGATTCTATGTTCTCAATAATCTCATTGGCGAGTATGTCGGGATCTGGCAAATTATCCAGATCGGTGAGACTTTTGTCTTTTATCCAGAAAATATCGAGACTGGTTTTATCTCTTGCCATAATCTCGTCATAAGTATATTTACGCCATCGTCCGTCTTCATTTTCCTCGCTGTATGTTTCTTTGCGTTTATTCAGATTTTCAGAATTATAAAGCTTGACGAAATCCTGCAAATGAGCCGACGTCATAGGATTTTTTTTGGGCGTGTGATGAATATTCGTTCGGTAATCGTAAAACCAGATCTCTTTGGTCCACGCCGTTTTGTTCGCAGGCTTATTGTTGAAAAACAACACGTTCGCTTTCACGCCCTGAGCATAAAAAATACCCGTCGGTAAACGTAATATGGTGTGTAATTCTGTCGTGCTTAACAACTCTTTGCGTATGGCTTCGCCCGCTCCGCCTTCAAAAAGTACATTGTCGGGCAATACAACCGCCGCCTCGCCGTCGGCTGTCAGCATGGTTTTAATATGCTGTAAAAAGTTGAGCTGTTTGTTAGACGTACTTTCCCAAAAATCCTGCCTGTTGTAGTTCATATCTTGCTTTTTGACATCACCCTCTTCTGTGGTAATCGTCATACTACTTTTTTTACCAAAAGGAGGATTGGCAAGAACATAATCAAAATGCAAGGTATCGCTCGTAATTAAGGCGTCGGTAGATTTGATGGGAGTGTTGCCGTCGATTTCACCGATATTGTGCAAATACATGTTCATCAGACACATGCGCCTTGTGTTGGCGACAATTTCATTGCCGTAAAAAGTTTTATTTTTGAGGAAGTTTTTTTCCTCTTTATCCAGTTGGTTGTTCGCCGTGATCCAGTCATACGCCGCTAAGAAAAATCCCCCCGAGCCACAAGCTGGATCGGCTATCGTCTTCATCGCTTTGGGTCGTACGCACGCCACAATGGTTTTGATCAACGCTCTTGGCGTAAAATACTGACCCGCACCCGAGCTACCACTGCTGTCCATGGCATTTTTTTCTAACAGACCTTCGTAGATTTTACCCTTGATGTCCGCCCCCATCATATTCCAACTCTCTTTGTCTATCAGATCTATGACTTTGAGTAATTTGGAGGGGTCTTGTATCTTGTTTTGACTCTTGGTGAAAATCTGTCCCAACATGCCTTTTTCGGTGGATAGACTGCGTAATAATTGGCTGTAAAATGCTTCGAGATCCGCACCTCTTTTACCCGAAAGAGTGGGCCAATCGCATCTCTCGCCGTCTTTAATTTCTTTGCCCTCTACATTTTTAAGCCTTGGCAAAATCAATTCTTTGTTGTAAGGCGGTCGATTAAATTCGTCAGCCATTTTGAGGAAAAGCAAATAGGTAATCTGCTCCAAATAATCGCCGTAACCTACTCCGTCGTCACGCAATACGTCGGCGAGGTTCCAAATTTTTGATATTATGTTTG
>CAYRNA010000151.1:0-1511 GCA_964425555.1 uncultured Spirochaetales bacterium
GAAGAACTGTTTGAGCCTGTGTATAAAGCTCGGTCGTTTATCTTCTGTCGGTGCACGACGGGACACACGGAGGAATTGACTCAAAGTATCTTTGTAGGCGTTGTGTCCACTCACAAATTCACTGACGTCAATATTGCTGATATGTTTATTGGCTATTTCATTACGACCAATAGGATCACCAAAATCAAACTTGATGCCTTCACCTGCCTTATAGAGAAACGTCAAAACCTTGTCATTCTTACTGTAATAATTGTAAATACGTCCCGAGACAGCTCTCTCTATATTACTCCAATTAACATCTTCGGAACCATTCTCATTAACTTCACAACGATTACTGACTGCACCTCCTAAAAGGTGAACATCCTTAATAAAATTTCTCTTTTTTGTCGTAAGAGATGCCAAACAAGAGTATATGACCCTCGCCCCCAGAGAATGCCCTACAAGGATATATTTTTTATTCGTTCTGACAATAATATCGGCTAAAAGAACCCCAGTCTCATAAGCTTTGACGCCTGCCACAGACCACGGATTTTTCGCAATCTCAGCGACTTGAAGAGCGCCACCGAGGGGAAGCATCTTTTTCGCTCCCATTTTTGTAGCAGAAAGGGCAATCTTCACGCCACGGTACAACTTCTGCCCTTTGTCCCATACTCTAACAGAAAAAAACGCTAAATCTGTGAGTTTTTTTGATTCCCATTTAACATAATAAACCGTATTTTCTTGATACTTTTCTGCTAAGGCATCAAGCCATTTTTCTCCTGCGTTACTTGCCCCGTCACTAAGAAATCCATCGATACAAATGACGGCGGGTTCTTTTCCCTGCCTCACCCTAACGATATCAAAGCCATCAATATCACCGAAATAGCTATTGGCGATAACACCTCCATATGTTCCTCCAAGAGCACTTCCTACGGCAGTAACAAGAGCAATACCTCCAGCCATACCAGCCCCACCTGCCGCCAATGCACCACCCCCAAGGGTAGCCAAACCTGCGTTTGTTGCGGCGGCTCCGCTCAATCTAAAGAGACTAACTCCTACAGTTCCCCCAATCGCTGGAGCGGCTAACAGTGCCATAGGACCGAGGACCACAGCGCCACCAACCGTGAACATAGCTGTCTTGGCCCATTTCTTGTAATTTTTATCATCTCTTTCAACGATGGCACGATATTCAAGGATGCTATCTAAAGAAGAATTCAATGTTTCAAATTTCGCTATTTTTCCTTCATGGACAGCGCAGAACTTGTTTGACCAAAAATTAATATCAATATCTTTGTCTTTTATTACTGAATATTTGGCTTTATTATCGCAAGCAAAACATTTAACCACTTCTTTGCCACAGCCATTACATGTATAAATATCTCGTAAAATCTTATTGTCTTTCTTTAAGAGAAAGCTATGTTTTTCAAAGCACCATGAACAGTAGCTTCCCACTTTTTCTCTCATATTTCATCTCCTTTTTTATCATGTAGTACAGTACTAACACCTATTTTATTTCTAGTATTATTTTTCTA